>NZ_CP064356.1:2825000-3125000 GCF_018141545.1 Miltoncostaea oceani | reverse complement strand
ATCGGCGCCACGGCCTTCGCGGTCGCGTTCACCGGCGGGGTCCTGTCCTTCCTGTCTCCCTGCGTCCTCGCGCTGGTGCCGGGGTATCTCGCCTTCCTGTCGGGCGTATCGGTAGACCGGATCCCGGATCAGCGCCGCGCCGTGATGGCGCCGACCCTGGCGTTCATCTTTGGTTTCGCGCTCGTGTTCACCCTCCTGGGAGCCGGCATCGGGGGCGCCAGTGCGACGCTGAAGGACGAGCGTCGCGGGCTGGAACTCGTTGGGGGGGCGGTCCTGATCGCGCTGGGCCTCCTGATCATGTTCGGTCCCCGCCTCGGTCTCGGGCAGCGCGAGTGGCGTCCGCTCATGTGGGCGACCGGGCGCGGCGGGCGGTTGAGCGGCGGAGCGCTGACAGGTGTGGTCTTCGCCATCGGCTGGACGCCGTGCATCGGGCCGATCCTCGGTGGAATCCTCACCTTCGCTGCGACCGGTCAGAGTCCGTCGGGTGGCGCGGCTCTGCTGCTGGTCTATTCGGCGGGACTCGGGGTCCCGTTCCTCCTGACCAGCATCGCGTTCGACCGGGCCGTCGGCGTCTTCGGACGGGTCCGCCGCGCCGGGGCCGCCCTGTCCCTCGTCTCCGGGGCGGGTCTCGCAGCGATGGGCCTGCTGGTGGCCAGTGGACAGCTCGCGGTCATCACACGCGAGCTCGCGCGCTTCAACCAGTTCGGTTAGTCGATCGACGAGCCGGCCGTCGAATCTGCCGACCGGGTCGGTGTCGTCGAATCGGCCCGAGTTCTGCACTCAGGGCTCCGAGGTCCATGCTCGTCCCGCCGCTAGCTGATGGTCCCTGTCGCCGTGAGGATCAGGACGACGGCGCCGAGCACCACGCGGTAGACGACGAAGATGTACGTGGAGTGCCGCGCCAGGTAGCGCAGCAGGAAGGCGATCGACAGGTAGCCGACGACGAACGCGGCGATGGTCGCGATGGCGAGCGCGCCGAACGCCACGTCGTCGTCGCCGGAGATCAGTTCGGTCAGGCCGTAGAGGCCGCTCAGCACGATCGCGGGGATGGACAGCAGGAACGAGAACCGCGCCGCGGCCTCACGCTCCAAGCCGAGGAACAGGCCGGCCGTGATGGTCGCGCCCGAGCGCGACGTGCCCGGCACGAGTGCCAGCGCCTGGGCCAGGCCCACCCAGATCGCATCGGACCGGGTGACCTCCTCGAGTCCGCGCGTCTTGCGGCCGACCATCTCGGCCACCATCAGGATCAGCCCGAGAACGATCAGCACGACGCCGATCAGATACAGGTTGCGCGCACCGGTCTCGATCTGGTCGTTGAAGGCCAGGCCGAAGACGCCGATGGGGATCGTCGCAATGATGATGTACCAGCCCATCCGGGCGTCGAGCTCACCGCGCAGGTCCGGCCGGCGGAGGCTCCGCAGCCACACCCCGGTAATCCTGGTGAGGTCACGCCAGAAGTAGATGACCACGGCGAGGGTAGTCCCGAGCTGGATGACGGCGGTGAAGAGCGCGCCCGGGTCCTCCCAGCCCGCGAAGGCGGGGATGATCCGCAGGTGGGCGGTGCTCGAGATCGGCAGGAACTCGGTGAGCCCCTGCGTGATGCCGAGGATGATCGCTTCGAACCAGGACACGGGGCGGGACCATACGCACCGGCGCGGCCGGTGTCCCTAGCCGTTCGACCGGCGCGCGCCCGGAGAGACGCGGCTCGTCTCCGGCGGATCGAAGTCATGCGCGCCGCATTGGACGCCAACCGCGACCGAGCTCGCCTGCACCTTCGCCGGGTTTACACGTCCGGTTCGTGGAAGGGCCCGTGGGCGAACCGCGGTCGCCTTCGCGGGGCGGTGGCCAACCCCACTACGACGATGCGAGCAGGCCGACGAAGGCCACCGCGTTGACGACGCCGTGGGCCGCGACGATGGCGACGTAGCCGCGCTGACGATAGAGCCAGGCCAGAGCGACGCCCGTCGCAAAGACCGATATCGCTCAAGGCCAGAGGACGTATGCATCGAGGTGAGCCGCCGTGAACAGTGCCGCACTGACGAACGCGGCGGGCCAGAAGCGGAGGACCCGCACGAGCGCCCGGAGCATCAGCCCTCGAAACAGAAGTTCTTCACCCAACGGGGCGAGCACGACCAGCGCAAGGAGCGTGAGTCCCAGCTGCCACGGAGCGGTGCCGCTCGGCTGGACCTCCTCGAGGCGCCGCTCCACGGCCGGGTCGAGGGCGGAACCGGCCACCATGATCCCGGCCGCGCCCGCGACCAGGGCGAGCCCCATGCCGACCCCGGCTCGAGCGACTCCGGGCCACGGCCCTTGGACGCCGACGTAAGCCGACGCTCATGGCCGGGTAGCAGACGCCAGAGCCCGAAGCCGAACGCGAGGAGCAACAGGCTCGTCGCACTCGAGAGGACCGCGGCCACCGACGCGTCCGAGAGCGATAGGGCAGAGAGGCTTCCGGCTCCCACCGCGAGGAGGAGGAACGCCAGTAGAACCGCCCCGGGGGGGGGAGAGCAACCGCCAACGGAGGGAAGGGGATCGTCCGGCTGGGTGGGGCAGGTCGTTCGCGCCGGTGATCGCCGGCCGGGTCGGTTGCACGCGCCTCAGAGATAGCCGAGGGGATTGACCGCAGCCCCGTTGACCCGGATCTCGAAGTGCAAATGGACACCGGTGGAGTTGCCGGTCGTCCCCATCCCCGCCAGGACGGTGCCTTGGGCGACGCTCTGCCCGACAGACACGGAGATGCTCGAGTTGTGGGCGTAGGCAGTGCTGAGGCCGCCGCCATGGTCGACGACGACGAGGTTGCCGTAGCCGCCATTCCAACCGGCGAGGATGACTGTCCCAGCGGCTGACGCCCTGATCGGGGTGCCACTCGATCCTGCGATGTCCAACCCCTCGTGCATGCGACCCCAGCGTGGTCCGAAGGGCGATGTCAGCGTCCCGCTTACAGGCCACGCGAAACCCGACGAGGAGGGCGGCGGCGCCTGTGTGTCTGAGGTCGGGGCCGAGGCCGCCGGAGAGGACTGGGCCGCCTGGATCTTCGCCGCGAGGCGGGCCGAGCGGGCCTGGAGGTCGCGTGTCTCGAGCTCCAGCGCCTCGCGATTACCCCGAACCCCGGCCAGGAGCGCCCGGCGCTCCCCGAGGAGCGTCGCCATGCCGGCCCGCTGCTCCTCCAGCTCCGCCTTGGCCGCCCGGGCCTCCGCGGCGGCGTCCCGCGCGCGCGCCTCGGCGGCTGCGACCTCGCGGCGGGCCTTCGCGATCGCATCACGGCTCCGACGCGTCTCGTCGGCATAGACGGACACCGAACGCGCAAGAGCCGCGTCACGATCGGCGATTCCCTGGAGGAGCTCGGTGGACTCGACCGCCGCTGAAAGAGAGCCGGACTGGAGCAGTACGACGATCAGACCCGGCTCTTCGCGCACATATATCTCCCGGATGCGGCGGGCGAGCAGCACCTGGCGACGAGCAAGCGCCTCCTTCGCCGCGGCGAGTCGCTCGCGCGCGTCGGTCAGCCGGCGCGACAGATCGCCGAGCCGAAAGCGGAGGGCGGCCAGCTCTTCCTCGAGTCGGGCGGAGCGCGTCCGCAGGGGGGCGAGGCGCGCTTCGACGGCGCGGATCTGGTCGCCGTACGCTTCGACGTCGCCCGTCAGGACCCGCTCGCTCTCGCGTGCCTCTCGCAGCCGCTCCTGCGCCCGCTCCAGTCGCTCATCGACGGGCGCCGGATCCGGGGGTTGCTGAGCCGCTCCGAGGCCGACCGCCGTCCCGAAGAGGACTACCGCGACGCAGGCTGTGGCGACGATGGGACCCACGAGGATCTAGACCTCGCGCCCAAGGTCCGCGACTAGGCGCTCCGGGCATCTGATGTGGAGCTCCAGCCGGCCACAGCGGCCCCATGTCTCCGCGCCCAAAGGAATCCCGCAGATGGGAGCAAGCATCGCTCGCCGGCGCTCGCAGCACACGACGCCGAAGGCGACCGTTGCCTCGACCGGACCGTGACCGGCTTTGCCGGTGGTCGTCATCCGGGACCGCTCGGCGGTGGCGTCGCCGATATAGCCGGCCATGAAGGCGCGTTCGATGGTCTCGTCCCCCAGGGTCCACTGGTGATGAAGGTCGGAGTCACCCGCAGCGTGCTCCTTGGCTGCCCCCGCGCGGTGCCGACCGCACTCTAGTCAGGGGGGGCGACAGTGGCGTTTCCAGCGTCGAGATCGAGACCGAGTGCGTTCGCTCAGGACTCCAACTCGTCAGCGCGTCAGCCGATCCTGCCATAGCCCGGTTGCGGTAGAGGAATTTCGTCGGCGACCCTCATCTTGCTCCGGGGCTGCCTTCGTGGCGAGGACGCATCGCTCGGGGCTCGGGGCCGATGTACGCGACCGGGCGGAACACGAGCCGGGCCTGCCCTTACTCGAAGATCTCCACCGCACCTGCGTCCAAGGAGGGCATTGCGCTCCTCGGACGCCACGCAACTCCGCGTCGACCGCAACGACGGCCCGGCCTCGTCGGCTACCGCGTCTTGTGGGCGGGTCATCGCCCTACGTCGTTGCGGCTCGTGAAGAGCAGGGTAACGAAGGCGATGACCGCGACTTATCGACCAGGGGTGCGACTGTCCACGGGTACCTCCGTCGCGGTAAACCCACCCGCCCTGGTCAGCGGGGGTGAGGCCCTCCGGGGTGACGGCCTAGGTCATCCCACGGCAGTGGTTCTCTACCGGCGCGAGGCAGGCTGTCGCTCTGGGCCGGGGGCCGGACCACAGCCCAGACAACCACTGCACAGCCCACAGAGATCAAGATATCCGCGCCGTTGAAGGCGGGCCAACGCAGGGGGTCGATGTAGTCCGTCACGCTCGCGCGGAGCAGGCGCTCGCTGATGTTGCCCAGCGCGCCCGCCAAGAGGAGTACGAGTCCGAGCAGGCCCGCAGGAGATGACGAGATTCGTGGCCAGGCGATCGCGATGAGCCCTACAAGTGTCACCGCCCCCAGCACGGCTATCAGGCGGCCGTTGCCGGAAAAGAAGCCGAACGCTATCCCCTGGTTGCTCGTGCGCGTGAGTGAGAGACCGGGGGCGAGCCGATGATGGTCGCCGACCGGGAGTGCGGCTCTCACGGTCCATCGGGCGAGCTGATCGCTGGTCACGGCGACTAGGGAAACGAGGCAGATCGCCACCGTCCGCGTCCGCGTCCGCGCTCGATGCCGGCGCTGGGCCGCGAACATTGTCGCCTCGGCCAGAGTCGCTTGGGGAGGACTGGGAGCAGGGGATGTGTGGCCGATGGATCGCCGAAGTCGGCCCGCTACCTTCGCGCGTGGCGCCACTCGGCGACCTTAGCGGATCAAGCACCAGGGTCGGCGAGGCGAACCCGTCGCGGACCCGACGCTCCATCGTCGCTGGAACCCGGGTCGTTGAACATCTCTCTGGTCCTGCTGCCGTCTCCGCCGGTGGCGGAGCCGGACATGCTCGCGCCGAGGTGCTATCAGCCCTCCGGAGAGCGCTCAGCCACCCACCGCACGACCGTCGCCGTCCTATCCACTCGGCTCGCGCTCGTTGGAGTGCCGCTCAGATCCCCGAGCTCGCCCAGGAGACCGAGCGTTCAGCCGAACTCTCGCCCTGTCATCTGCGGCCGCTCCCATCGATGTGACCCTCGCTTTGGCACCGAGGTTGGCGCTCCCACCCCGAGTCAGCGCTGAACGGTACGCGTGGGACGTCCGTTACCGAAGCGCCGCTTCCAGGGCCTGCTCGAACTCGCCGACGCCGAAGGATCCCTCCAGCCGGGCGGCCACGCGTCCGTCGGCGTCGAAGGTGAACAACCACGGCTCGGTCGGTAGGCCGAACGCGCGGAGCGACGGTCGGAAACCGCGGTCCGGGCGGTTGTCAACGAATACCTCCTGGTGGATGAACTCGACACGATCACCGTAGGTCGCTTCGAGCTGGACGGCGAGATCGAGGACCGGGCCACACACCCGCGACTCGCAGAGCGCGGGTGTGGAGAACAGGAGCGCGACAGGTCGCTCGCCGATCACGTCGGAGAGGCTGACGTCGTGCATCCCGTCGGTCGGTTCCCGGGTTTCGACACTCGCGAGATCACCGCCGGCCGACGACAGGGTGTCCGTCGCGACGTCGGGTGCAGGCGCTCCGACATCCGGTACCGAGGTCGCCGTTTTCGCCTCGACGATCGTGGGGGCGCCGTACAGGCGCCCGTCGACCCGCGTCACCACGAGGATCTCGTAGGTGCGCGCGCGGGGCAGCATGACCTCCGTCGTGTAGATCGCCGCGAAGACGTCGTTCTCGGCGGCGCTGTCCGCTCCGCGGTAGGCGGGGTCGACCAAGAGTGGATCGAGCGTCGCCACGAACGGTCCCCGTGCCGGAGATGCGGCCGTCTCGGCGATGTAGACCGCACTCGGCGAGAACACCAACCGGTTGTCAGCGGCGATCACGCCGAAGGCGAATCGGTTGCGCCCGGGTAAGTAGACGGAGGTCGCGAGCCCGACCTGCGGGCCGGGATCCACGAGGTCGGCGATCTGTTGAAGGGTACGCCCGCGAGCCTTTGGGAAGTCGGCTGGGGCAGCCGTCGATGCTTCGCGCACCAGCTTCTCGAACCGCGCCTGACTCGCGCTGGTGGCGGTTGATCGCGGAGCGTCCGCGGCGGGTTCGTCGCCCCCGCCGCACCCGAGGATGGCCAAGACCGCCGCTCCCGTCGCGAGGCTGGCCACGAGCCGTCGCACCGTCATGGCGTCAACCGGAAGGCGAAGCCCCCGCCCTGCGTGAAGCCGTCGGCGGCGATGACGATCCACTGGACTCTGTAACGCCCGGGGGCGAGTGCGGATAGCGGAGCCCGGACGATGCGTGGTTTGCGGGCGGTGAAGCGAACCGCTTGTACCTTCTCGCGGCCGCGCGCGTCGCGCACGCGGACCAGGATCGGACGGCGCAGAGGTTCGCTGAAGCGAAGGACGACGGCCGGCGGCGCTTCGGCCAGCCGGTCACCGTCGCGTGGGGAGCTGGCGAGGAGCTCGGAGTGGCCGCTGGCGGACCCCGGCGCCAGCGCAAGCATGAGCACCCCGCAGGCGACGAACGACAACGGCCTACGCAAAGGGCCACCGAGACCATGATCGCGTCATGCGTGCATCGTAAGGGCCGGCCTGACCCGACGCGACCTAGGGCTTCGCGGCGACGCCCTCACCCCACCAGCAGCCCTGTCAGGTACATCACCACGATCCCCGCGAGGAACCCGCCGACGACCCACCCCGAGCCGAGTCCGCCGGGGGCCCGCCGGGCGATGTACCGCCCGACCTCCACGACGACCTGTGCCGCGGCGCCGACGGCGATCGAGAAGAACAGCACCGCGAGGACCTCGTTGGTGAGGAAGCCGCCGATCCACGCGCCGAGGATCGCGGGGGCGCCGGCGATCAGCGCCAACCCCGCGAGGTGGCGCAGGCCGACGCGCCGGCCCTCCGCGATCGGCGCCGCGATGCCGAGGCCCTCCGTGACGTTGTGGACCATGAAGCCCATGACCAGGAACGAACCGAGGGCGAGTTGGCCGAGCGCGAACGACGAGCCGATCGCGAGCCCCTCGCCGAGGTTGTGGAGGCCGATGCCGATGGCGACCATCGTCGCGAGCGCCAAGCCGGCGAGCGGAGCGTTCGCCGCACCCGCCGCGCCGCGCCGCGAGAGGCGGTGCGCGACCCAGGAGAGGCCGAGGTAGCTCACCGCGGCCCCGAGCAGCACGAGACCGGGGCCGCCGAGCGCGCCGGGCAGGGCGGCCTGCAGCGCGAGGGCCTCGAACAGGGCGTCGATCGCGAGGAACGTGAGCAGACCGCCGGTGAGGGCCATGAAGGCGGCGAGCCACCGGGGGTCGGCGCGCCGCAGCGACGGCAGCCAGAGCATGCCGAGCGCGACCGGCACCACCCCGACGAGGAAGCCGATGAGGGCGTATCCCCCGATGCTGCCGCCGTCGATGCCCGGCGTCTCGACCGCGGCCGGCACCGCGAACGTCGTCTGGATCCCGCTCGAGCTGGTGACGCCGACGGTGTAGGGGTCGTCCTCGACCCATGTGTAGGGGATCTCGATCGTCGTGGAGCGCAACCGCCCGATGGTGCCGGGGCCGTCGGTGGTGAACGGGACGATGGCGTCGTCCACCGTGACCACGGCGACGGTGATGTCCTCGGGCTGTGGGTTGCGGACCAGGACGCGGATCTCGTCGGGATGGAACTCGACGCGGCGGATCTCCACCTCGTCGGCGGGGGGTGGGTTCGTGCCGATCAGGTCGGTGATCGCGCTCCCCGAGGACACGTACGCCGAGGCGACGCCGATCAGCAGCAGGATGGGAAGCAACGCCAGCAGGCGGGCGCCCCAGCCTCCGCCACGCACCGGTTCGACGGCGTCGGTCGCCATCAGTCGTCGCTCACGTCGAAGAAGCCCATCCAGCCGAGGTCCGTGAACTCGGACTGGTGGGCGTGGAACATGAACCGGCCCGCGTTGTGCCAGTCGATCTCGATGATGCCGCGCTCGCCTTGGCACTGCATCACCGTGTCGGTGTACTCGAACTGGTCGGTGCTGCCGGTGCGGTAGTAGCGGAAGAACTCGCCGTGGAGGTGGAACGAGTTGATGAGGTCGAACTCGGTCAGGTTCGCGAGGTAGATCCTCAACGTCTCCGAGCGGCGTGCCCTGATCGGGTACTTCGCGTAGTAGAACGCCTTGCCGTTGACGGTGTAGAAGTTGTTCTCGCCGTCGCCGTCGGTGTCGAAGCCGTTCATCACGAGGACGATCTCACGGGCGGGGTGCCTCGGCTCGGGCGGGTCGATGATGAAGGCGCCGTACAGGCCCTTGTGGATGTGCTTCTTCAGCGGCGGCGTGTGGCAGTGGTAGAGCTGCATCCCGTAGGGGCGGGCGGGGAAGCGGTAGGTGAAGCTCTCGCCCGGCGCGACGATCTCGAACACCCCGTCCATGTTCGACGGGTGGATGCCGTGGAAGTGGATCGTGTGCGGATGCGCGCCGGCGTTCGTGAACTCCACCTCGAGGATGTCGTCCTCGGTGGCCCGGATCACCGGCCCCGGCACGGTGCCGTTGTAGGTCCAGGCGGGGAAGGTCACCCCGGAGGCGATCTCGATGTCACGGTCGAGCGCTGCGAGCGTGTAGCGGCGCACCCGCCCCGGCTGGTGCGGCAGGGCCGGCGGCGGTGTGAGGAGGGCGTCGAGGTCGCCCGGGCCCCCCGGGGCGGGGACCGCGTCGCCCACCATCGAGGCGTGACCCATCGCGACGTGCGCGTCGCCGCCCGTGCCCGCGGGTGGCCCCGACGCGCCGCTGAGGGCCGGCGCCGCCGCCAGCCCCGCCATCGGGATCGCCGCGATGACCGGGGCCGCGCCCATGATCGCCTGCCGCCTGGTGAACCGTCTGTTAGCCATGGGTGGTTCATACAGTTAGCCCCGGCTAACAGCAAGGGCGTACGAGGTCAACCGCTGAAAAACCGTGCCGGCGTGGATGCTGTCGCTCACCCCTCCCAACAATTTCGCGACGGCCGGAATGGGCCGTCTCCTTCCGCACCGGAGAGCCTGAATCGGGCATCGCAGACACTGTGTTGCTCGTCGCGTCAGCCCGCGTGGCGGCTCGGGCAGGCGCCTCACTTCTGCGTGCATCGCTCGGGAGTGGTCCACCGGCAGACGGCCACCTGGATCGCCCTAGGAAAGGCTTCTCCACTTTGCAACAGCTGCCGGGCGACCGGGGTGTGATGGTGGGCCTGCGAAGCGATCCACTCTCTGGTCGCGCTGGCCATCTTCAAGGAGGACGGTTTTGAGACTGAACTGAACAAGGTGGCCGCCGTCGCGGCGACCGTCGCACTGGTCGGCGGCGGGTACGCCGCCTCGGCCGTTGGCACCAACACGGGGGGTCCGACGCCCCCAAGAAGGGGCAGGCGAAGAACATCACACCCGACCGTGGTCGACCCCGTCACCGACTCGGCGTCGGCCGGTACCGCCTGGGCGTCGGGCGTGAAGACCTACAACAACGCGATCGGCAAGGACGCGGCGGGGCGGACCGTCGCGACGTTCATGGAGCAGGCGAAGGCCCGCGGGCTCCGCACCGGCAACGTGGCGACCTGGAGATCACCGACGCGACGGCCGCCGTGCAGCTCAGCCACTCGAGCCTGCGTGGCTGCCAGGGGCCCGACTTCTCGGCCAGCGCCTGCGAGCCCGGGGATACACCGATCGCGGAGCAGATCGCCCGCAACAACGTGGCCGACGTGATCCTCGGCGGCGGTCTGTCGCGCTTCGAGCCCGACGACCAGGCCGTCCTGGCCTCCAACGGCTACACGGTGCTCGGCAGCTTCGGGGACCCCGCCCTCGAGGTCCAGACGCCGACGACCCAGTCAGTGCCGACCGCCGAGGACCTCGCGGGCGGTGTCCGGTCGTGACCAGCGGGTGATCGCGCTCCTGGCCGACTCGACCCAGGGCCGCCGGCAGGGCTTCTTCCTCCAGGTCGAGGGCGCCCTCATCGACAAGCGCTCGCACGCCAACGACGCCGCTCAGACCCTCGAGGAGATGAAGGCCTTCGACGACGCGGTGGCGGCAGCGGTGGCGTTTGCCAAGAAGGACAAGAACACGCTCGTCATCGTGACGGCGGACCACGAGTGCGCCGGCTTCAACATCGTCTCCAAGGGCAGCTTCACCGACGCCGAGGCCGCGAACCCGCCAGGCAACGTTGACTCGGGCAACACCGCCAACAACAGCACGCCCTCGCGTCCGGACCGCAGCGCGCTGGACCCGCTTCGCTCCACCGGCCCGGTCAACGGGTCCGGCGCGGGGACCCCCGGAACCTCGCCCCGGCGACCTTCCGCACGGCGGACGACCCGACGACCGTGGCCGAGGGTGACCCCGAGGCGAGCCTCTGGCTCACGTACCTCTCCGGCAACCACACCGGGGCGAACGTCAACCTGTACGCGTACGGCAAGGGCAGCGCCAGGTTCCAGGGCTCGTTTGACAACACCGACATCTACTCCAAGATGAGGACGTCCCTCCGCGGGTTCTCGAACAAATGAACGGTCACCGCATTACCGGATGGGCCCCTAGCTGGGGGCCCATCCACGCACGCCTTGCGACGGGCTTCATCGCCGTCGCGGTCGCAGGCTGCGGAGGGGCTCGGACAGCCCCTCTGTCGGCCCGACGGAACGATCGTTGGAGACCGCCGCGACCCTCCCGGTCGCGACCGGGGCACGACGGACGCCGCGGACAAACAAAATTCCGCCCGGACGGGTCCGCGTCGAGGAGGGCCCCTTCACCGATCGGGTCGAGATCGAGGCGCTCACGATCTCCGACGATGCGCGGCCCGTCGTTCGGGGCCGGATACGCAACAGCGTGGACGTCAGCGAGCTGATCGTCCTCGAGCTGCAGGCCGACTTCTACGACGCGCGCGGCACCTTCATCGGGACCGGGCTCCAGGTCTTCCTGGATTCCCACGCGGGCGCGGGCGACGACCCGCTGTCCTTCGCAATCCGCTCGCCGGTACCGGTCTCCCGTGGGGCCTCGGCGATCCTCACCATCCCGCAGCTCGCGAACGAGTAGCGGGCTTACCAGTCAGTCGTCCGGGGCAGCCCATCGCCCGCCCCTCGCGGTAATCCGTCGCGAGTGTCGTTCCCGAGCAGCCTCGTTCACCCAGCGCCCCCATCGCGCTCCGCGTCGGAGCATCGCCCTCGTGGCGCCCCTCCTTCGGTCGGGCGAGCCTGGGCACGAGCAGAAGGCCGACGGTCACGAAGCCCTGATGCCAAGCCTCGGGTGGCTTGCGTTAGGGAGCCATCCGCGCGGGCCAGGCGCCGGTATCCTCGCCGCGATGATGGGTCCCCGCCCCCAGGTGCTGATCGTCCACCATTCGAGGGAACTGTCTGAGGAGATCGCGTTCCACATGCGTATCTCCGGTCTCGCGTCCCAAGTCGCCGACAACGCAGTCGAGGGGACCGAAGCCTTCGAGGAGCGGGTTCCCGTTCTGCTCGTGGTCGACATCGAGAGGACAGAGGCTCGCCTCATCGACCGCGCCTCGGCGACAGAACCGCCGACCAAGGTCCTTGTCCTCGCCCAGAGGATGGCGTCCGCTGAGCGCATGGACCTGATGGGAAGGGGCGCTACCGATACCCTGACCGGGCGGGTGTCGGTCCGCCGGTTGATCACACAGGCGCTCGCCACGATCTCTCCTAAACCTCCGCTGAAGTGACCCCGGAAGGCATCGTCGTCGCCGGGGCGCTGCGTGTTGATCCCCGCCGCATCGAGGTCTCCTTTGACGACCGCCCGGTGGCGCTCAGTCCCCGGGAGTACAAGTTGTTGGTGGTGCTTCTGGAGGAAAAAGGGCGGGCCTTGTCGCGCGACGAGATCTGCCGACGCGTGCGGGGCGAGGACCTGACAAGAAGCGACCGTCGGGTCGACGTGCTCGTACGCCGTCTGCGCAAACGCCTTCACGCCTCGGACGGGGCGTTCAGTTACGTGCAGACAGTGCCGGGGACCGGGTATCGGTTGCCTGCTGCGGCTGAGTCGGGATCCTTTCGCGCCAAGGTGACCCCGGACGGCGTCGTCGTGGCCGGCGGGCTACGCGTCGATCCGCGCCGCATCGACGTCTCGGTCGACGACCGACCGATACTGCTCACCCCGCGGGAGTACCAGCTATTGGAGATCCTCTTAGAGGCGGAGGGTCGCGCGGTGTCGCGCGACGAGATCTCCCGGCGTCTCTGGGGTGAGGACTCGGTGTGTCATGATCGAGCGGTGGACATGCTGGTGCGCCACTTGCGTCGGCGCCTGCACACCCGAGAAAGCGCTTTCAGCTACATCCAGACCGCGCCGCGTGTGGGGTACAAGCTGCTCGCCGTAGCTTGCTCGGGTCCCCCGCCGCGCGAGGGGCCCTGAGCCCCGGGCCGTGGTGTCCTCGCGTTCTCCAGCGCTAGCCCGGCCTCCAGGCCCACCCCTCCCAGGAAAGGTGGGGCGCCGTCCCGGCTGCTGCCGCGCCGATCTAAAGCGCTCGGACGGCTGCCGAACGCACAAAAGCCGCCTCGGCGCTCGTGCGCGGGCCCAGCGGGCGGGCCGGGCCCCGGGCCATCGTAGTGCTCGTCGCAGACAACGACCTCGCCGGCAGCCAACGAATCGCGGGCTATCTCGTGGCACCGTGGTGGCGGATGACGATCGGGCCACCTTCGGTCGCCAGCCGGACCTCAGCGCCTAAGGCTTGGGAGCCGAGTAGCGCGCCGCGCCGAAGCGCGCGCAGGCTAGGCGGTCAACCTCGCGTGCGACCCCGGCCCATGATCTGCGGGCGAAGCTGGGCAGTGGGCGCAGGTGCTCAGCTTCGACGCGAAGGCGCCCGGCGGGGATCACGGCGATCCCCGAGTGGCGCGCGGTCTTCACGAATCCGGTCGTCCCGGCGCTTAGAGGAGCTTCACCGAGGCGCGGTTCGTTCGTCCTCGTCCTGGCCGATGATCCATAAAAGGAGGCACGCCCCGCAGACAATTGCCACGTCAGCGAGGTTGAAAGAAGGCCAGAGTCCAACCTCGATGTAGTCGGTCACCTCGCCCCGGAGGACGCGGTCCGACAGGTTGCTCGCGCCGCCGCCGAGCAGCAGACCTGCGGATACCGCGGCAAGAAGGCGCGCACGCGCGAACAGTCCGAGTGCCAGAACGACAAGGGGCAGTACGAGCGCCGTCACTACCCCGACGGCGCGTCCCGCTCCGGCGAAGAGCCCGAAGGCGATGCCATCGTTTTGGTTGTGTCCGAGCGCCAGTTGCCAGACCGAAAGCCAGTCATCACCACGCGGGATAGTGGCTCTGACCGACCATTTGACGATCTGATCGGCGACGAGCGCAAGTCCGGCGATCACCGCCATCAGCCGCCAGCGGCCACGCTCGGCGTGTCGGCGGCGGCGGACCTGCGACCGCCCGACGACCTCGCGAAGGCTCGGCTGTGCGACCGGGCGCCCCGGGGGGTCTGGGCCCGCCAGGTCGCGGGCTCTCCTGAGCCGGGACAGCACGGCTACGCCGGAACGGGCTCAGGTGGACGGGCAGCTCGCAGTCCGTTGGCGACCGCCAAGAGCTCGGACACCTCGTGCACCAGTACCGCGACCACCACCGTCAGCAGCCCGATCACGGCGCTCGGGATGAGGAGGGCCAGGAGCGCGATGCTGAAGGTGAGGTTCTGACGGGAGATGCGCTGTGTTCGCCGCCCCAGTGAGAGCGCCTCGGGCAGCTTGCGCAGATCGTCGGCCATGAGAGCGACGTCGGCGGCCTCGATGGCCGCGTCGGTGGCGCCTGTCCCGAGTGCGATGCCGAGGTCCGCGCGGGCGAGGGCGGGCGCGTCGTTGATGCCGTCGCCGACCATCGCGATCGTCCCGAACCGCTCGCGCAGCCGCTCGACTTCCTCGACCTTCTGCTCTGGGAGGAGCTCGGCGCGCACCTCGTCGATGCCGAGTTCATGGGCGATGGCCTCAGCGGTGCGCCGGTTGTCCCCGGTGAGCATTACCAGGTGCTCGATTCCTAGGTGCCGCAGCGCCAGAAGCGCCTCGCGCGCCTCAGGGCGCGGCTCATCGCGCATCGCCACGACCGCAAGCACCTTGTCCTCGAGGCCGATTAGGACCACGGTCTTCCCTTCCTGCTCGAGCCGCTCAACCGCGCCCGGCGGTGTCGCCTCGGGGGCGAGCTGGGCGAGAAGGCGTGGGCTGCCGACCCAGACCTCTCGGCCATCGAGCGTCGCCCGCGCGCCGTGCCCGACGATCGCCTCAAATGCCTCGGCCGGGCGGGGCTCGACGCCCTCGGCGTGGACGTAGTCGAGGAGCGCCCGGGCCAGGGGGTGCTCCGAGCGCGCCTCGACCGCCGCCGCCACCGCCATCGCCTCGCTCAACTGGACGGTCCCTTGCGTCAGGAAGTCGGTCACCTGCGGCTTGCCGCGGGTGAGCGTGCCGGTCTTGTCGAGACAGATCGCCTGCACCTTGCCGAGGGTCTCGAGCTGCGCGCCGCCCTTGATCAGGATCCCCTCGCGTCCGGCGCGGCTGATGGCGGCGGCGACAGCCACGGGAATCGACATGACAAGGGCGCAGGGCGCGGCGGCGACGAGGAGCGTGACGGCCCGAAGGGCCCACTCGTCCCAGTCGCCGCCGAACAGCGGTGGGACGACAGCGACCAGGACCGCCGCGCCGAGGACGGCCGGGCTGTAGCGATCGCTGAAGCGGTCGACGAAGCGCTGGGCACGCGACTTTTGACCCTGAGCCTCCTCCACCAGGTGGACGATCCGCGAGAGGCTGTTGTCGGCGAAGGCGCGGGTCGCCTCGACCTCGATCGCGCTCTGGCCGTTCACCGTGCCGGCGAAGACGGGCTGCCCGGGGCCCTTGTCGACCGGCACCGCCTCGCCGGTCACCGCCGCCTCGTTGAGCGTCGTCTGGCCCACCCGGATCGCCCCGTCGGTGGCCAGGGACTCGCCGGGGCGCACCACGAAGATGTCGCCCGGGCGCAGGTCCTCCGCCGGGATCTCCTGCTCGCGGCCGTCGCGCAGGAGGCGGGCCTGCTTGGGGGCGAGCTCCAACAGATCGCGGATCGCCGAGCGCGTGCGGGCGAAGGTCAGCTCCTCGACCGCCTCCGCGGCGGCGTAGAGCACTACCAGGGCCGCGGCCTCCTCGAACAGGCCGAACGCCATCGCCCCGGCGGCCGCCAGGAGCATCAGGGCCTCGATACCGATCTCGCGCTCTTCGATGAACTCCTCAAGGCCTTCGCGTGCGAAGAAGTAGCCGCCGATCACGATCGCGGCGATGAAGAGTGGAAGGGCGGCGGCCTCGGAGTCGGCCTGCCACTGGACCAGCACTCCGGCCAGGGTGAGCCCGGCTGCGACCAGGGCGTTGCGAAGCGGCGGGAAGCGGTAGAGGGCCTGCCGCCAACCAAGCGGCCGCGTCGGCAGCTCCTTGACCTCGCTCATGCCGCCCTGCCGCGGCGACCGTAGCGCGAGCAGGCTTCGATCGTCCCCCCTGCACGCTCCACGAGGCCGTCGGCCAGCGCCAGTAGCTCGTCCACGCCCTCGCCCAACCCGTAGTAGACCTCGCGGCCCCGCCGCTCATGGGTAACGAGGCCGCATTCGCGCAGGCAAGCAAGGTGGGCGGAGGCGTTGGGCTGGGACAGCCCGGCGTCGCGCGCCAGGTCAGTCGCCCGGCGCTCACCGGCCCGAAGCGCCTCCATGATCGCGAGGCGCGAGGCGTCCGAGAAGCCGTGGAAGAGGACGGAGCGCGCGGCAAGCCGGTTCGCTGGCATCAGAAAAGCATAAACCAACGGTTATGCTTCGGGTAGCGCCTCATCTCGGCGGCGAGGCGCGCCAGGCGCCTCCGGGCCTGTCGGGGATTGGGTCGTCCAACCGGCGCGGCCGACGCCGAACGGCACGGTCCTGCTCTCAGGTGTGCTTGAGGACCCTTCGCTCTCCCGAGGAGGACAGCGTCACTCAGCGTCCAGTGCGCGGAGCCAGCGCCGGACGCTGATCCAGCCGACAGCGACGACAACCCCCCTCAGGCCCCACGCGATGGCCATGTCGGCGAGATCCGCCCCGTTCATGGGCATCGGCGCGATCGCGTCGGAGTGTGTGCCGGGGCTAACGACGACGATCAAGATGAGTAGCGCCACGAGCATCGATCCGACGGCCGACCGTCTTAGCACCGATGACTCGACGGCCATGCGAGGCGGGCTTGCGCCAGGGACGAGGGCGTCGATACGAGCGCCCAACGCGGTCCCACCGCCTGCGATCGCCGGCGCACCCGCCGACTCAGGCGCCGAGTGGAAGGCCAGCAAGGCCTCCGCCAGGGCGCGACGGCCGGCCCAGCTACGTGCGCACTCGTCAGCGGCCAACTCGTAGCGAAGGCGCTGGTGCTCAGCGGTTCGACGGGCAGCGGGCACGATCCACAGCCCGCGCCCCACCGCGTGAGCCGCGACCTGGCGGAGAGGGTCGCGGTTTCGGGCGTGGGCCGCTTCATGGGCCAGTACCGCCTCCAGCGGAGCGGGGTCGAGGGAGTCAACCAGGGTGCTGCTCACCACCACCGTTGGTCGAAGGAGCCCCGCGGAGAACGCCAGGCTCTCGGGGAGGTCGGTGACGACGAGGCGACGGATACCGAGGTCTCGCGCAGCGCTCGCGACGACGGGCGGCGGGACGACGGCGTACTGGCGTGCGACCCGAATCGTTCGGTGACCGACAAGCGCCTGCCGGCACAGGTGCCAGAGCACCATCCCCCAGATCGACGCCGCGAGCGCCATGGCCAGCACCGTCGGGACGGAGGCCGCGGTGGCGGTCGCCCGTGCGCACGCGTGCAGGATGATCCACGCGGACATGCCGCCCGCGCCCCAGCCGATCGCCCCGAGGATCCCGATCGGAGCCACGACGGCCACGGCTGTCCACGCAGGAACTGACGGCCGACGCCTCATAGGTCCTCGCGATTCAGCAGCTCACGTAGTCGGACCAGATCTGCCGGATCACCGTCGCGCATCCTGGCGGCGAAGGCGGCAAGCGCCTCGTCGCCGTGCGCATCGATCAGCCGGTCGACCGCCTCACGTGAGAGGGCAGCCGACAGGCCCGTCGGGTCGACCGCTGCCAGGTACAGATCGCGCCGGCCCTCGCGTCGGCGTATCAACAACCCCCGAGCGTGGAGACGGATCATGACCGTGAGGACGGTGGTGTAGGCCCGCGTGTTCGCCCGGGCCTCGAGCAAGGCGACGACCTCGCGAACCGACGACTCCCCCGCCGTCCACAGCTCCTCCAGGATTGCTCGCTGGAGGCTCCCGAGCGGTGAGGATGGGCTTGCGTCGGGCTCGTGGGACTGGGCAGGCGTCCCGCCCTGTGACTGCTCGCGCATCGGGTCGACGGTACTCCGAGCCTGCTGGCTGGACAACGACAGCCGGGATAGTACCCTGATGACTACGCGTCGCGTAGTTGAAATCAACGGGAGGTCGACGATGGAGGGAATCCTGCTGAGCCTCGCAGTGCTGGCGTGCCCCCTCGGGATGGTGCTGATGATGATGTTGATGGGCCGGGGGATGATGGGTGGCAAGAAGAGCGCGAACGCCGACCGAAACTCCGGGGACGACGTCGGCACCCTCAGGGCCGAGTCGGCCCGCCTCGACGGGCGGATCGCGGAGCTCGAGGCGCGGGGCGTACCCGAGACGGTGGAGCGCTGATGGCGACCGCCCTGCTGGTCGCCGCGGTCCTTGTCGGCGTCGCGGCGTGCCCTCTGATGAGCGTGATCCAGCGACGTCGCGGGCGCGACGGCTGCTCTTCGAGCCGCTCGCGGACACCGGGGGCCGCCGAGAACCTGGCAGAGCTCAGGGCCGATCGTGCGCGGGTGCAGGAGCGGATCGTCGCGCTCGAGCGGGACGCCTCGACCGGAGGCCGCGCCGCGCAGATTGCCTCCACTCGACGCCCGTGACGACGGCGTCCGACCAGCTGCGCCTTGACCGCCTCTTCGAGCGGACCGCGCCGCCTACGACCTCCAGCTCCTGCTCGAGCGACGTGCCCTCAGGACTGCCGCCTGTCTCGCGGGGCCACTCGGCGGCCTGCGGGTTCTCGACCTCGCGTCCGGCACCGGCGCCCTCGCAGCGGCGATGCTGGACCGGGGCGATCCACCGGTCGAGCTCGTGGCCGTCGACGCTCCGCGGCGATGCTCGCCCGGGCGCGGAGGTGCCTGGCGCCCTTCGAGGATCGCTCTCGGGTCAGCGTGGCCGCGCCGACGCGCGCCGGCTGCCGTACCCCGGCGGGACCTTCGACCTCGTGGCGAGCGGGTACTTTCTCCACCTCCTCGAGCGCGAGAACGCTGTGGCGGCGCTGGAGGAAGTCCGGCGGGTGCTACGTCCCGGCGGCCGGCTCGTGGTGGTCGTCCACAGCGCCCCGGCCACCCGGTTCGGTGGGCTCTACCGGCGGGGGTGGCGGGTTCTCGAGCGGGTTCTCCCGCTGGTCGGGCCGGGTCCCCTGGAAGATGCTCGGCCGCTTCTCGAGAGCGTCGGGTTCGCGTTCCACACCGAACGCCGTAACGGCCTGGGTACTGGAGTCAGGTGCTCCTGTGTGGGAGGACCTGAGGTCCGGTCTCGGTTCCCGCCGGCGAAGCCCGCCGGTGTCCCGAGGGGTACGTGCGCCAGGGACGCTTGTCCACGCCCTCTAAAGCGATAAATACTATACGCTGCGTAGTAGATGCTTCGACGCCGACCAGGAATTACATCCCTGTTGATCGTCGCACTCGCCGCCCTGATGCTGGGCATCGTCGCCTTGGCGGGCGCGGTGCTCGGCGGGGGCGGGGGCGCAGGTCGAAGCGCTGATGCGGACGTCAACACGGAGCGGTTTCGCGGCAATGCCCCCTCGGCGGACTTCGACGCCGCGGACTTCGCGCTGCGTGACGCCCTCAGCGGCGAGCTTGTGCGGATGTCCGATCAACGCGGGCGCGTCGTCGTGCTGACCCTCCTCGAGAGCCGGTGCACCGCGGCGTGCCCCCTGATCGCCTCCCAGGTCGGCGAGGCCCTTCGCAGACTGACCCCCGAGGATCGGAGGGACGTCGTCGCCCTGGCGGTGAGCGCGAGCCCTCGCGATGACTCGCGCGGGAGCGTGAGGACATTCCTCAACCGCCACCGCGCCGTCGGCGAGATCCGCTACCTCAATCGCCCCGAGGCCGAGCTGCGGCGGGTCTGGAAGGAGTACCAGGTGCTCTCCGCCCTCGAGAGCGGCGACGCGGACACCCACTCGGCGCCGGTGCGGATCTACAGCCGCAGCGGTCGCTGGCTGGCGACCCAGCATGCCGGAGTGGACCTCAGCGCCGCCAACCTCGTCCACGACATCTCGTTGGCGCTGCTCGATGAGCGGTGAGCGGCGGGTGCGGCCCGACTGGTCGTCCGAACACGGAGGCTCGATGTGCGCATGATTGGAGGACCCCGCGGGCGGGGGCTTCGTCGGATCGTCGCCTCAGGTGCGCTTGCGCTCGTTGGCGCCGTCGGCCTCGCCGCGTGCGGCGGCTCCGACTCGACCGCAGGCGCCGAGGCGTCCTCGCCCGGCTCGCTGGCCTCGATCCTCGGAGACAGCCACGTCCATAGCCTGATCGTCGATCGAGATGATCCTGCCCGCCTTCTACTGGGGCTCCACAAGGGTCTCTACGTGTCTGCCGACGCCGGGCGCAGCTGGGGCCTCGCCGACCTCGAGGGCGATGACGCGATGAATCTCGCCAGCGCTGCCGAGGGCGCCCCCCTCTGGGTCGCTGGCCACGAGGTGCTCGAGCGATCCGACGACGACGGCGCGACATGGGAGTCCGTTCGCCCCGAGGGCCTTCCGGGCCTTGATCTGCACGGTTTCGCGGTGAGGCCCGATCGGCCCAAGGAGATTGTCGCCGCCGTCGCCGGCCAGGGGCTCTACCGATCCAGGGATGGCGGCGCCTCGTTTGCGCTCGCCTCGACGCAGGTCGGGCCGAGCGTCTTCGGGATGGCGCTGACCTCTGACGGCACCCTCTTCGTCGCGGACCCCAGCCAGGGACTACTCGTGAGCGCCGACGGCGGGAGCGGGTTCCGCGTCGGTATCGAGGGTCAGGGGATCGTGTCGGTGGCCGCGGTGCCTCGTCAGTCGCGTCTCGTGCTGGCGGGCGGTCAGCCGGGAGTGATCGTCTCCCGCGACGGTGGCGACAACTGGGAGTCGGCGTTCACAGACGCCGGCGTGGCTGCAGTGGCGATCGACCCCAGCGATCCGCGCCGTGCCTATGCCGTGGGCGATGACGGGCGTGTCTATACCACGGGCGATGCCGCCCGTACCTGGTCGGCTGTCGATGAGGGTGCGTAGGAGTGCCCGCGCTCAGCCGAACTGGTTGAAACGCGACAGCTCGCGCGTGATGACCGCCAGCTGGCCGGAGGCCACGAGCAGCCCCATTGCGACGAGCCCGGCACCCGAGACGAGGGACAGGGCTGCACCGGCTCGGCGGACGCGTCCGAACACGCCGACCGCCCGGTCGAAGGCGAGGCTCGTCACGAGGAACGGCACGCCGAGTCCTGCGGAGTAGGTGAGCAGTAGCGCCGCCCCACCGCTCGGGCTCTGCCCGGTGGCGGCGAATGTCAGGATCCCCCCGAGGATCGGTCCGATGCAGGGGGTCCAGCCGATCGCGAAGACGACTCCGGTGAGAAGGCCTCCCCCTATGCGTCCGCCGCGTCCGCGCGCCCATGCCAGAGGGCTCCACTCGCGCTGACCGACCCCGAGGCGTGGACCAAGGACGACGACCAGCCCGAGGATGACAAGGAGCGCCCCTCCGACCAGTTCGAGGCCGCGTCGCTCGCCCTTCAGGAGCGCGCTCGTGCCTCCGATGCCCGCGCCGAGGAGGGTGAACACGATCGCGAAGCCGCCGATGAACGCGAGGGTCGGGACGACGACGGCCCGGCGCTGGTGAGCGAGCCTCTCGACCGAGACCCCGGAGATGAAGGCGAGATAGCCGGGCACCAGGGCGAGGACGCAGGGAGACAGGAACGAGAGGACCCCACCGGTGAAGGCGACGGCGAACGCCGTCACCCCGAGCTCGCTCACGGCCCCGAGCTGCCCAGGATCAACTCCATCCCTTGCGCGATCTGCTGGGCGTCGATCTCACCCACCCAGTGGACTCGGACGCGGCCTGCGCGGTCGATGAAGAACGTCTCCGGCACTCCGGTGAGCCCATAGTCGCGATAGCTCTTGTCACTCGTGTCGCGGACGTGCGGGTAGGTCTGGCGGTACTCGACGATGAAGTCGAGCGCGTTGCCCTTCAGGTCCTGGATGTCCAGTCCGAGCACGACCAGGCCCCGCCCCCTGCCTGCCCTCCAGGCGCCTTCGAGGATCGGCGCTTCGCGCTTGCAGGGGTCGCACCAGGAGGCCCAGAAGTTCAGGACGACCGGGCGTCCGCGAAGCTCCGAGAGCGAAAAGGGCTCGCCGTTGCGCTTCCCGAGGGCGTCGCCGTTGGCGAGCACCGGGAGGGTGAATCCCGGCGCCTCCTCGAGTTCCCCTCGGGCGATCGCATCGTCGATGCTGGTGTCGACCTTGCCGGCCGTGAGGCCGACGACGAGGAGGGTGACGAAGCCGCCCACCAGCAGCGCTGCCAGGACGGCAAAAAGTATCCGGCGGGCGGGCCCCTCCCTCTCGGCGGGCTCGAGCTCGCCGGATGGCGTGTCGGGGGGCATCCAACCAACCTTATTACGTCGCCCGTAGTAGACGGTAACCTCTACCGGGCCGACTGTCCGCCTTTCGGGGGTGCAACGTCGCCTTCGTCGGTCTGCCAGACAGTCAAGGAAAATCTTGAATGGATCCCCCGTGATCAGCGACCGCGACACCCCGACTGCGGCAGCCGCGCTGACCGTCGAGGGCCTCGCGAAGGTCTACGACGACGGCACTGTGGCGTTACGGGGGCTCGACCTGCGCGTCCCGGCGGGCGCCTTCTACGGCCTTCTCGGTCCCAACGGCTCCGGCAAGACGACGCTGATCGGGATGATCACGGGCCTCGTGCGGGCGCCCCGCGGACATATCCGCATCTTCGGCCACGATGCCGTAGCCGATCAGCGCCGCGCCAGGCTGCTGGTGGGGCTCGCCCCGCAGGAGATCCACCTCGACCGCTTCCTGTCGGTGCGCCAGGTGCTCTCCTACCACGGCCGCTACTTCGGGATGGCCACCGCCGAAGCTGAGGAGCGCGCGGAGGAGCTGCTCGGTGCTTTCGACCTCGCCTCGAAGGCCGGCTCGGGGCCCAATCGCCTCTCGGGCGGTATGCGCCGGCGCCTTCTGATCGCGCGCGCGCTCGTCCATCGCCCCCGTCTGGTGATCCTCGATGAGCCCACTGCCGGCGTCGACCTCGCCCTGCGCCACGAGCTTTGGGCCTATCTCGGCCGCCTCCACCGCGACGAGCGGACGACGGTGCTCCTCACCACCCACTACCTCGAGGAGGCTGAGGAGCTCTGCGAGCGGATCGCCTTCATCCGCGATGGCCGCATCCTCGCCGAGGGCACGGCCGCGCAGCTCGGCGAGCGCTTCGGCGGGGCCCGCCTCGAGGACGCCTACCTGGCGGCGATGCGGTGATGGACGAGAGTTCCCACGATTCCCAATCCCTCAGGAGCGCCTCGCTGCGCGGCACCGCCGCCCTCGCCGGACGTGAGGTGCGTCGGGTGCTCCGGCTCTGGACCCAGACGATCCTGCCCGCGGTCGCGACGGCCCTGCTCTTCCTGGCGATCTTCGGTGTTGCGCTCGGCGATCGTCTCCAGCAGGTGGACGGTGTCTCGTACCTGTCGTTCATCCTGCCGGGCCTCCTCGTGATGACCGTCGCCGGCCAGGCGTTCGCGAACACCTCGACGAGCCTCTTCCAGGCCAAGAACGAGGGCTACATCGAGGACATCCTGACCAGCCCCCTGCGGTCGGCCGAGATCGCCGTGAGCTACATGGCGGGCGGCCTCGTGCGGGGGTGGCTCGCGGCCGCGGCGGTCGCCGCCATCGCGCTTCCCTTCGCCGATGGGCTGCACCGGCCGGCCGTCGCCGCGATCGCCCTGGCGCTCACAGGGATCATCTTCAGCGCCCTCGGGGTGATCACCGGCCTCTACGCCGACAGCTTCGACCAGCACGCCTTCGTCGCGAATCTCGTGATCGCACCGCTCGCGCTCGTAGGAGGGGTCTTCTACTCGGTCGAGCGGCTCTCCGAGCCGTGGGCGACGCTGACGCACCTCGACCCCATCTACTACCTCGTGGACGCGACCCGCTTCGGGTTGACCGGCGTTCAGGAGACCAGCCTCGCTGCCTCGCTCCCCGTCGCCGTCGCCGTCGCGATCGCCCTCGGCGCGGTTGCGGTCGCGCTTCTCGGGCGTGGCTGGCGACTGAAGCCGTGATGGGCGACGAGTACCTGTCGCTGGACCAAGCCCGGAGCCGCGGCGAGGTTGCGCGCGTCGGACCGAACGGGCACCCCACGCGGAAGGGGCGGGTTTAGCTCTAACACCCCAGCCCCTCTCGGATCGCGGGGTGGTCGTGACGCTACCCCACTCGATCGACACCGCGAGCGCGCCTCGGCCGGCCCCGCGGTGCCGGATCCTCTCGTCGCCGGTCGACGACCGCCGTTCGCTCGAGGCGGGCGTCAAACCCCAACCCCCGTTCGAGCACTATGGCGATCCGGTGGACGGCTTCTGCGTAGCCGGCGATCTCCTTCGGCGCTGCGTCGGCCCACCCGGACACGTAGGGGATTGCCTGCCCGCTGATGTCGAGTCGCGCCGCCGATAGCGCGACGAAGGCAGCGGTCTCAGCCACCACCTCGGCGCCGGGCCGGCCGAACTCGGCGTAGCGGGCGCCGTGGACGTGGGCGAGCTCATGGACTAGCACGGCGACCTGCCCGTTCGGTGCGAGCGCGGCCGACAGCGCGATCACTTTGCGGCGGTGATCGACGAAGCCTTCGGCGTCGCCGGGCATGGCGTCGTGGCGCTCGACGGCGTATCCGGCGTCTGCCGCCTGCCGCTCGAGCCCGGCAAGCAGGTGGGTGTGCGAGTCGCCCGAGAGGGGTCGCATTGGCGGCGGTTCGGGGAGCGGGGGGCCGTCGGTCTGGGAGATGTCGAACACCGGAAGCAGCACGAAGGCCCGCACCGCGGCGGTCTCCTCGCCTGTTGCCTCGTCGCGCTCCCGTCGGACCGACGGCGCCCAGATCCGGAGGGCCCGCTCGCCGCGACGGACCTGCCGGCCGAGTTCTGTCCAGTGGCGGAAGCTCGCGACGGTGGTCGCCTCGGGCCGCTGGGTGAGGATCAGGAGGGTGTTGTTGAGGGAGTAGCCGCGCAGCAGCGCCCGGGCCTTGGCGAAGCGTTGCCAGCCTTCGGAGCTGCGGAGCTCGTCGCATGCCTTCTCGAGCTGCGCCCGTGCCTGCTCGCGGCGGGCCTCGGCGTGGTGGGCGGCCTCGGTGCTCGGCTGGTTCCGTCGGCCAGCGGGCGTCACTGAGCTTCCTCCTGGCCTGTGGCCCGCCGGCGCAGTCCACGCTCGCGATACCAAGGCCGTAGCGACAGGCGCGCCGGCGGTAGGTGGCCGTAGACGAGGATCGCCTCTCCTGGCGGCACGCCGCGGACGGCGTCGGCGGGGGCGAGGCGCCGGGTCCGCGTGCCGCGGGTGCGGCTGGCACTGCCGCGCTCGCCGAGGGTGCGGCTCTCGTACTCGACTTCTTCCTCGCCGAGCGCGCGGCTGAGGTAGTCGAGGGTCCGCGCGTCGGAGATCCCTGAGAGGAAGAGCTTGGCGCGATGGTTGGCGAGGATCGTGTCAGCGGCCTCGCCGTAGCGTGAGCGGGTTTGGGCGAGGTCCTGGAAGACGCTCACCACCTGGATCCCCTGTCCGGCGGCGGTCGCCGCGATCTGGGGGAGGTTCCGGATCGGGGCGGTGTTGGCGGCCTCATCAAGCACGAGCAGCAGCGACGGATCACAGGGGCGCCCTGACGCGGCGCGAGTGTAGGCCGCGTCGACGACGTGCTCGACCAACCCGGCGAACAGGGGCGCGAGGCGCTCCTGATCCTTGGCGGGCGCGATCACATAGAGCGTGTTGCGGCCGGTGAGTAGCTCGATCGGGTCGATGCCGTGTGCGTCGGTGCTCGCGAGCACCGCCGGGTCGGCGAAAGGTGCGAGGACCGCCTCGGCGGTGGCGTAGACCGATGAGAGGGTGCGTTCCTCGCGTCGGCAGGTGGCCTGGAAGGCGGCGTGGGCGTCGGGTTCGCCGAGGTCGAGCAGGAGCTCTGCGACGGCGGTCTGCTCACCGGAGTCGACCCAGGCGACGACGTCGCGCATCGAGCCGTCGATCTTGCCGGCGGCGCCGAGCAGCAGCGGCGCCAACAGCTTCTGGGCCATCTGGAGCCAGAACTCGGCGTCGCGGCCACCGGCGGCACCTTGGGCGCTCGTGAGGTTGTGGGCCATCCGCCGCGCCTCGGCCCACGTCTCGCAGGAGCGCACCGGGTCCCAGCCGACGACGCGGGCGTCATCGAGCTGGGCGGCGCCGGTCGGGTCGTAGATCCAGACCTGCCCGACGGCTGCGCGGGCGTGCAGGGTGTGGTCGAGCAGGTCGCGTTTGACCGACACGGCCACCACTGGCCCGGCGGCTTCGAGGATCGCCGGGATCGCGAGCCCCGCCGTCTTGCCCGACTGGCTCGGACCGACGACGATCGTGCTCGCCCGCGGCTCGGTGGCGACGAGGCGCCGCCCGAGCCGCCCGAGCGTGAGGCGCCCCGGTTGGGGCTCTCGCACGACGAGCGCCCGCAGGTCCCCGGCCCGCGCCCAACGGGCGCCTGAGCCCTTCGGCGTCCCAGCCCCGAGCCGTCGTCGGGCCAGTGTCGCGGCTCCGAGGCCGACCGATAGGACGGCTCCGAGCACTAGGCCCGCGACGGCGTAGAAGCTGACGGGTCCGGGCAGGCGACCCCGGTCGGGCGCCGGCCAGGCGGCCGCAGGGTCCGACCAGGCACCGGGCAGCCGCCCAAGGACCCCCGGCATCTGCCCGAGGCCGCTTGAGAGCAGCCCGTCCCCGAAGGCCAGCGCCGCGAGCTGCCCGATCCCCCAGGCGAGGAACGCGACGCCGAGGACGCCGGCGAGGATCACGAGGCCCGCGTTCACCCACGGATCCTCGGGTGCACCGGTCGTCCCGGGGCGCGGGGGCACCGGCGCCTACTTGGCGGCCGCGGCCCGCGGCCGACGGGGCCGGCGCACCGGCTCCCGCGCGGCCTCGGCATCGCGCAACTCGGCCTGTAGCTCGGGCGCCGCCTCATCGAGTGCCTGCTCGACGGCGTCGAGCACCTCCGCGAGCTGCGGCAGTGCCTGATCGGCGACAGCGGGCGCAAGGCCACAGGCCCGCATCCCCTCGAGGCCGACCACTACCCGCCCGAGATCGCCGACGGCGAGGCGGAAGCGCCCGTCAAGTCGTGCCGAGGCGCCGTAGCCGGCGACCCGGTCCGCGAGGGCGGTCGCCCGCTGGGCAAGTTCGGAGTCGGCGGCCCGCGGCAGGAGGGCCTTCGGGATCTGCGGATCCCTGTTCGCCTCCGCTCTGAACGGGCCCTCGCCCAGCTGCAGTTCCCTCTCCATCAGTGCCTCCTTCGATAGTGGTCAGGGGCTGGCGACTGCGCTTCGCATCCGGGCGTCGGTGTCGACCAGGGCACGCTCGGCCCGTGAGAGCCGATGCTCGACCACGAAGGACCGCTCGCCGACCTTCCAGAGGGCGACTCCGCGGGGGAGGGTCGCGACGTGGTCGACCTCGGTGCCCGTGAGGCCGACGAGTTCACGGGTGGCTGCGAGGTCGGCGGGGCTCTGGGCGAGGATGATCCGGGTCTCCGAATCAGAGAGGAGTCCCTGGGCGATCTTCGCCTCGCGTGACCCGGCATCCCCTGCAGCCGTGAGGTCCGAGAGGCGGTGGATCACCAACATGTTGGCGACCCCGTAGGAGCGGGCGAGCTTCCAGGAACGCTGGAGGAAGGTCGCGGCCGCCGGGTCGGCGAGGACCGCCCACCCTTCGTCGAGGACCACCAGCCGCTTGATTCCGTCGTCGCGAGCGAGACGCCCCGAGAGCCAGGCGCTGACGCAGACCATCAGCACCCCGAGCGCCGGGGAGCCGTGGAGGGCCGACAGGTCCAACACGACGATCGGTGCGTCGAGTTCGACGCCCTCGCTGGTCGGGCCGTCGAACATGCCATGGAGGTCGCCCTCGCAGAGCCGCCGGAGTTCGAGGGCGCAGCCGCGTCCGTAGCGGGCGAGGTCCTCCGCGCGGACGGCGATCGAGGCCGCCGCCTCGTGGGTGGGGTGCAGGAGGTGGTGCTGGACCGCGGGGAGCGTCGGCGCCCCGTCTGCGGCGGCGGCCCGGTAGGCGAGGTCGAGGGCGGTGTGCTCCTGGGGCTCCAAGGCCCGCCGCAGCGACCCGGCGACCAACGCCCCGAGCAGGGCGACGCGCTCCTCGCGTCCACCGGCGGCGTCGAGCGGGTTGAGTCGCACCTGACCCCCCGGCACCAACCGGATCGGCCGGCTGCCGAACCACTCGGCCAACGGGCCGTATTCGCCTTTGGGGTCGATGACGACGGCGCGGCGGCCAAAGAGGGCTTGGCGGGCGAGGTAGGTCTTGATGAGCGCCGACTTGCCGCGGCCGACCTGCCCGGCGACGAGCGCCGACGGCCCGGTGAGGGCCCCCTGTTCGTAGAGGACCCAGGGGTCGAAGCAGAAGCTCGCCCCCGAGTAGACGTCGCGGCCGATGTAGACCCCCCGCCCCCCGAGGCCCCCTTCTCCCATGAACGGGTAGGCGGCCTGGAGGTGAGCACTCGTCAGCTGGTGGGCGGGGTGCCGGGGACGGCCCCTCACCGAAGCCCCCGACAGAGGGGGAGGGTGTACGTGAACCCGACGGCCTGCTCGCCGTAGAGCGGCCTAAGCTCGAGGCGCGCCATCTGGGCCGACTGCTCGAGCTCAGCCATCGCTGCCGACAGCTCGTCCGCTCCATCGGCGGAGACGGTGACGTAGCCCGAGAAGCGGACACCCGAGTGGCCCTCCGCCAGCTCCTGCTCACGTTCGACCAACGCCTGCTGTTGGCGGCGTCGGCGGGCAGTGGCGAGGAAGCCCATCCTGGCGCGGAGTTCGTCGTCGCTGATCTCGTTGGTGCGGGCGTTCTCGGCGGCTCGCAGCGCTCGGGCGGGGTCGAGGGGTTCCATCACGACCGCGACGCTGCGGCGGGTCGTGCCGCCGAGCAGGAACGGCAAAAGGAAGTCGGCACCGACCTCGACCCGCGGCCACTCGGCGATCCAGTAGCTGCAATGGAGGGCGTCGTCGCTCTGGTAGGTCCGCCACGACTCGGCGGCGGCCATCGGCCCGGCGTTCGCCGGGTCGGTACCCGCCCGCTCCCGGTCACCGGCGCCGAGGCGATCGAGGCGCGACCGGTCGCCGGGGGAGAAGCCGAGGCGGATGGCACGGGCGAGTAGGCGCGGGCTGAGCGCCCCCGCCACGACGACCTCGGCGCGCACCAGGTGCTCGGAGAGGGCGGTCAGCTCACGGAGGAGGACCGCCGCTGCACCCGCCTCGCCGCCGCCGGCGCGGCGGATCACCCCCGCGGCTCGGCGGGCGTCGATCTGGAGGGCGAGGAAGGTCTCGTGCTGACGGGCCGCCGGGGCGGCCTCATCGAGTAGCTCGAGGTAGGAGGCGACGCCCGAGTGGGTGGGGGGGAGGGTGAGCCCCTCCGCGAGGTAGCGGCCGAGTTCGTCCGCGCCTTGGGTGACGGTGCGGTCGATCCAGGCGAGGCGGCTCACCGGGCTGCCGGGCCGGGCGAACCCCGAGAGCACCGCGCCCCAACGCGCAAGGCGCCGCTCCTTGTCCGCGAGTTCCAGTAGCGCGAACGCCCCGCCCTGGACTGCCAACACCGCCGTCCACGTGGATCCATCGTGGGCGATGCCGACGTCGCCGCGTCCCGAGCGGGCGCCGACGATGCGGAGGCCGGACAGGTTGTCGGGGAGGTCGAGGCCCTCGATCTCCCCGAACCCGTAGCCGCGGAGGGGGGCCTTCGTCAGGTAGTGGTGTCGGCCGCGGGCCCGGCGGCTGGCGAAGCCCGTCGCGATCGCCGCCCAGGCGACCGGCGGGCGACCGCCAAGGTGCAGGAAGGCGCCGCCGAGTCCCGCGCCAGCGACGGCGAGGCCCGACAGCGCTCCGCTGGTGCCGGGGGCGAGGTTCAGGCAGGTGACGAGGCCGACCAGGCCGAGGCCGACGCAGGCGACCTGGCTCCAGCCGAGACCCCCGACGGCGCCCCCCGGCTCTAGCGGACCGAAGCGGTAGCGCGACGGCTCAGGCGCCATCGGTGCCCCGCAACGGAAGCTGGCCGGGCGGCGGACCGGACGGTGCCCGGCGCGGCGCGGACGATGGGGGTGGGGTCGAGCGACGCTCAGGGGAGGCGGGATCGGGCTGCGGCGATGCCGCCGCGGTCATGGCCTGGGTCGCTGACGCCGCCGCGAGCTGCGGCACCGCGGCGACCAGCCCGGCGGCGGCGGGGGCGCCGCCAGCGCTAGGGCTCATACCGCCCCTGCCGCCACCCTGACCACCGCTTGAGGGGCCGCTCGGGCCCTGCGGGCCACCTCGCCCGACGCCGCCCGCGCCGGCGGCGCCCATGGCGCCGCCGGCGAGTCCCATCCTCCTGCCAGCCGCTCCGGCGGCGCCGAAGGTCATACGAGTGCGGGCGACGTTCCAGGCGAGCGACGCCCCCGTCGCGCCGGCGAGGGCGTGTCGGCCTTCGCGTTGGGGTTGGGCGACCTCCGCCGCCAGCGGGATCAACGAGAAGAGGACGAAGGGAGAGAAAGCCGCGAGCAGGAACATCCCCGCCCCCGCCAGAAGCGCCGAAGGTCCGTTGCCGGAGGTGAAGGCCGACAGGCCGAGCGACAGCGTCGCGACGATCACGAGCTTCGAGAGGATCGCCGCCACGATCAGCTGGACGAGACGCCGCACCCAGCCCGAGAGCACCGGCCAGATCATCGTCGCCAGGAACAACGGCAGGAACATCACCGCCACGTAGACCACTCCGGCGCGCAGGATCAGCTCGAACCAGACGAACAGGGCCGCCAGCGCCATCACCAGGGCCAGGAGGAAGGACGCGAACAGCGGGATCGGTCCGCCAACCGCGCTCGCGGTGGTGAGCGTCGTGGCGAGGGTGTCGGTGTCGGCCGCGACACCACGGGTGAGCTCGGCCGACAATGCGTCCGTGACCGCCAGCGCCGTCTGGGTGACGGACAACGCGAGCCCCGTGAGGAGCATCGCCGCCGGCAGCTGCAGGAAGGTCGCGCGCACCAGCAGCCCGGCGTCTTGTCGGACGAGTGCCTGTAGGACGGTGAGCAGGAGCAGCGGCAGCAGCAGGATCGCCCCCGACTGGAACATGAAGGCGTAGTGGCGCTCGAACCAGGGGGCCGAGAGATCGACGGTGGTGGTGGAGTCGATCGCCTCGGCGACTTGGCCGAGGAGCCAGGCCGCCCCGTCACCGACCCAGCCGGTCAGCTCGCCGAGGACCGCATCACCCGCCGCCCCCGCCGCCGCGTTCGCCGCGTCGCCGGCGGCATCGCAGACGACGCTGACCCCCGGTACGTCGCAGGGCCCCGGCACGCCGACCGCCCCCGCCCGGGCCGGCGCGACTAGCGCGAGGGCGATGGCGACAATCAGCGCGACGAGGCAGGCGCCGCTCGAGGCTGATCGTCGGCCGTTCACGGCGGGAAGGGGGAGAAGCCCTGCGCCGAGGCGACGAAGTCGCCGGCAGCGACGGGCGCCTCGGGCGCGGTGACCGAGGGCACCGGGCCCGGTGTGTCGACGCCGAAGCGCTCGACCCGCCAGCGCCCACCCGTCCAGACGAGTTCGGCGCGGCTGGTGGACCAGGCGGCGATCGGAGCGCGCTCGGGCGTCGCGAGGAGCGTCACCTGCCAGACCGCGACGCTCGCCCTCGTCGCCGAGAAAGCTTCGACCCGGTAACCGACCGGGGTCATCCGAAGGACCACCTGCCCGCGACCCGCCGACGCGCCGAGCAGATCGCCGAGGTAGCCGTAGGTGCGCTCGAAGAGGGGAGCAAGCTCGGCGCGGTAGTTCGGTGGTGCGATCCGGGCGACCGCAGTACGCCGTGCCTGCGGGCTCGAGAGTAGACGTGGATCGGCGAGCGACGACAGCGCCTGGGCTGCCGTGCGTGCCGCTCCGGCTTTGGTGCGCGAGGCGCTGGGGCCGGCGGTCTCGACGGGCGGGGGCGCGGGGTCGGCAGAGGCGTCCGGACGAGGAGCAATCGTGGTCGGTTCAGAGACCGCGCTGGGGGCGGTCAGGCGACCGACCGCCAAGCCGAGTGCGAACACCAGCAGCGCGGCACCGAGGACCGGCATGCGATGGCGCAGGGGGCGCTCGCGTCCCTGGATGAGCAGGTCGGTGCCGGAGCGGGGCGCGATGGCCTACTGGCGTCCGACGCCGTAGAAGAAGTTGACGATCTGGGGCGCCATCCCAACGAGCAGGCCGGCACCGGCGGCGATCAAAACCCCCCGCCGGCCACTGGAGGTTGCGCCGTGGTGGTTCGACTGCGCGCCCCACGCCCAGGCGATTGCCGCGACCACCAGCGCCGCCAGGATCAGGATCAGCGACCACGAGTAGAGGCCGTCGACGAGCTTCTGGAGCTTGGCTTGACCGGGAAGCCCGGAAGGGTCCGGCGTGGCGTTGACCTGAGACACGATTTGCCATCCCCACGCCTGCATCCGGCCTCCGCATAGTCGGTTGACTATATTAAGTGAACCGTATTGGGGTAGGAGCGTCAAGGCTCCGTGTTTCGCTTCGACCCGGAACCCGCGCCGAGTCGTGGCTTCACCCCACGTTGTCGGGCTGTTCGCGGCGCGGCGGGTCGTGAGGGGTGCCGGTGGCCCGGCTACGGATCAGTCAGGGACTCGCCACTCGGCACGCACAGAGCAGCGCCCCGTCCGCGGCCACGCGGGCCGTCTGCGGTGGGGGAGCAGCGTCCCTGCCGGGCCGACCTAGGCTGTGAATCAGATGCGGGTCAGCCGGCCATTCGTGGCGCCGCGAGCGTCGAGGCCACCGATGGCTCGTTCTCGGGTGCCCTCCGGGTGGAGGGCAATGAGCAGCGCTTACCCGACGAGGGCGTGGAGCCTTCGGACCTCGGCATGAACGGACGGCACGTGGAGTTCATCGTTGCCGAAGATCAGGACTCCGCGACTGCCGTCGAAGTGGCGCATCAGGTTGCCCTCGGGTGGGAACCCGTTGCCCGACATGTCCAGAGATAGGTCAACGGTCGAGCCCCTTGGGTGTGCCGCGATTTTCTCGACTCTCTCGTCGATGTGCTCGAAAGCATCACGGACGGCCGTGCTTCCGAGCGGCGACGCCGTGGGGTCTTGCGGGACACCAAGGTGGTCACGGAGCCGGCCTCGCCTGTTCTTGTTGCCGCGGACTGGCCAGAAGATCTTGGAGAGGCAGCCAGCGCTTGCAAGGAGCCCTTGAGATCCTGCCCAAAACTGGGTTGTGAGGGGTGGGACACCGTCCGGGGGGTGAATGACTAGCCCCGGCGGGGGTTCTGGCCCGCCATAACGTGCCGCATGTAGGCGATGTGGCCCTCTGCCACCTTCACGGAGTAGAGCGCGAAGTGGCACTGGTTCTCGACTTCCTTAAGCAGGGCTTCAAAGACGGCGTCGTCCATGCATTCATTCCTTGGTTGAATGCGGGGGAGAATCCCACGGACCAGCCGACGGCAACTGGGGGAAAGGGTCTAACCGCCGGCCCGTGTCCAGATCTTGCGTCCTGTCGTCGCGTTCCTCGAGCAGTCGGTCGAAGGGCGCATCCAAGCGACCCGGCGACCGCCAAGGGGGGGCGATGGCCGACGGGCCGGCAGGGGACATCCGCGTGGCCGCGATCGATGGACGCCGCGGCCCCGTCATCTCCCGACGTTCGATAACCGCCATCGACAACCGGCAGCACCGTCGCCAGCCTCACGTTCACCCGAGGAGCGGCCCCCGCTTCAGCCGTGCAACGGTCCTCAGTCCGTCACCTCGTGCGGACTGATCGAAGGATTGGGCGAAGCAACGACGGCAGCCGGGGCCGCAACCGGACCCGAGTGGCCCGGACCCTTTCGAGGCCCCTAACTAGGAAGCCTGGCGTGTTGACGCATAGGGCAGGCGCATCTCGCTGACCCTGCCGTTGCCGATCAGTAAGTGCCCCGGAGTAGCTCACCCCACGGCGACGTCGAAGCGCCTCGCAACGACCGGAAGAAACGCCCAGCCCCGCTCGCGAGGTACGACTACGCGCATCGGGATCGTGAACGGCGCCGTGCCCGGGCTGAACCGGTAGCGCAGCGAGAAAACGCCACGGCGGTCGGCGGTGGCCAACTGCAGCGGCAGCCACTTCCCTCGCAGGCGCCATTCGAGCTTGACCAGCTTGCCCCTCCCGGCTCCACGGGGCGTGATCACTCCGCTCACTCGGAGTGTGTCGCCGGGACGGATCGACCGCGTGCTGACCTTCGTCCGCACTCGCGGGCGAAGCTGGACGACGGCGGGAGCGACGACGAGGGGCCGCCCGAGGGCGATTGCCCGCCAGGTCCCGCTCCGACGCGGTCGGATCTTGAAGGTGAAGCGCCCGCGCCCGTCGGTCAGCGTCGTCGCCGCGGTGAAGCCCTTCGGGTCCACGAGGTAGACGGAGGCACCACGAAGGCCACGCCCGCTTGCGTGCAGGAAGCGGCCCGAGACCGCTACCGAGCGGGCGTACGTCGATGCGACCAGCGGGATTAGGAGCCGTCCGGTGCGACTGTAGCTGCGGGCTTGGTGGGCGCGGATACCGCGCGTCTCGATGCGCGAGAAGTTCGGCAGGGGTGCCCCGCTGGCCTCTATGCGCCCCGGTTCGCCGAGGGGTCCGTCGCCCCCGATGATCGTCGTGGTCGGCCCGCCGGCGGCGGTCGGCGAGGGTCGTGTGACGAGGGCTGAGATGACCTGTCGCGATAGGCCTGCGTTGTCGGTTGCCGTGAGGAAGAAGCGGATCGTTTCTCCCGGGGCGGCGTAAGTGGCGAGGTCGACGTCGCTGGTGATGACGCCGGCCGACGACGATGCCACCGTCGGTCCGTCGGGGGCGTGGGCCCGGAGGGTCCAGTCACTCACGCCGCTTGTGGCGTCGGCGACGTTGACCGTCACGCGCACAGCGTCCGCGGGTAGACCCACGAGGGAGACGCTCGCCAAGGGCGGAGTGCGATCGATCCGTAGCGTCGCGTCCTGGAACCCGGCACCACCGGTGCCGTCGCCATCGACCTCGAGCCGCAGGGTCATGACCCCATCCGGAAGTGGGGCGACATTGAGCCCCGTCATGTGGGGCCCTTGGCCGGGCGTGCCGGCGTAGAGCCCGCGTCCCATCGCCGAGATGCGTTGCTGGCCGATGCCGTCGGAGCCGAAGTTGTCCGACGTCTCCCACTGCACGCGCGCCTGGTCGCCGGTGATCCATCCACCCGGGACTGCGATCCAGCGCGCCGACGGCGCCTGCACGTCGCGGACAGCGATCGCCGGATCGAGGAACGTCCAGACGCGGTTGGGCTGCTGGCGGGCCTCGGTCTGCAGCAGCCGAAGCGACGCCGTCTGCGCCCGCACACCGATCTGGTAGGCCTTCGGCTGCGACGGGCTCCGCGGAATGTCGGCTTCGGCGACCTGCCAGGCGAGCGCGCCGTCGGCGAGGACCTGTTGGGCGATCGAGGTTGGTGTCTGGTGAAAGCGGACGGCCCGCCAGCTGAGAGCTTCGATCACCGACCCGGGGACGGGGGTGCGCAGGTCGATCTGCCACTTGGTCCCGGTGAGAGACGTTCCGATCGGTGGGCAAGTGACACCAAGACTCGCTCCGGTCTGGGCCACCGAGCACTGGTCGTCGGGGACGGCTTGGGCAACGAGCGCCTCGACCCCATAGCCGTAGAGGCTGCCCTCGGTCGCCTGTCCGGGGGCCGCTACTGCCAGGGAGCCCCCCGCGGCGAGGACGGCCAAGCCAACGGTGCGGCGCTGGAGTCCGGGGCGCCGCATCAGTTGAGGTTCCAGGGGCCCGGGGTGAACTCGCGCTCAGCTGCCGAGACACCCGGCCACGGATCTGCTGCCGGTGCCGCCGGTACGGCGGGGGCGGCGGGGCGTGATGGCGCCGCGACCTGCGTCGCCTCGGGGCTGCTGGGTGTTGGCGCCGCCTCGCGTTCGCGCTCCCTGCGGCGCGCTTGCTCCTGCTTCTCGCGGGCCACCTCGCGCCGGCGCTCCGCCGACTCCCGGATGCGGGCCTCGAGGCGGGCGGACGCTGCGGGCCACTCGGCGACGCTCGAGCCGACCACGGCGGGCGCGTTCACTGCCGCCACGTTCCCGGAGTCTCGATCGGCCGGTGGGCTTCCATCGAAGGAGAAGAGCACGACGACCAGCAGCGTCGCAAGCCCAAGCAGCCCGGCGGCGACTCCCGCCCCCAGGAGCGCTCCTGCATCGGGACGCCGGATCGAGGGCCGGCCGCGAGGAGGAGAGGTCGAGCGGGGGCCGCGAGTAGCAGTGGAAGCCCGAGGGCGACGCCGGCCGCTGCTCCCGCGGCCGCGGGCGGTGTGGACGGGTGGCGAGTCCTCGCCTCCGACCGGTACGAGGCCGTCACCGAGGTCCTCACCGCCGGGTCCAAGCACAGGCTCCCACCGCGCGGGCCAGGGGACGTCCTTGTCGAGGACCCTCGGCTCAGTGACGGCCGGCGGCTCATGCATGGGAGGGTGAGGCAGGTCTCCACCGACCTCGTCCCAGTCCATCGCGCCATCGTCGTTTGCCATCACCCCGCTATCCCCTTATGCTCGGTTGACTGTTTGCGGCAAACCGAGAATAGCTGATCCGAGGAAGAAGAACACAAGCTATGAAATCCTACAGTCCGCTTCCCCCGCGACCTCGGTCGGTTGTTCAGAATGCGTCTCATGACTCGCACACCGGCGAACGAGGTGCTGACCGCCAGCGAGGTGGCCCAGTGGCTCGGCCAGAACCTGGAGACGGTCCAGCGCGCCGCCAAGTCGGGGCGCCTACCGGCGCGGCGGATCGGCAAGGAGTGGCGCTTCCTGCGCGACCTGGTCGCCGACGCCCGGGGAGTGAAGCTCAGCCCGGGTGCCGTCGCCGAGGACGACCCCTTCCCGCGCTCGCCCTTCGACACCCGCGAGGGGACGGCGTCGGCGGGGATGGACGCCGACGAGGCAGCGGAGCTCCTACGGGTCAAGGAGTGGACGATCCGCAGCGAGGCGAACCAGGGACGGCTCCCCGGCTGGCGGGAGGGACAACGCTGGCGGTTCTCACGCGACGAGCTGATCGAGCACATGCGCCGCGACGAGCCGGAGGACCGGATCCGCTACGACAGGCGGAGCGCCCGGTAGGGATCCTCCCGGGTAGCGGGGGGCGGGCGCGTGGCTGAGCCTCGGTTCCCCCGGGCGAACCGCGTCCGTCAGCTCGAGCACGCCTTGTCGGTCCTCGACCTCTTCCGCCCCCCCGATCGAGGGGAGCTCACCCTCTCCGCGATCGCCGAGGAGCTCGGGCTCTCGGAGGAGTACGCCAACAAGCTCCTGCGTCACCTCGAGGCCGCGGGAGTCGTCGTCCGCGGTCCGGTGTCGGGTGGGTGGCGCCTCGGCATCCGCCTCGCGGAGCTCGGGGGCTACGCGATCGCCACCCTCCGGCCCTGGGATGAGTTCCGCCCCCCGCTCGCCGCGCTGCAGGAGGCGACGGGGCTCGGCGGGTTGATCGCCGTGCTCTCAGGCGGCCGGGCCGTCCACGTGGACGAGTTCCGAGGCCCGGAGCGGCCCCTCGGACGGGCGTTCCCCGCCCACGCCACCTCCCTCGGCAAAGCCATCCTCGCCGAACTCCCGGCGGACGACCGCGACGCGGCCCTCGGCGAGATCGTCCTCACTCCTTGGACCACACGCACGATCGTCACCAAAGAGGCTCTCATCGAGGATCTGACCGCGGCGAAGGAGCGCGGCTACGCCCTCGAGGACGCGGAGTTCCACGAGGCCCGCCGCTCGATCGGCGCCGCCGTCCGCGACCACACCGGCGCCGTCGTCGCCGCCGTCGGCGTCGGCACCACCCCCAGCCGCCTCCCCGACGCGGCACTCGACGACATCGCGGTGGCCGTCGTCGAAGCCGCCGCCGAGATCTCCCGCCGCCTCGGCGCCGGAACACTCCCCGCGCTACCCCCCTGGCGCCCCGTCGTCGAAGTCAAGTTCGTCATGGAGCCGCCGCTCGAGATCCGGCCCGCAGGCGCCACCGCAGATCCTGCGGCCAAGCCGACCCGCCGCCGGCCGCGGCCGAAGGGCTCCCGAGCCACGTGACCGCCGGTCACAGCCTCTCGCGGCCGATCGCCCTCGCCGGCGCGGGCCTCGCGGCGCTGGTCGCGTTGGCGGTCGGGCTGCCGGTGATCGCCCTCCTCGGTGTCGCGAGCCCGGGCGGCGCTCCCGGTGCCTCTCGTGCCGACGCTGGGTCACTCGATCGCTGGATGGCCAAGCAGGTACCCGACTCGCCCCTCATTGGGCTCGGCGTGGTCTTCGTCGGTGAGGGGGAGCGCAACGGCATTGACCCGCGGGCACTCGTCGCGATCGCGATGCACGAATCGGTGCTCGGCACGGCCGGATCGGGAGCCGGGATCCACAACGCCTTCGGCTGGGGTCCCGCGATCCCGTTCCCGAGCTGGGAGGCGAACATCGCCACCGTCGCCCGGGGCCTCGCCCGGGGGTACGTCGCTCGCGGCCGCGACACCCTCACCGCGATCCAGCCAGTCTGGGCGCCGCTTGGCGCCGCCAACGACCCGACGGGACTGAACTCGGCGTGGACCGACGCCGTCGGCCGCTACTACGCCGACCTCGGCGGCGACCCCAACGGCTCGATCGCATACGTCCCCGACGCCCCCACAGACGTCCAGGCGGCGCTCTGCCCGGCCGGCCCCTGGGGCGGGACGCAACGCCCTATCGAGGCGCTGGCCCGCATCGGCGGTCTGCCGATCACGAGCGTCAAGCGCGAACGGCAGACGACCGCGAGCGGCGGCGTCTCGGACCACTGGGTGGGGTGCTCGGAGTGCTTCGCCAACGACCTCGGCACGAGCGCCCCCGCCGGCGATGCCGCCGCGTCGCGGATCGCGGCGGCGACCGGCGGGCCGGGCTACACGGAGTGGGGCTCGACCGGAGGCGTCCTCAACGTCGAGCGCTGCGGCATCCGCTTCCAGGTCCTGTGGCGCACGTACGTCGGCGGCAACCACTGGGACCACATCCACATCGGCGCTCGGCGTGTCGGGTACGTGCCATGAGCTCGACACCCTCTCCACTGCGTTCCTCGGACGGACCGACCCCGCCACGCCTCGGCCTCTCGCTGGATGAAGCCGCCGCTGCAATCGGCGTCTCGCGCGACACATTCGACCGACACATTCGGCACGAGTTGCGCATCGTTCGGCGCGGTCGATGTCTCATCGTGCCCATCCGAGAACTTGAGCGCTGGTTGGAGAGAGAGGCCGCACGATGGGCGAGCTAAGCGAGACATCGAGGGCGGCCCGTTGCCTGCGGGAATAGAGGTGCGCCACCGGCGGGGCTGCGCCGCCCACGACGGTCGGCGGTGCGGATGCCAGCCGAGCTATCGCGCCGCGGTATGGAGCCCGCGCGACGGCCGCGAAATCCGCAGGACCTTCTCGAGCCTGGCCGCCGCGCGATCCTGGCGAGCGGAGGCGGTCACCGCCGTGCGCCGCGGGACGTTGACGGCAGAGCGGCAGCCCACTGTCCGCCAGGCGGCCGACAGCCTGCTCGATGGGATGGCCGACGGATCGGTCCGCAACCGCTCGGGAGACGTCTACAAGCCGAGTGTCCTGCGCGGCTACGGGGCTCACCTCGAGCGGCACGTTCTGCCGGCGCTCGGAGGTATGAAGCTCGACGCGGTCAGGCGCAGGGACGTTCAGGCTCTCTGCGATCGCCTCGTCGCGGATGGCGCGTCCCCGTCGACTGTCCGGAACGCGATCATGCCTCTGCGCGTGCTCTACAGGCGCGCCTTGCGGGCTGGTCAGGTGACTGTCTCGCCACTCGAGCACTTGGAGCTGCCAGCGGTGCGTGGGGTTCGGGACAGGGTCGCCTCTCCCTCTGAGGCGGCGCAGCTCCTGGCGGCTCTCCCTGTGGGCGACCGGGCCATCTGGGCGACCGCCCTCTATGCAGGCCTGCGGCTCGGCGAGTTGAAGGCGCTCCGGGTCTCGGACGTCGACCTTGACGCGGGTCGGATCAGCGTCGATCGGTCATGGGATGCCAGGGAAGGCGCGATCGAGCCGAAGAGCCGGAGCGGGCGCCGGCGAGTGCCCATCGCAGAAGAGCTGCGCGCCCACCTGGCCAAGCACCTTCTACGGTCGGGACGTCGCCGTGGACTCATCTTCGGACGCTCGGAAACGCGCCCGTTCGCCCATGTCAGCCTTCGGGAGCGTGCCCTCCGCGCCTGGGCCGTGGCTGAGCTGCAGCCGATTGGATTTCACGAGTGCCGCCACACCTTCGCCTCGATGTGCATTGCCGCGGGGGTCAACGCACGGGGCCTGATGGCGTACCTCGGCCACGCTTCGATCCAGATGACCTTCGACCGTTACGGCCACCTCATGCCCGGCAATGAGGACGAGGCGGCCGAGCTCCTAAACGACTACCTCCGCCGCTCGTGTCGTACCGGCGCGTCGGAGGAGAAGTGAACGCCCTGAGTCGTGGGGGAAAAATGGGGGAGTCCCACACCCCGTGGAGCGGTCGAGAGCGGTCCCAGGCGGAAGCAACGGCACTCGAGCCGTATCGCCAGATGTCAGTGGCGATACCGCATCTCAGTGAACAAGCGGGCCTAAAGGGATTGAAGTTGAACCCAAACCTTCGGTGTCCGGGAAGGGGTGCCAGCCGGCAGACGATGCCTGGGACTGGCGATGCCTCGGCTGAAGGTCAAAGCCAGTAAGCCTTCAGATCGGCTAGGTGGTCGGACGCACACCAATCTTGGTTCGCTGGGTGCCTCTGCCAGAACAGCCGTAGATCTCGCAAGGAGCCCGTCACTTCGCTCATTAGCTCGGCCTGCCGGTGTACGAAGCTCGCATTGGTGATGTTTCGACGTATGGCGTGGGCCGGCTTCGAACGAGCACTCCGAACGTGCCTTAGGGGCTTCAGGATCTCCGACCGGCTGTCCTTGGGGATGCCGGTCTTCTCCAGCAAGAGGTTCAACCTGGTGAGCGTCGCGTGGTCCATGCCCTTTGAGCTCTTGCGGGGAACGCCTGCTGCGTCGAACGCCTCGTGCCGCAGATTCTCCGACAACAGCTTGTCTAGCAGCTGCACGAAGTCGTCGTACTCTCTTTGGGACGGGCGCAGGACCCAGCCAAACTCCCGAGGCCGCTCCGTGCTCCGCACTAGGGGCGTGCCGAATGCCCTCTCGTGGAGTTCGTTCCACACCGTGAGCTCATATAGTAAGGCCTCGAACGGCCCCCGGCCGTCGGGCCACTCTCCCATCATCTGGCGCCACCACATCGGGTGCGCCTGCCAGCCGCCCCCGGTGAGCTCGTACGTAGCCCACCTTCGCTGATGCACCGCAGAGAGCTTGGCAAGGTCCCGGACGAACCCCGCGACGCTCCGTTCTATCGGCCCTTGTCGCCGAACCGGCTGAGCGTAAGCAAAGCCAAGGTAGTGCAAGAGCACCTTCTCGTGCTCCGGCGTCTCATCGCTCGTGTACGCGTCGTCGGAGATTGCCGTCTTCGCGCCGAAATCACTGAAGTCGAAGCGAAAGGTCGGATCGTTGCGATACGACTCCAATACGTCGATGCGGAAGAATGCAAGTTCTAGGCCGCCCGATCCGCTCGCGAGCCGTTGCTCAAATGGTTCGTCCCTGAGCGCTTCGACCTCGGGCCGTCCCCTCAGCGCTACGGCCGTTGGGTACAGGCACACTGCGGGGCCTGTTCCAGACATCGCTGAACGGACGCTCTCGAGTTGCTCGTCGGTACTTCTCCGACACGCCCACGGTCTCACATGTGGGTTCGGGAAATCGACTTCCGCGATAACTTCAATGAGCCCCTTACGTAGCAAGGTCCCTGCCGCGCGTGACCACGGGCTGTCCTCGCGATCGATGCGGAGGCCGTTGTAATCGCCAGACCCGTAGTAGTACGAGACTACGCGACTAAGGAATCGCGGCGCCGTCTTGCCGGCATCCTGTGGCATTTAGCCTAACCCGACGGCATCCCAGGCTTTGTCAGCCAGACGGTGCGCATCCTGTCTGCTCCAGTCCTTGGCCCCTCGGAACAAGTACCTAAGCTCGTGAACTTCATGCCAGTCGTTCCAGCCGCCGTCATCCCTCGTTTCCGACCAAATATATCCCACGACGCCTCGGAAATCCTCGAGATACGAATCGTCCCCGAAGGTGCCTGCTGGAACGTTATACACGAGGCACTCGATCAAGTATGAGGGCAGTTCACTGTCCAGCACGCCATCTGAGACGAGCTTAGTTTGAAGCTTCTTGAGGCATCGCACCATCCGCTTATATCGGCGCGCTGTGGCATCGGTCTTGAGTCGTCCGTTGGCGAGCTGTTGTGCGGGGAAGTTATTGATAAAGCCGCCCGACGACGGGTACACCCGTGAGCCAATGTGAACTATCGGGTCGCCGTTCTGGCGAAAGCCATCGTAGCGACGATATTCCCAGCTCGGTACGACGTCGGCGGGCAGCGTGGTCTTACGCTCACGGATTCGGAGGGCGATGCGGCCAGGCTCAACCGCAGAGGCCCCAAAGGCCGACTCCAGCGCTGCACGCACATCGGCCTTAAACTCAGCGCGTGAGTACGGATCGTCGGACGTGACTACGCCGACTTCGCTCTTGTCATGCCCAGCGAGGTCGAGGACGAGGTCCGAGTAAAAGTACCCGTAGTATTCCACGGCGATGTCTACGTCGTAGTTCAACCGAACATTCGTGTTGTTGGCGTAGGAGCCCTTTGCGTAGACCCGATAGGGACGGCCGCTGAGGGCATCAGAGGCCGCGAGGGCGTCACTTATCTCCCGCTCCGTCCGATCCCGCTTGTCGTCCTCGTGGTCGCTTGGGCGTTTGGCGGCGGTCCGGAGCCAGTCCTCCCAGTCCATCAGTGTGCTCCAATCTCAGACATGAGCGTCTCACCCTCCTCGAATGTGCTCACACGACGCCTGCTCAGAAGGACGGCGTCGTACGTGCCGCGAGTATCCCGAGCGGTCCAGTACTCACCTTCAAGACGCGTTGGTCTACCGTGCGCCACCTGGGCGATTGCGCTGCCCGCGTGAATGGTGCTGCCACGGTCGCGTGCGCTCATCGCGGGATGGTTGAGATATTGGTATTGCAGAAGCCACTGACCGTTGGGTTCCTCCGACAACTCAGATATGCGTGATTGTGACCGGCTTTCCGAAGTGAGGAGCGTCACCACGGTTGTCGAGAAGCTTTGGCGCACGACAAGCACTATGGGGTGGTCGGAGGAGGAAGGGGTGTCCTGTGCGTCTCGCCGGTAGGACGTCAGGGTGCCCCGCCATGTTCCCTCGAGGTAGGGGCGCTTTATGATCCACGCAAAGGGCCGGCGGCGCCACAAGTCGGCCTCGAAGAAGGCGAAGCTGACGGCGAGGACAGCCGGCAGGAACGAGATCGCTCTGGCGAGGCCTGACGGGACCGTCACTCCATAAACGAGCAGGCCTACTGAGTAGATGCCAACTGCGCAATAGGCAACGAGGCGCGTACGAGTCGTCAGGGGCGTCATCGGCGAGCCCACCGTGCTCCAATGCGGCGGATGGCGGCTTCCGAGTCGGATATCACGGCTACATGCTGACCGGGCGCTCGGACGTCGCGCTCTGATCCTTCTGAACCTGCATACATGCTGGCATTATACGCGTGATGCCGTCATGCTGAAAACGCCGCGCGTGCTCAACAGGTTATTACGACTGTAATTCACAGTCGCGCGGGTCGCGTCAGGTGGTCGAACGTCGAAAGGAGCAAGGCGTTTCCGCTTCCGTCGCTATATGCCGAAGGCGCCGCCCTCAAGGAGGATGACTAGGCCGAGGCCGATCAGGACGAGCGGGAAAAGGACGTGCTCCCAGCGCTCCAGTCTGGCCGCGATGGGTTTGCGGGTAGCGACGAAGCGGGCAGCCAGGACGAGCCCACCGACCAGCAGCAGGAAGACGCTGGAGTAGGCGATAATGCCGGCGGTGCCAACGGTTACGAAGACGGGCACGTAGACGCCGATGTTGTCGCCGCCGTTTGCGAAGGTGACTGCGGCGACAGTTGCCGCGCTGAGCGGCTTGCCGGCAGCGCGTGCGTCGTCGTCATCGTCGTCACCCTCGCCCCGCCAGACCTGCCAGCCGGCGTGCAGGCCGAGGGCCAACGGGATAAGTCCAAAGTACGGGATGACGCTTTCAGGCAAAAAGCTGCGGGCGCCCAGTGCCACAACCACCGAGGCGACCAGAATGGCGCCAAAGCCGAGATACTGGCCGACAACGATCTTAGCTGTCGTGTCGGAGCGACCGGCGCCACGGGCAAAGAACAACGATAAGACGATTATGTCGTCGATATTGGTCGCAATGAACAAGCCAATGGCTTGCAGGATGAAGGCCTCTAACACGCTGGCCTTCTCGCCGTCCCCATGAGCGTCTCCGGCGCGCTCACCGTGCGTCCCCGCGGCTCTGGGAACCGTACGTCGGGCACAGGTCAACCGCGTCGCCGGTGACGGCCAGGAGCTGTTCGGCGGCGGTCAGCACCGAGCGCAGGGCTGGCTCGGCGTCCGGACTGATCCTGAACAGCGAGGCGCGGCCTTGCGGACGCGAGGTCACTAGGCCGCAGTCGCGCAGGCAGGCCAGGTGGGCTGAAACCGTAGACTGAGCCAGGCCGAGGTGGGCCGTCAGGTCAACGACGCGGTGCTCACCGAGGAGCAAGTAGCGCACGATAGCCAGCCGAGTGGTATCCGAGAGGCTATTGAACAACGAGGCAGCCGGCGGTAGGCCTGAAGTCTCGTCGAGATCTACCCCGGGCTCCTCATGGCTGGCCGATCCTGTTTCATTCATCGTCATCTAACGATGATACCACACCGGGACGATGGGTCAGACCGAGGCGCTCGTCACCGCCGGCGCCACCTCGTCGAGGGCGACGCCGTCTCTTAACAGCGCGTCGGTGCGTTGAGGCCCCGGGACAGTCAGGGGAACGCGCGTGCTATGTAGCGGACGCGATACTGCCAGCAACCGAGGTGACTACCGCTTCCAGGCCGGCCGCCACTAGGTCGCCATGGAAAACGTGCGGCGTCCAGTCACCGATGTGGGCCATGACAACTGGGACGCCTAGCTCCTGGTACCGCCTAAGCGCCTTGTAGTACGTCGCGTTGCAGACGTACCGTCCGGGATCCGTAGAAAGCACAGCTGGGCAGCCCACCGACTCCGCGGCCGCTGCAAGCTGCACGACATCCGCGGACGTGCGAAGAGAGAAGGGGCCAGCCTCGTCAAGAGCGCCCACGACCGAGTGGCCATCTATATCAGGGATCGGCGCGGCCGCTTCGTTGAAGGCGACCTGCTCGAGCCTCATCCCGGTCGTGCCCGCCGCATAACCGACGATCACTATGGCTGTTACCTCGAGATCCGTTGCGACGAGCTCCTCAAACGCCCGCTGATAACTCGTGGGCAGCAGCAAGGCGGCGGTGCGATAGAAGCCCGCGTTACTAGATTGCAGTGTCTCCACGAGTGCGCCCGAGGGGTTGTTCGCGATCCCTGGAAACGGGCCGAAGCCCGTCACCAGTACCGTCGTTTCTATGCTGCGTTGTTTTCTCTCAGCCACTCTGTTGCCATCTCTGCCTTCAGCGGATTCAACGGTGGCGTACGACAATTAAGCGCGCGCTGGAAGAGAATCGTAGCTTCGAGCGTATTACCGCTCTTATCATAACACCGTGCCCAGCGATAGTATAGCCAGGCGTTATCGGGTGTCACGGCCGCAGCCGCCTCAAACTCCTTCAGCCCGAGAGACTCTTGGCCCAGAAGCCAGTGGCAGTAAGCAAGCGCGCTCAAAGCATAGGCTTTTCCGTGAGGCAGGGAGGCCTCTGCCACACCAACGTCGGCGCCGAACTCAGGAGGAGCGTTATCAGACAGGGCCTCGTGCAAGCCGTTGAGAGCGGTGGTGAGGCTGCCCCGTTCGGCAAGGACTTGTCCCTGGGCATTTAGAACAACCCGTCGTAGCGATCCGAAGTGTAGTGAAGTCGTGAGCGAAGCGTAAGCCGCGGTATAGTTACGCTGGTACCAAGCGACGGTACCTCTGATGCGCCACAGCTCCGACGCCTCCGGGAACGACTGGAGTCCGGCTGCCGTGAGGCTGCAGCGGGCACACAGCTGCGAGGGCGAGGGCGACAGCGCGAAGACTGACCCGGGGCGTTTGCTTTTCGGCTGACGCGGTCCCTTCCGACAATGCCTACCGCAGGATCTCGCGAACCGATCGTTCGAGGGTCAGCCGCCGCTCTTCTTGGGCGGCGACAACTTCACGAAGCTTCCGGAGGTCTGCTTCCAAGGCGTCGAGAATGGTCATGACGTCGCGGCTACCACCTGAAGTGCGGCGGGGAGACGTAGCGCCCGAACCTCGCGGCCGGCCTCGCCGCGCGCGCGTCGAGCCGCCGCCTTGCTGCCGAGCGACGCGGTAGTAGTTGGCGGACACGGCACCTTCGCGACGACCGGATTCCTGTGCGATCTGCTTGAAGGCGTCGGTCTTTCCCATGCCTGTGGCGACCAGGCGCTCGGTCTGCTCGAAGATCTCTCGTCCGACGCTCCCGCGGCCGGACGCGGCCATCTCGGGGACCTCGGGCGGCGATGCGTCGTTTGGTGCCTCGTTGGCCACGGCGTCTCCTCGAGTGCTGGCTGGTGTACGTGGCGATTTACGGCGCTGGATGGGTTGCTCCTGCCTTGCCACGAAGCGACGACGCAACGATTGGTGGGTAGGGCGCCCTGAGCCTTCCTTCATCGCCATCTACCGGGTTAGACTGCACGCGAAGAGCCGATCAACAGGCTAGGAGGCTGAACATGCTTCGAAACGCCAGGCTCGATCCAAGACCGCCGCATCCGGGAGGCGGCGGCGGCGGGGGCGGAAACTAAGTTCAACGGCTGATCAGAGTCGCGCTCGCGAGAGCCGGCTCTGGCCACGCCCAGGCCTTCGCGAAGCGCTCGTCGTCCAGCCATTGGTTCGCGACCGGCGGCAGCCCTGGGTCTTGTGTGCGAACTTCAGTCGATGAATACCCATCGACCACAACGAAGTGCCCGTACCAGCCCTCACGCTGTTGCAGCACTCGGACATTGATGGGACAGAGTGCCAGCGATTGCCCCTTAATCGCGCTCTTGATGTCGCTTACGGTGGGCACGCGAATCTCGTTCTGCACTCGAGGATGGTTCAAGAGATTGGCGACGACGTCCTGCTCTAGACGCACGTCGGTCCCCTCCAGGATGCGTGCGATTAGGTCATCGTCGTTGTCGAACATGGGTGCAATAGCTGCGCGCGCGTCACGAAGGAAAAGGGTGCGGTCGAAGTCTTCGATCCACTGTATGCGTAGCCCTAGATTGGCCATATAGAGCATGGCGCGGAACGACCAGGTGAGTCGCTCGGGCACGTAGCCCGTCTGTTTGTCGATCGTTTGTAGTGGCTCCGTACGCTCTTGGAGCGTCTCCACAATCATCCCCACCGCGCTCTGCAAACAGTGGTTGTCATCAGGCGTGTTGCTCCATAAGCGCCTAACGGGATTCGGCGCTACCACGCTATCATCACGCCGTGACCTTGGCTTATCCATTGCTCACAGCGTAACACGTAGCGCCCGTCCGGCGGAAGCGATGTGAAGCGTCCGTCGTGGCTGACCGAAGGAAGAAAGGGCACGACTGCAGGTCCGAAGGCGTTCGTGGTCAGTCCGCCGATATCGATAGTGAGGGATTCTAAGGTCATTCTACGATCCGACTGCCAATAGAAGTTCGGGATGGTCGTCGCACGCCGGGTGGTATGGGAGCATCTGAGCGAAAGGGGCCGAATATCGGTCGGCAGGTCGAAGCGCCCAATTACGACTCTGCCGGGGAGCAGGTCCCAATCCGGGACCGGGAGGTACCTCTTCGAGATCGGGTCTTCAAGAACCTGAGGATGGAGCGGGACGAGTCGCAGGGATTGGGCTGAGGCTCGGTAGTAGCCCAATGAGAAGCTGTCGAGCGCATCGCGGGCGCGCATGGTGAACTGCTCGTCGTCTCGAAGGCTCCACACTTCGTCGAGGGCGACGCCGTCTGCTAAAAGCGCGTCGGCGCGTTGAGGTCCCGCGACAATGGCCACTAGATACTCCGAAACGCCTTCGACGGTGAAGCGTGAGTCAACGGTAGCGATGAATTGACCGGCATCGCCGTCTCGGAGGGCGATCGCGACACTCACTCGGGTGAAGGGCGGCTTGCTATCGCGGGCCAGCTGCGTGGGGCCCACTAAGCTGGACGCTAACGTCAGAAGTGCGCTGTCGGCGTGGCGCTGCAGCGTTCGAAACTTGCCCTGCGAAGGGCCTGTATACCGGCGGAGACGGTCTAGCCAGAGAGAGTCTTCGCCATCCAGATTTAGTATCGCCGTGAGGAATACTTTGTCAGGAGACTCCTGAACGACGGCGGAAACGCGGCGCTGGAGCTCCTCGCACTGCGTCTGCTCGCTGGCGTCACTGCTGACACCGAGGCGGAGGCGCAGGTCCCTTGGGATGGCCGACCAAACGCGCCAGTCTTGGGCGCCATGACCGCGCCGAATCTGACGGAGGGCAGCCGCGAGGCGGAGTGAGTCGTCCGTCATGTCCTCAAGGCTGGCAAATGTGTCGCGCTCTTGGCAAATGTGGCCAGCACTCAGGAAGACCTGAGGTGCGGCGTTCTGCTGGCATCTGAGCAGACCACGAGCAGGAGGTCCGCAAGATGCCCGATCGCGAAAACCTCACGGAGATCGACTCTGGCCGCCCGGGAACAGACGAGTGGCGATGCCCGTGGTGTCTCGCTCGAAAGCGTGGCGGGCGCCCCATCTGGGTGCACTTCATGGCGTGCCCGGCTCTCGTCCCTGAAGTGGAAAAGTCCCCGTGATCCTCCTCATCGTGGTCCTCGTCCTCCTGGCCATCGCCGCCTTTCTCGCCGCAGTGGGCCGAGACGACCCGCCGGGCCCCTCGACCGGTCAGCGACTCAACAACTACACCTACAACGAGGCGGTCCGCGAGGCCCGCCTCCGCCGGCTCCAGCGCTGGTAACCGCGGTTCAGTCCAGATGATCGATTCCACGCCACTCGTTCCTTTCTTGGATCGGGCGGCTTTTTTGTTCCGAAGGGAGACCCCCATGTCCTCGCTCATCCCGTTCGGCTCGTCCACCGGCCTCTCGACTCGCGAACAGCGGCAGCTCGACCAGGAGATCGCCCGCACCCACGCTGGCGGCTCACTCATGGCCGCCCGCGGCGTGGCTCGCATCGAGGCCATCACCGAGATCACCGAGGAGGCCCTCTTCCGGGCATCGGAAGTCGCCTCGATCACCGGCCTCCTGGTCCAGCGCACGCCGCAGGCTGAGACGGCGCTGCACCACATCGCCTCGGCCGGTATCACCGCCATGGCCGACGTCGTCGTCCGCAGCGGACGGAGCTGCAAGTGTCGCTGACCCTCGTCCTCCAGGTCGCCGCCGGGCTGGTGCTCGGCGGCGCCTTCCTTTGGCTGTTCGTTCTCGTCGGCACCCGGCTGAGCGAGCGCCGACGCGACAGGGGCATCAGCACCCACCAGGCGCGGATGGAGATCAACGCCATCCGTCGCCGGACAGTGCGCCAGCTCTTCGACATCGCCAACGGCCGGGACGGATTCGTCCCTCCCCGGCGTTCCCGAGGGCGCTTCCTCGATGAGGGGGAGAAGGAGCCGTGAAGTCGCTCTACGCCCCCGTCGTGCAGCTCCTCGCCGGCATGGTGCTGGTGGCCCTGGCCATCCGGCTGGCGTGGGAGCTGCTGGCACCGGCGCTCCTGCCCGTGAGCGTCATCGCGTTGGTCCTGACGGTCCTGGTCGTCGCCTACCGACGCCGCTAGCCATGCCGTCTCTGGAGCGAGTGGCTGTTGTGGATTCCACATGCGGAAAAGGCTTGACCGTCGCGCGGAATCGACGCATAACGATGAGTAGGGGCATGACGCTCTTTGCGCCGAACCGGGCAGCGCCGGCGGACGGTGCGAGCGTCGCCCCTGCCTATGTAATGCGGAGGGATTCAGGGATGAAGCAGTTTGAGTTGGGGCAGGACGCCCCGGAAGGGTTGGCCCATGCGGCCGACCAGGTATTCGTGGAGCTGCAGCTGGTAACGCGCCGGCTGCGGCGGGTGGAGCGGCTGATCGGCGCGGTCTGCATGGAGGAGACCGGTCCACCGTGGTCGCTCATGCAGGGGCAATGTCTCGCTGCTCTCGAGGCGGTGAGTCTGGCCGCGGCCTCAGTGCCGGACGCCGCGCCGGAGCACGAGCGCCAGGACCGAGCTTTGGTGGTCCGCGATCTGCGGGTGGACAGGTCGGGTCACCGGGCCTGGTTCGGCGAGCAGGAGCTGGAGCTGGCGACCAAGGAGTTCAGCCTGCTGGGCGCCTTGGCGCTCGAACCGATGCGGGTGCACAGCAAGGCGGAGCTGCTCAGGAACGTCTGGGGGTATCGGTCTGCTCCACGGACCCGGACGGTTGACAGCCACGCCTCACGGCTCAGGCGCAAGCTGATGGAGGCCGGCGCCACCCCGCAGGAGTGGGTGGTCAACGAGTGGGGCGTCGGCTACGCCCTGCTACGACCGGGCGTTGGACCGGCTGGAGGCGGGCGTCAATGAGTAGACGGCAGATACGCCTGCGGCCGGTACGCCGGGAGCAGATCGACCTACGCCGGCTGGCGGCAGCCATCACCGCCATGGCCGCGGAGAACGCTCGCCAGCAGAAGACGGCGGAGACGCGTGACGGGTCTGCGGACACTCCTCGGAGGGCGGCGTGATCGCGCTGCTGGCGTTTGTGCTCTGCGCCGGGTTCATCACCGGCTTGGTGGTCCTGGCTCGGATCAATGACGCTAAGGCCTGGCGCCGAGAGCTGACCGTGTACCGGCTGCGGTTTCCGCGCGGGCTGAAGGCCGACCAAGTCGTGTCCTGGCTGGCGACTCTGCCGCCGCCCGGCCGCGGACCGTTGGGCCGGCCGCCGCTGGTGCTCGACATCATCGCGACCGATGGCGGTATCGAGCACCGGCTGGCGATCCCGGGGTCCAACGCCGAGGCGCTGGCCGCGCAACTCCAGGCCGCTCTGCCCGGTATCCGGCTGGAGGCCCTTAAGGATCAGGCCGTGTCGATCACCGTCCAGGCGGTCGAGCTGCGGGCGACTAGTCGAATCTTCCCGATGGCCGTCGATCGGGCTGACGCTGGAGCGACGGCGCTGCTGGCCAGCCTGCAACCGCTGGGAGCTGGCGAGCTGGTTCACGTCCAATGGCTGGTGCGAGCCGCCCCAGTACCGGCGGTGCCTCGCCGGAGTGCCACACCGAGGCTTTTGGCCGAAGTCCAGGCCCGCGACGGCGAAGACCTCCGGGGATTACGCCGTAAGCAGGGCGAACCGCTACTGCACGTCGTTGGGCGGATCGGCGTCAACGCGCCATCCGGTGCTCGACGCGTCCACCTACTCGGGCGAGTCCGGGCGGCACTGTCGGTCATGGATGCCCCCGGCATGCGCCTAACGGCCTCGTGGCTGCCGTCGGGTTTGGTTGTTGAACGGCTCCGGCGGCGGATGCTGCCGCTGCTCGGCTGGGGAGCGGTCATCAACGGGCGGGAGGCCGCCGGGCTGCTCGGTGTGCCTCTCGGCGATCTGGCGCTCCCGGGGCTGGAGGTCGGAGCGGCGCGGCAACTACCGGTCAGTCCCCGAACGCTCGACCGCGGCGCGCTGCTCGGCGTCAGCGACCACCCGGGAACGTTGGGCCGCGAGCTGCGGCTGGATACCGACGACCGGCTGCGTCATCTCCACCTCATCGGACCGACCGGTGCCGGCAAGTCCACGCTGATGGCTCGGATGGTCCTCGACGACCTTCAAGCCGGGCGCGGCCTGGTGGTCGTCGATCCCAAGCGGGACCTGGTGGAGGCGATTCTCGATCGGCTGCCAAGGCACCGGGCTCGCGACGTCATCGTCCTTGATCCGGTGGACACCGCACGACCGGTCGGGTTGAACGTGCTGGCCCGTGAAGGAGACCGCGAAGCCGAGCGCGAGTTGGTGGCTGAGAATCTGCTCGGCGTCTTCCAGAACCTCTGGAAGGACTCCTGGGGACCGCGCTCGGACGACATCCTGCGAGCCTCGCTGCTGACCCTGTGCTCGGCGCGGGCGGCCGACGGGTCGGCCTTCACGCTGGTCGAGTTGCCGGAGCTGCTGACCTCGACGCGCTTTCGGAAGTACGTCCTCGGGCAGGAGTCGATTCCGGAGCACGTCCGCGGTTTTTGGCAGTGGTTCGATGGCTCGAGCGCCTTCGAGCGCTCGCAGGCGCTGGCGCCGGTCCTCAACAAGGTTCGCGCCTTCACCATGCGGACGCCGGTCCGGCTGCTGCTCGGACAACCGGCCGGTATCGACTTGCAGCGGGTGCTCGACGACCAGGCGGTGGTGCTGGTGCCACTCTCGGCCGGCGAGCTGGGTAAGCCGGCGGCCGAGCTGCTCGGCTCGCTGATCGTGGCAGCCGTCTGGCAGACGATCCGCACGCGGACCGCCGTCCCGCCGGAAGAGCGACGGCCGGTCTTCATCTACCTCGACGAGTTCCAGGACGTGCTGCGCCTGCCGCTCGATCTGGCCGATCTGCTGGCTCAAGCCCGGGGCTTGGGCGCCGGGCTGACCTTGGCCCATCAGCACCTCGGGCAGCTACCGAAGGACGTCCGCTCGGCGGTCCTAGCCACGGCGAGGTCGCAGGCGGTCTTCCAGGTGTCGGCGGATGACGCACAAGTGTTGGCCCGGGGATTCAGTCCGGTCCTCGAAGCGGCCGACCTGATGGGGCTCGACGGCTTTCACTTCGCCCTCCGGCCGGTGTGGCGCAGCCAGGTCGTGCGGGCCGTTACCGGACGTAGCCTGCCGCTCGGAACCGTGCCCAACGGCGACAGCGATCGAACGATCAGCCGCGAGCGCTTCGGCGCCCCGCGCGCCGAGGTCGAGGCCGCCCTACGGGCTCGGCTGCAAGGCGGGCCAGCGCCCCAAGTACCGCTCGGACGCCGCAAGAAGGGTGGTCACCCGTGAGGTCCGGTCGCCGGTCCGGTCGAGTCGAGTCGGGACCGTCCAGCTTCCCGGGTCGAGCGCGATCTGAGCGCGGTAACGCCAACGACTACTCCCGCTACACCGCAAGCGGGAGCCGTCTCAGTCAGCGTCGGCTCCGGGAACTGGCGGACGAGCTCTCCGGGCGCGATCGGGCCGTGCTGGCGGCACTGCGCACGGTGCTGGTCTTGTCCGGCATCCAGGCCGAGCGACTGCTGTTCGACGAGATCGCCGAGTCGGCGCGCGCAAGGATCCGCCGCCGGGTGCTCGGGCGACTGATCGCGCTTGGTCTGGTCGAGACGCTGGAAAGGCGGGTCGGCGGTGTACGGGCCGGCTCCGGCGGATTGATCTACGCCCTCAGTGGGGGCGGCCACCGACTACTCGACCTGGACGATCCCCGGGAGAGTCCGCGTAGACGTTCGGCCTACACACCGGGGCCGCTCTTCCTGGCGCACGCTCTGGCGATCAGCGAGGTCTACGTCTCGCTGGTTGAGCTGGGGCGGGCTTCCGACCTGATCCGGCTAGCCCGGTTCGCCGTCGAAGCTGCGGCGCGCTTCGAGCCACCCGGTTCGGATGTGGTCCTGCGGCCGGATGGCCTGGCCGTGCTGGCGTCCCCCGACGTCGAGGACGTCTGGTGGCTGGAGATTGACCGCGGCACCGAAAGCCAGCCACGCCTTCAGGCGATGCTGCGCCGCTATCTGGCGTTTGCCGAGTCCGGGGTTCCGGGACCGGGCGGCGTCGTTCCGCGGGTGCTCATCAGCGTCACCAGTGAGGAGCGAGCGCGGGCGGTTCGGGGGCTCATTCGCCGCATGCCGCCCTTGGCGTCAGAGCTGTTCGTCGTCTGTCAGGAACCGGAGATCGCGGCGGTCCTGGCCGCCGAGCTGCTCGACGAAGTCCGCGAGCCACCGTAGTTCGGAAGATCGCCGCAAGAGGTCTCAGCGTTGTCGATTCCACACGACGAAGTGCTTGACCACGCAACTAATAGGCATGGGAAAATGGACGTACAACGTAAGGCGAGGAAGCAAAGTATGGCAGGAGCAGGACAAACGAAGCAGGGGAACGGCACCGATCCGGTGCGGCTGGAGGACGTTCTGCGAAGCGCCCGCGAGACCAGCGGGTTGTCGATCCGTCGCCTGGCCGAGCGCACCGGACTCCACCACGCCGGTCTGGCTCGCATCGAGCTGGGGGAGCAACGTCCCACCCCGGACACCCTGCTGGCGCTGGCTCAGGCCCTCGAGCTCGACGAAGCCGACCTTTTCGCCCTAGCCGGCTACCGGCTTCCAGACCGCCTGCCGTCTTTCCCGGCCTACCTACGGGCCAAGTATCGAATGCCCGACGAGGCGGCCACGCAACTCAACGAGTACTTCGGCTTTCTGAAGACCAAGTACGGGATCGAGAACAAGGGGGATCTCGATGCCGACTCGACCGACGTCCGCGACCAGCGGAAGAACCCCCCGATCAGTTCGTAACCTTGAAAGGAGGTCAATCATGACCACACAAGCCAACTCACCAACCGGACTCCTCGGCTCGCTTCGAGCCCTGATGCCGCCGCGCGCCCTGGAGCCGCATGAGGCTGCCGGCATTGCCGAGCGCCAAGCCCTGAAGCTGCTGGGGCTGCTCGATCAGCACCAGCCGGCCGTCAACGTGGCGGCCATCGCCGAGCTGCCGCGCATCGAGGTACGGGTCGAACCCAAGCTACCGATCTCCGGCTTCTCTCAGTGGAGCCGCGGCCGCTGGCTGATCGGCATCAACGAGGACGACGCACCGGTGCGGCGGCGCTTCACCCTGGCGCACGAGTTCAAGCACGTGCTCGACCACCCGTTCATTGATCGGGCCTACGTCGATCGCCGCGGGCGACCGTCCGAGGCGCGGGCGGAAGCGATCTGCGACTACTTCGCCGCCTGTCTGCTGATGCCGCGGCCTTGGGTCAAACAGGCCTGGGTTGGCGGGATTCAAGAGCAGCGGGCGCTGGCCCAGCTCTTCGGCGTCTCCGAAGCTGCCATGGCGCTGCGACTGCGCCAACTCGGCATTACGACCGAGCGCCGGCGCTGGACGGCCCTTGATCGACGGGAAGACCGCGGCGTTGGCCGCTACTTCCGCCGTGGGGTGCTGACGGCTCCGTCGAGCGCGGTTATGGTCGGCGGTCCGGTCCTCGCCGGGAGCCGGAGCTAGGAGGATGACCGGGGTGGACACCGAGGCGATCCAGACGAGCGAGCTGTCGAAGCGGGCGGTCATCTATCTGCGCGTCTCGACCTCGGCTCAGGCCGACAAGGATTACGGGACCGAGGGCTACTCCATCCCGGCCCAGCGCGAGGCCTGCAAGCGCGCGGCCGAAGGGCTCGGCGCCAAGGTGGTCGAGGAGTACCTCGACCGCGGCGAGAGCGCCCGCTCCGCCGACCGGCCAGCGCTGCTGGCCATGCTGGAGCGGATCAAAGACCGCGACATCGACTTCGTGATCGTCCACAAGGTCGATCGGCTGGCCCGTAATCGAGCCGACGACATCGAGATAGCCCTGGCCATCCGGGCCAGCGGCGCTCGACTCGTCTCTGCCAGCGAGAACATCGACCAGACACCCTCCGGCACGTTGCTGCACGGGATCATGGCCACGATCGCCGAGTTCTACTCACAGAACCTGGCGGCCGAGGTCAGGAAGGGGCTGCTCCAGAAGGTGCGGCTCGGCGGAACGCCGACCCGGGCACCGCTCGGCTACCTGAACGTCATCGAGCGGGTCGAGGGTCGGGACATTCGGACGGTGCGGATCGATGCACACCGGGCACCGCGCATCATCTGGATGTTCGACGCCTATGTCTCGGGCGACTACCTGATCCGGGAGCTGACCGAGGCTCTAACCGAGCGGGGGCTGACCACTCGACCGACGGCGAAGCGGCCAAAAGGCACGGCGGTGACGACCTCGATGGTCGAGCGGATGCTGGCCAACCCGTACTACGCCGGGGTGGTCGTCTTCGAGGGAGTCGAATACCCGGGCCGCCATGAGCCGCTGATCTCCAAGGAGCTGTTCGCGGAGGTGCAGGCGCTGAAGACCTCGCGTCGCCTATCCAAGGAAAAGCCCTACCAGCACCCCCACTATCTGAAAGGGACGGTGGCCTGCGGCCAGTGCGGCGAGCGACTGGGGGTCACCAAGACCACCAACCGGCACGGACAAAAATACGACTACTTCTACTGCCTGGGTCGTCAGAAGCACCGCTCAGGCTGCACGCAGACCTACGTGCCCATGGACGTGGTCGAGGACCGGGTGGCCGAGCTGTGGAAGTCGGTCGTCTTGCCGGCTGATGTGCGCGAGGCCCTCAGGCGAGCAGTACTCGATCTGGCCGAGCGCACCCAGAGCGAGCAGACGGCCGAGATCGGACGCCAGAGCGCCCGGCTGGCCCGTCTCGACGCCGAGCGGGAGAAGCTGCTGAAGGCTCACTACGCCGAGGCTGTCCCGCTCGACCTGCTGAAGCGAGAGCAAGCCAGGATCGGCAACGAGATGGCGGCGACGCAGGCGGCGCTGGGACGGCTGAACACCGAACTAGGGTCCGTCGAACGGGGCCTTGACCAAGCTCTGACGCTCGTGGCGGACTGCCACCGGCTCTACCAGGCAGCACCGCCGCACATTCGCCGGCAGCTCAACCAGGCCGTCTTCGAGAGGATCTTCGTCGAGGACGGAGACGTGCCGACCGGACAGCTGGCATCGCCCTTCGGGGAACTGCTGGAGCTGGCGGAGCGGACCGACGCAAAGGAGTGGGGCTCGGAGGAGCAGCTGAAGCGCTACCTGCGAACGGCTCCTGTGGAACGCACGAGCACCAGGGACGTCGAGGCCGCGATCAGGCGAATCCTGGCCGAGAACGAAGAAAGGGCCGTCCTTGCGGACGACCCCGGGAAAAGCGAAAACCCTGGCCCCTCTTTGCTGGGCCAGGGTTCGAACGTCGCACTTTTGGCGGAGGGGGGGGGATTTGAACCCCCGTCGGAGGAGAACCCCCGAAACGGTTTTCGAGACCGCCGCATTCGACCGCTCTGCCACCCCTCCGCGGCGGAGGCTACCAAGCGCGGGAGGCCCCGATCCCGGCCCGCGGCGCGCCGGGGCCGTGCGCTACGATCGCCGACCGGGAGAGGTGTCCGAGCGGCCGAAGGAGCGCGACTGGAAATCGCGTAGACGGGATCTCTCGTCTCGAGGGTTCAAATCCCTCCCTCTCCGCTGAGCGCCGCGGCGCCCCCTCACGGCCGTCCGCGCCGCGGGGGGCCGCCCGGCGCGGAGGTCCCCGGAGGGCCGGCCGGCCGGTGGTATCCTCCGCCGGCCCCGGGCAGTTAGCTCAGCGGGAGAGCACTCGCCTCACACGCGAGGGGTCACTGGTTCGATCCCAGTACTGCCCACTACGAGAGCCCCGCCGCCGCGGGGCTCTCGTCGTTCCGGGGGTCGGTCACGGCCGCGCCGCATCCGCGGGTGACGTCTTGCTTTCTCCTATAGACAACTCTACAGTTGTGGATGTTGAACGTTGTCGATCGGAGGAACCGTGGCGCTCGTCTCACCCATCCCCGAGCCCCTCGTCGAGCTGATCGCCGAGCGCTTCCGCGTGCTGGGCGAGCCGATGCGGATCCGCATCCTCGACCGCCTGCGCGCCGGCGAGGCCGGCATCGGCGAGCTCGCCGACGACCTCGGCGCCAGCCAGCAGAACGTCTCCAAGCACGTCGGCGTGCTCGTGCGGGCCGGCATCGTCGGGCGCGAGAAGCAGGGGACCGCCGTACGGCTGCGGATCGCCGACGACTCCGTCTTCGCCCTCTGCGAGCTCGTGTGCGGCGGCATCGGCCGCGACCTCGAGCGCCTGCAGTCCATCCTCGAGTCATCGGAGGTGACGTCGTGAGCGACCCCGTCGCCCGCGCACCCCGACCCGCCGGGCGCCGCCGCTGGCCCCTCGAGCGGGTCCTCTTCGCCCTCGCCGGCACCATGACCCTCGCCAGCGTCGCGCTCGCCGTGCTCGTCAGCCCCTGGTTCCTGCTGCTCACGGCGTTCGTCGGCGTCAACCAGCTCCTCTACGTCACCGTCGGCGACTGCCCCGCGTCGATCGTCCTGCGCCGCGCCTGCGGCGTCACGGCGGCCCCCCGATGAGCGCCGCGCAGGTCGGCCCCATCGGGCGACTCGGGCGCTGGTCCGCCACCCACGGGCGGATCGTCGCCGTCGTCTGGATCGTGCTCGTCGTCGGCCTCGGCGCGCTCGCGCCGCGGGTCGAGACCGCGCTGTCGGGCGCGGGATGGGAGGACTCCGGCTCCGAGTCCGTCCAGGTGCGCGAGACGGTGCAGGGCGCCTTCGGCGGCACCGCCAGCAGCGCCCTCCAGGTCGTCGTCGCATCCGACACCCTCACCGCCGCCGACCCCGCCTTCCAGGGAACCGTCGCCGACGTCCGGCGCATCCTCGAGGGCGACCCCGCCGTCTCGACGGTGGTCCCCCCGAGCGCCGCCGCCGGCACCCTCAGCGCCGACGGGCGCACCGCCATCGTCATCGGCGGCGCCGCCGACGACCCGACCGGCATGGTGCGCGCCGCCGACGACCTGAAGGGCGCGCTCGCCGACGCCGCCGCGCCCGGCACCACCGTCAGCCTGACTGGCGCCTCCGGGATGTGGTCCGACTTCAACCAGGCCAACAAGGACGCGATGCTGACGTCCGAGCTGATCTCCTGGCCGGTGACGCTGGCGATCCTCGTCCTCGCCTTCGGCGCCCTCGTCGCCGCGGGGCTGCCGCTGCTGCTGACGATCCTCAGCCTCGCCGCCTCCGCGGGGTCGCTCGTGGTGATGGCCCAGCTCTTCGACGTCTCGATCTGGGCGATGAACTTCGCCCTCATGTTCGCGCTCGCCCTCGGCATCGACTACGCGCTGTTCATCGTCGTCCGGTTCCGGGCGGCGCTGTTCGGGTCGAAGCTGTCGCGGGTCGAGGCCACCGCCGTCACCATGGACACCGCCGGCAAGGCCGTCGTGTTCTCCGGCGTCACCGTCCTCATCGCCCTCTCGGCGGTGATGCTCGTCCCGAGCCCGGCGTTCCGCTCGATGGCGCTCGGGATCATGCTCTCCGTCGTCTTCGTCCTCGGCGCGACCCTCACGTTGCTGCCCGCCGTCCTGGCGCGGCTCGGCGAGCGGATCGACCGCTTCGCGCTCCCCTGGGCCCACCAGGGGGAGCACCGGTCCGCCCGGTTCGCCCGCTGGGGCGAGCGCCTCTGGTCGAAGCCCGCCCTCTACGGCCTGCCCGCCCTGATCGTGCTGCTCGTCCTCGCCGCACCCGTGCTCGGCCTGCGGACCGGCATGCCCTCCATCGCGGTGGTCCCGGCCGACGACGGCTCGCGCGTCGGGTACGGCCAGGTCGTCGAGGGCTTCGGCCCCGGGGCGCCCGGCCAGCTGCAGATCGTCGGCCCCGCCGCGGACATGGCCGAGGCGCAGCGGATCGCCGCGGCCGACCCCGGCATCGCCCAGGCCGCCCCTCCCGCGCCGGGCGCCGACGGGCTCGCGCTCGTCGCCGCCGTCCCCGCGGTGGACCCCTCCGACCCGGCGCTCGGCGACACCGTCGACCGCCTCCGTGACGCGCTCCCCGCCGGGGTGCTCGTCGGCGGGGCCGCCGCCGAGAACCACGACCTCGAGGCGGCGCTCGCGCGCTACACGCCGATCGTCATCGCGGTGGTCATGGCGCTCGGCTTCCTGCTCCTGCTGTTCGCGTTCCAGGCGCCCGTGATCGCCGCGATCGGCGTCCTCACGAGCCTGCTGTCGACGGCCGCGGCATTCGGGGTCGCGCGGCTCGTCTTCCAGGAGGGCTGGCTCGCCGGCGCCCTCGGCTTCGAGTCGCAGGGCTTCCTCGACGCGTGGGGCCCGGTGTTCTTCTTCGCGATGATCTTCGCGATCTCGATGGACTACACCGTGTTCCTGCTCTCCTCGGCGAAGGAGCACTGGGACCACTCCGGCGACGCCCGGGAGGCCGCGATCGGGGGGATCGCCCACTCGGGACGGGTGATCCTCGCCGCCGGCGGGGTGATGGTCGCCGTGTTCTTCACGTTCGCGCTCTCGGGGCCCCTGCCCCCGAAGGAGATGGGGATCATCCTCGGCGTCGCCGTCCTCCTCGACGCGCTCCTCGTCCGGCTGCTGCTGATGCCGGTCGCGATGCGGCTCGTCGGCCCGCTCGCGTGGTGGCGGCCCCGGTGGATCGCGCGCACGCTCCCCGAGGTCCGCTTCGGGCACTGACGGGGCTTCCCCCGACCCCGCCCGGTGCGAGAGGATCGCCCGGGCGGGGCGCCACGCAGAGGAGCGGGATGGTCTTCCGGCAGTTCGTCCACGACGACCTGGGTTGTGCCTCGTACCTCGTGGGCGACGAGCGGGCGGGCGTCGCCGCCGTCGTCGACCCGGCCCTCGAGATCGACGAGTACGTGCGGATCGCGCGCTACCTCGGCGTCCGCATCGACCACGTCCTCGAGACCCACACCCACGCCGACCACGTCTCCGGGCACGGGCGGCTGCAGGAGGCGACGGGGGCGGTCATCCACGTGCACCGCGCCGCCGGCGCCGAGTACGACCACGAGCCCTTCGACGACGGCTGGGAGCTGGAGCTCGGCGACGTCCGCGTGCGGGCGCTGCACACCCCCGGCCACCGGCCGGAGCACACCGCGTTCGCCCTCGTCGACGCGTCCCGCGGACCCGAGCCGTGGGCGGTCCTCACCGGGGACTCGCTCTTCGTCGGCGACGTCGCGCGACCCGACCTGGCGGTCGAGGCCGAGGACGGCGCCCGCGACCTGTTCCGCAGCCTCACCGACGGCCTGCTGCGGATGGCCCCCGAGACCGAGGTCTGGCCCGGCCACCTCGGCGGCTCCATGTGCGGCGGCCCCGGGATGAGCATGAAGATCAGCTCCACCATCGGCTACGAGCGGGCGCATAACCCCCTGCTGGCCGTCGACGACGAGGACGAGTTCGTGCGGCGCTCGCTCGCCGCGCTCGGCCCGCAGCCGCCCAACGTGGCGACGGTGGTGGCCCTCAACCGCGGACCCCTCGGCGCCCACGCCGTCACGGCCCGCCCCCTGACGTCCCGGCAGGTGGAGCGCCGCCGCGCGATGGGGGCGCTGCTCGTCGACGTCCGCGCCGACCTCCCGTTCGACGAGGCCCACGTCCCCGGGGCCGTCTCCGTCACGTCCATCCGCGCCGGGTTCGGGACGCGGCTCGGGTGGCTCGCCGACATGGGGGACGGCATCGTGCTCATCGGCCGCGACGACGCCGACGGCCGCGCCGCCGCCCGCCTCTGCGCCGCCGTCGGGATCGGCGACATCGCGGGGTACCTCGCCGGCGGCATGACGAGCTGGCGCGAGGAGGGGCGGCCCGTCGCCCGCATCCCGCGCCTCCCGGTCGGGGAGCTCGCGGCCCGGGTCGCGGCCGACCCCGCCCTGCAGCTCCTCGACGTGCGCGAGGGGTCCGAGTGGCGGACGCTGCGGATCCCCGGGGCCGTCCACCGCCCCTACCACCACCTGCGGGAGGTGCCGGAGGGCATCGACCCCGCGGCGCCCGTCGCGGTGGTCTGCGCGTCGGGGCAGCGCGCCGGCATCGCCGCGAGCCTGCTGGCCCGCCTCGGCGTCGCGGGGGTCGAGCACGTCACCGGCGGCGGCGTCGGCGACTGGGAGCGCGCCGGGCACCCCGTCGAGCGCGGCTGAGCACCCCCGGGGCCGTCAGCGCACGGAGGCCAGCGCCCTCGCCACCAGCGGATCCGTCGCGTCCCGGTCGTACGCCGTCAGGTAGAGGTCCGCGACCAGCCGGCGCGCCCCGTCGGCGGGCAGCGCCGCCCGGCCGCCCGGCGCCGCCATCAGCAGCATCGGGATCGGCGGCCGTCCCGGGCCGGACGCGTCGGGGACGGCGAACGCGGGGACGCGCAGCAGCCGCGCCCCGAGGCGGGTGTAGAACCGCTGCCGCCGCAGCCGGACGACCCGCTCCGCCGGGTCGAGGCCCGCCGCGTACGGGTTCTCGATCTCCAGCAGGACGGCGCCGCCGTCCTCGCCGACGCGCCCCAGCACCACGGCCCAGATCGCCGCGCCGATGCCGCCGCCGCGGCGGGCCCGCGACACCGCGATGTACTCCAGGTGGCTCCATCCGGGGGTGGCGAGGGGGCGCGACGCGACGATCCCGACGACCTCCCCGTCGTCGCCACCGACCACGTCGACCCGCGCCGCGCCGGACGCGTCGCGCGCCACGAGGTCGGCGAAGGGGACCCGCTCCGCCGGCGGGAAGGCGTCGAGGTAGATCTCCTCCGCGGCCCGCCGCGCGTCCACCGGCAGGTCGCCGACCCGCCGTACCCGCCACCGCCCGCCGTCGGCTCCCATGGCGCGAGTGTGGCAGGCCGCGCTGCCCCTTGAGGCGCTATGAGTTTCATGTTATGAATGGCGCATCAGCGAGAGGGGAGTAGCCCCGAGCGCGACGTCGACAGCGCGGCCCCCGTGGCCCGGCGTCGCGGGGCCGGCACGTGTCCGGCGCGGGCGAGACCTCTGGCGGACACACGACGTCCAGCCGGAGGTGCTCCATGGCGGTTCCCTGGTGGGCCTGGGTCGCGGTCATCGCGTTCACCCTGGCGCTGCTCGCGCTCGACCTCTTCGTCCTGCACCGCGAGGCCCACGAGGTCTCCCTGCGCGAGGCCGCATGGATGAGCGCGTTCTACGCCGCCATCGGCCTCGGCTTCGGTGCGCTGATCTGGGTGTGGCGCGGCCCGGAGTCCGGTGGCGAGTACCTCGCCGGCTACCTGATCGAGAAGAGCCTCTCGATCGACAACATCTTCGTCTTCGCCCTGATCTTCAGCTACTTCGCGATCCCGGCGGAGTACCAGCACCGGGTGCTCTTCTGGGGCGTCATCGGGGCGATCGCGTTCCGTGCCCTCTTCATCGCGCTCGGCGCGGTGCTGCTCGACAACGTCGACTGGATCGTCTACGTCTTCGGCGCGTTCCTCGTCTACACCGGCGTCAAGATGGCCCGTGGGCACAGCGTCGAGGTCCACCCCGACCGCAACCCGGTGATCCGGCTGATGCGCCGCGTCATCCCCGTCAGCGACGAGCTGCGCGGCCCACGGTTCCTGGTGCGCGACGCGGGCCGGTGGGTGGCGACGCCCCTGCTCGCCGCCCTCGTGGCGGTGGAGACGATGGATGTCGTGTTCGCCATCGACTCGGTGCCGGCGATCTTCGCCATCACGGACGACGTCTTCATCGTCTTCACGGCGAACGTGTTCGCGATCCTCGGGCTGCGGGCCATGTACTTCCTGCTGGCCGGCACCATCCCCCGCTTCGCCTACCTGCAGACCGGCCTGGCGCTGGTCCTGGTGTTCGTCGGCGCCAAGATGTTCCTCACCGACGTCGGGAAGCTGCCGGTCTGGATCTCGCTGGGGGTGATCGCCGCGATCATCGGCACGAGCGTCGCCGCGTCGCTGCTCCACGCCCGGCGCACCCCGCCGCCCGCCGGGCGCACGGGGTCATGAGGGGCGGCCGGGGGGCGGTCCGCCGTCGGCGAGCAGGTCCAGCAGGCTGCCGATGCGGCTGCCCCCCTCGAGGCGGTGGCGGAGCGGCAGCCGCTCGTGGAGCGTGTACCGGTTGCGGCGTCCCTCGCGGGCCCGCGTCAGGTAGCCGTCCGCCTCGAGCTCGGCGACGATCCTCTGCGCGGCGCGCTCGGTGATCCCGATGGCGTCGGCCACGTCGCGGATGCGCGCCGACGGGTCCCGGCGCAGGCACACCATCACGTGGGCGTGATTCGTCAGGAACGTCCAGTCGGCCATTCCGCGAGGCTATCCATCGACCGCACCGTGGTTCAAGTCACCGTTGACGCAACAGTTCTTACATGATTAGCATGTCGCGTTTTGACTATCCGGCGATTGGGGGATGCGGTGGGCGAGTGGAGTGACTGGTATGCGCGGGAGGATCCCACCAAGTGGGTCCTGGCCGAGGTCCTGAAGGCGCGGGCGAGCGAGACGCCGGACCGGGACTACCTCAAGTTCGCCGACAACCCGTGGGTGAGCTACGGCGAGGTGAACGCCCGCGCCAACCGGATCGCCAACTCGTTGGTCGCCCGTGGCGTGCAGCCGGGTGAGTCGGTGAGCGTGATGCTCCCGAACTGTGAGGAGTTCATCCCGGTGTGGTTCGGGATCCTCAAGGCGGGTGCGGTGATGAGCTCGATCAACACCGCCTACAAGGGTGATTTCCTGTCCTGGACGATCAACCTCGTCGAGGCCAAGAAGCTGGTGATCTCGGACCTGTACCTGGACCGCCTCGACCTCATCAAGGGCGAGCTCCCCCTCCTGGAGCACGTGATCGTGATGAGGACGGGCAACCAGGAGGGCCCGGACCCGTCGCTGAAGTGGGAGCCCCTCGAGGCGTTGATGGAGGGCTCTGACGGTGAGCCGGATGGGATCACCTACAGCTGGACCGATGACGCCCGGATCATGTTCACCTCCGGCACGACGGGCCGCTCGAAGGGTGTCATCAAGCAGAACGCCGCCGACTACTTCTCGGCGCGTGGCCTGTTGGAGGTGGTGTCGGCGACGGCCGGCAAGACGGTGGAGTCCCTGGCGGAGGACACGTTCTTCAGTTGTCTGCCGTTGTTCCACTCCAACGCCCAGGTCCTGTCGGGGTACCCGGCGCTTGTCGCCGGCGGCCGGGTCGCCTATGTGGAGCGCTTTTCCTCCAGCAAGTTCTGGCAGCAGATCAAGGACGCCGAGGCGACGGTCTTCAACTCGATCGGGGCGGTGTCGTACTTCATCTGGAACATCCCGCCGTCGGACCTGGACCGCGCCCACAAGGTCCACACGTGCTTTGCGGCGCCCGCCCCGAAGGACATCTACAACGAGTTCCAGGAGCGGTTCGGCGTCAAGTTCATCGAGGGCTACGGCCTCACCGAGACCGGCATGGCGACCTACATGGACCCGACCAAGCCGGCTGTCGCGGGGTCGATGGGCAAGGCGAACCCCGGGTATGAGGTGACGATCGTGGAGCCGGGCACCGACCGGCCGCTCCCGCCGGACACGCCGGGGGAGATCGTCGTCGACATGAAGATCCCGAACATCGTGATGCGCGCCTACTACGGGATGCCGGAGAAGACCGCCGAGGACTTCCGGAACCTGAAGCTCCACACCGGCGACCTCGGCCGCATGGACGAGGAGGGGTACTTCTACTTCATGGACCGGGTGAAGGACTACATCCGGCGCCGTGGCGAGAACGTCTCCTCGATGGAGGTCGAGCGTCAGGCGTCGGATCACCCGAACATCAAGGAGGCCGCGGCGATCGGCGTGAAGGCCGGTGAGGGTGCCTCCAGCGAGGACGAGATCATGATCGTCTGCATCCCCGAGGGGGAGGCCCCCGACCCGATCGAGTACACCCACTGGATGGCGGAGCGGATGCCGTACTTCATGGTGCCCCGCTACATCCGGTTCGTCCCCGAGCTCCCCAAGACGCCGACCGAGCGGGTGCAGAAGGTGAAGCTGCGCGATGAGGGCATCACCGCCGACACGTTCGACCGTGAGGCCGCCGGCATCACGATCAAGCGCTAGCGAGCCGGCCCGCGGACTCAGCCCCCCTCGGCGAACCGCGCGAGGGGGGCGCTCCGTGGGAGCAGCGCCCGCCGCTGGGACTGGCGGTGCTGCATCCGCTCGAGGATGCCGTCGAGCAGCCGCATGGCCTCGATGACGTTGGAGCCCTTGTTCAGCATGACGCACTCGGCCCTCTCGGCGAGCGCGACGTCGCTGATCTCGGCGCGCGAGGGCACGCCGGTCCGCGCGAGTCCCTCGAGCACCTGCGTCGCCCAGATGACCGGTGCGTGGACGGCGGCGCTGAGGGACAGGATGTCCTCCTGCACCTCCGCGAGGCGCTCCCATCCGCACTCCACCGCCAGGTCCCCCCTCGCGATCATCACCCCGAGCGCCGGACCTCGCATCGCCGCCAGCAGGATCTCCGGGAGGCTCTGGACCGCGCGTCGGGTCTCGACCTTCAGCACCGTCGCGACATCGTGTCCGCCGAGGCGGTCGAGGTCGGCGCGGAGCTCGAGGACGTCCTCCGGCCGCTGAACGAACGACAGCCCCACCATGTCGGCGTTCCGCGCGATGAAGGGCAGCGCTCGGCGGTCCGCGGGGGTCATCATCGGTACACCGAGGTCGGTGTCCGGCAGGTTGACGCCCTTGTTCGCGCGGAGCCGGTGGCCACCCGGAGGCACCCGCGTGACGACGACCTCGAGCCCGTCGGGCCCCGTGTCGGTCACCACGCCCGCGACCCGCCCGTCGTCGAGCCAGATCGACTGGCCCGTCTCGACGCGCGCCAGCGCCGCCGGGATCGTGCAACCGATGCGCGGCGGGTGCCGCAGGCGGCCGTCGGCCCCGCGTGCCACGGGCCGGTCCGGCCCGAGGCCGGCCGTGAGCAGCATCATGTCCCCGCGCCGGAGGCGGACCCCGCCCAGCGGCACGGCCCCGGTCCGGATCTTCGGCCCGCCGAGGTCCATGTGGATCCGGACGTTCCGGTCCGCCGCCCGCGCCGCGTCCCTCACCTTCCCGATCATCGCCGCCCACGCCTCCGGCCCGTCGTGGGCGCAGTTGATGCGGGCGCAGTCCATGCCGGCCGCGACCATGGCCCCGACCAGTCCGGCGTCGGTCGCCGCGTTCGCCGGCATCGTCACCATGATCTCCGCCCGGCGCCGCTCCGGAGGCGCCGCGAGGATCGTCCGCGTGCGTGCGGCCTGCAGCGCACGCGCCACCCCCCGGCGTCAGCTCCGTGCGGGGGTCGCCGGCCCGCCACCCGTCCCCGTCGAGGCGCAGGAGCACGTCGAGGACGGCTTCGACGCTGCCGAGCACCGCCGCCTCGCAGCGACCGAGCGACGAGAGGCCGGCCTCCGTCAGGCGTTGCTGCAGATCGGTGAGGTCGGCGCTCCGCAGCGCGGCGTAGTGGACGAGGTTGCGGGCGCTGGCACGGTGGGCCGGCGCGGCCGCGGCGATCGCGGCGTGGTGCCGCCCCTCCGCGGCGACCAATCGGCCGCGCAGGTCCTCCACCTGCTCCCGCAGCGAGGGTGGCCCCGCACCGCCCACGAGGGGCGCCCGCGCGTCGCGGACGCCCGGGACGCCGGGTCCCGCCGGGGACCCGACGTCGTCCCCGGTGCTTCCGCCTGCACGATGCGGGGCACCGGATGGGTGCATGCCGGGGATCAGCTGAGGTACTTGGAGGTGTCGAGCCCGTGCTCCTCCATCAGCCGGACGAAGGTCTCGCGCATCGCCTCGGGGTACTCGGGCAGCCCGCCCCGGTCCAGGAGGCTCTGGGCGTGCTCGCGGATGCGCGGCCCGAAGTCCCAGTCCTCGTCGTCCATCAGGCGCTGGATCTCGCGAGCGGGCCACGACACGCACCCGGGATCCCGGCCGAACCGCTCGGCGAGGGCGTCGAGCTCCTCCATCCGGCCGGGGAGCGGCGCCTGCTCCTGGAGCATCCCCTTGGCCCGCAGGAGCTCGTTCACCTCGGGATCCGGCATGTAGGGGGTGCCGAAGGCGTCCTTGTGGAAGAGCTTCTCGAACTTCAGGCGCGGACGCTGCCCCCCGGCCGTGCGGTCCTCCAGCGGGTAGCCGAGGACGTGGGCCCAGGTGAACCGGTAGTGGGGCGGCAACCCGAAGACGCCCTCGATGCCGCCGGGCTTGCGGCCGAACGCGATCAGGCTCTGCCCGAGGCCGAGCGCGTTCCCGCACATCATCGCCTGGGAGACGGCGAGGCCCGTCTCGAACCGCAGCAGGAGGTCGGTGCGCTCGGTGGGGAAGCTCATCAGACGCGGGATCGTCTGCGTCATCGAGAAGTCGTAGTTCCAGCCGTGGTACTTGGTGAGCGCGCCGGACAGGGCGAGGGTCGACAGGCCGTCGTTGGCGCGGCCGTACCAGGCGTTCAGGTTCGTCAGCCAGAAGATGATGTGCGAGCTCTGGTTGATCATCTGGACGTTGAAGCCCGACACGCACTCCTCGATGTCGTCCCAGAGATCACAGGTCTCACGGTCGACGACGATCGCCTCGGTGGCGTTGATGTTCCCCTGGCAGGAGGCGAGCCGCCCCGCCTGCAGCACCGCCTGGATCTTCCACTCCTCGACCTTCCTGTCCGGGTCGTAGTAGCGGATCGTCCGGCGATCGCCGATCGCCTGGAGCACGGGCACGTCCGGGATGTCGTCGGCGGACGCCGGGATGCTCGCGGTGGGCGCGGGACGGGACATCGGATCTCCTCGAGGGGTCGGCGCCGGCCGCGTACGCCCGGAATTGCAGGTTTCATATAGCGTGGTATGCATAACCTGAAATGCAAATCGCGTCAAGCCGGCGTCGCACGCGGGCAGGGAGGGCGCTTGGGCACCGTCGATCTGCTGCGGGAGACGCTCACCTCCCCGATGGTCCTCGCCTTCGTCCTCGGGGTCGTCGCCACCGCGGCCGGCAGCGACCTCCGCCTCCCCGAGGTCGTCACGTCCGCGCTCTCGTCCTACCTGCTGCTCGCGATCGGGCTGAAGGGGGGCGTCGCGCTCTCCGCGGCCGACCCCGGTGAGCTGGTGGCGCCGGCCGCGGCGACGCTCGGGCTGGGCGTGCTCACGCCGTGCGTCGCCTTCCTGGTGGCGCGGCGACTGCTCTCGCTCGGGCCGGTGGACGCCGGGGCGCTCGCGGCGCACTACGGGTCCGTGTCCGCGGTCACCTTCGCCGCCGCCGTCAGCGTGCTCGAGCAGGGCGGCATCCCCGTGGAGGCGTACGCCCCCGCGCTCCTCGCCCTGCTCGAGGTGCCGGGCATCGTCGTCGGCCTGGCGCTCGCCGCCGGCGCCGTGGGCTCCGCCCGCCGTGCCGCCGTGAAGGAGGCGCTCCTCGGGCGCAGCGTCCTGCTGCTCGCCGGGGGACTGGTCATCGGCGCCGTCGCCGGCGCCGACGGCGCGGCGCCCGTCGACCCCCTGTTCCGCGACCTGTTCCTCGGGGCCCTCACCCTCTTCCTGCTGGACCTCGGAGTCACCGCCGCGCGGCGCGCGGCCGGACTCCGCTCCGCGGGGTTCGGGCTCCTCGCTTTCGGGACCGCGGTCCCGCTCGTGAACGGGACCGCCGGGGTGCTGCTCGGGACCGCGGCCGGCCTGTCGGTCGGCGGCGCGGCGCTGCTCGGGGTGATGGGGGCGAGCGCGTCGTACATCGCCGCCCCCGCCGCCGTGCGGATCGCCCTCCCGGCGGCCAACCCCGCGCTCTACCTCACCGCCAGCCTCGGGATCACGTTCCCCCTCAACCTCGTGTTCGGGATCCCCCTGTTCACGGCGCTCGCCCACGCCGTCGCATGACCGCCCCCCGGCGTGGCGGTCCGCGCGCCCCGCCGAGGCGCGGCCCCGCGTCCAGTAGGCTCCCGGCCGTGGCGAAGGCGACGAAGCAGGAGGGGGCCGAGGCCCCGCAGAGGTCGCGGATCGCGATCGTGCTCACGGGCGTCGTGCTCGGGGCGGTGTGGGGCACCCTCATGTGGGGGCTGTTCGAGCTGCTCGGCCGCGACAGCGGCGTCCGCGGATGGGCGTACCTCGCGTTCACCGTCGCGATGCTCGGCGGCGGGGTCGCCGCGTTCTTCGGCGCGACCGGCGCGGCGCGGCGCGGCGAGCAGATCGGCCCGAAGCTGCCGTTCGGCCGCAAGCGCGATCGCTGACGGTCCGCGGGTGCCGGCCCTCGCGCCGGCCCCTCCGGTGGACTATCCTCGACCGGTGGCCGTGCTAGGCGGGGAGCTAGCGGTGCCCTGTACCCGCAATCCGCTACAGCGGGGCAGAATTCCCGTCCGAGGGGCCGGTCCCAGGTCTCGGCTCCGTGCAGAGCAGCGTTGATGGCGAGGTCCCATTCGGTGGGCGACCGCGAACCAGGTCAGGTCCGGAAGGAAGCAGCCTTAAGCGGATCCGTTCACGCGCAGTGGGGCAACCTCGCCGGAGCAGGCGGCACGGGGCTCACCCTGGATTCGCGCTTCGACGGCGGGTGCACGGCCACATCTCTTTGAACGGCCCACCGGGGCGGGCCCTCGCCCACGGCGAGGCGCGCACCGGGAGGGCGAGCGAGTGAGCGAGGCGGGCACGAGCCTGTACAACCGCCACCGGCCGGCGACCTTCGCCGACATGGTGGGGCAGGACCACGTCGCCCGGGCGCTCGGGAACGCGCTGCGCTCGGGGCACCCCGCCCAGGGCTTCCTGTTCTCGGGGCCGCGCGGGACGGGCAAGACCACGACCGCCCGCATCCTCGCGCGGTGCCTCAACTGCCAGACGAGCCCCGGCCCCACCTCGGAGCCCTGCGGCCACTGCGACTCGTGCCTGCGGACCGGCCACCAGGACTGGATGGACGTCATCGAGGTCGACGCCGCCTCGAGCGCCCGCCGCATCGACGAGATGCGCGAGTGGCTCGAGACGGTCCGGTACGCGCCCGTCGCCTGCCGGTACCGGGTGACGATCATGGACGAGGCGCACCAGATCACCCCCGACGCGGCGAGCGCCCTCCTGAAGACGCTCGAGGAGCCGCCGCCGCACCTCGTCGTCATCCTCTGCACCACCCACCCGTGGGAGATCCTCGGGACGATCCGGTCGCGGTTGCAGCACTACGTGCTCCGCAAGCCGGGCCTGCCGGCGCTGGTCCGGGTGCTCGAGCGGGTCGCCCGCGCCGAGGGCATCGAGACCACCGAGTCCGCCCTCGACATCCTCGCCCGCGCCGCCGACGGGTCGTACCGCGACGCCCTCGGCCTGCTCGACCAGATCTCGACGTACGCCGGCGGGCGCGTCGAGCCGGGCGACGCCCTCGAGCTGCTCGGCGCCGTCGCCCGGGAGACGATCTTCGAGCTCGTCGACCTGATGGCCGCCGGTGAGGCCGCCGGCGCGTTCGAGCTGCTGCAGGAGACCCTCGACGGGCCGGTCGACCCCGAGCAGGCGATGCGCGGCCTCGTGACCCACCTGCGGTTCGTCTGCCTCCTGCAGCAGGGGGCGCGCCCCCGCGACGAGTGGGCGTTCGCACCCGAGGAGATCGCCCGCCTGCAGGCGCAGGCGAACCAGCTCGCCGACGCCCAGGTGGTCCGCGGGCTCGACCTGCTCGCCGACGCCCAGGTGCGGATCCGCCACGGCGGCGCCGACCCGCGCCTGCAGCTCGAGCTGGTCGCCGCCCGGCTGAGCCGCCCCTCGCTCGACCCGTCCACCGCCGCCCTCGCCGCCCGCATCGAGGCGCTCGAGGCGGGCCGCCCCGCCGCGGCCCCGGCCCGTCCCGCGCCCCCCGCCGCGCCGCCCCCCGTCGCCCCGGCGCCGGTCGCCGCGGCGGAGCCCGCGGCCGCGTCCGCGCCCGCGCCGCCGCCCGCCGCGGCCACCCCGCCGCCGCCGGCCCCCGCGGGCCTGCCCGACCTCGACGACGTCGACGACGTGCTCGACGGCGACCCGGGACGCGAGGACGAGGCGCCCCTCGCCGCCGCCCCGGCCCCGGCCCCGGCCGCGCCGCCGCCGCACGATCCGTCCGCCCCCGCCGACCTCGAGCACATGACCCGCCTGTGGACGCAGGTCCTCGAGCTGCTCGAGCGGGAGGCGCCGCCGACGCGGGGCTTCCTCGACGGGTCGCGGCCCGCCGTGGTCGGCGACGGCGCCATGGAGGTCGCCGTCACGAGCACGATGCGGGCCAGCATGCTCGGGCGCCCCGAGCACCGCGAGCGCGTCCGCGGCGCCGTGCGGACCGTGTCGGGCCACACGCTCGCGATCGACTTCGTGCCGGGCGAGGCGCCGGTGCAGACGATCTCCGAGCGCCCCGCGGAGCCGAAGGACCACGAGTCGCTGCTCGACGAGCTGAAGACGATGTTCGGGGCCGTCGAGGAGGGCGGCGACCGCACCTGACCCCCCCAGGGAGACCACGATGACCCACGGCATGAACCCGCAGAAGATGATGAAGCAGATGCAGAAGATGCAGGAGGACATGGCCCGCGTGCAGGCCGAGCTCCAGCAGGAGTCCGTCACGGGCACCGCGGGCGGCGGCGCCGTCACCGCGCGCGTCAGCGGCGGCCTGGAGCTGCTCGAGATCACGATCGACCCGGCCGCGGTCGACCCCGACGACGTCGAGCTGCTGCAGGACGTCATCGTCGCCGCCGTCAACGAGGCCATGCGGGCCGCGCAGGAGCACGCCCAGAACCGCCTCGGCTCGATCACCGGCGGCCTCTCGGGTCTGGGGCTGCCCGGCCTCTAGGCCGGCCGACCCCGCACGGCCGTGCTCACCCCCTCCATCGAGCGGCTCGTCACCGAGCTGGCGCGCCTGCCGGGCATCGGCCCGCGCAGCGCGCAGCGGCTGGCGTTCCACATGATGAAGGCGCCGAAGGAGCGCTCACGCGGCCTCGCGGAGGCCCTCGTCGAGATGGCGGACCGCCTGCGGCCGTGCGCCGTGTGCTTCAGCTTCGCCGAGGCGGAGCTGTGCCCGATCTGCGCGGACCCCCGGCGCGACCCCAGCCTGCTCTGCGCCGTCGAGGAGCCGTCGGCGATCCTCCCGATCGAGAGGACCCACGAGTACCGCGGCCGGTACCACGTGCTCGGCGGCGCGCTCTCGCCGATCGACGGGGTCGACCCCGGCGACCTGCGGATCGCGGAACTGGTCGCGCGGATCGAGGCCGACGACGTCGTCGAGCTGGTGATCGCGACCAACCCGACGATGTCGGGGGAGGCGACCGCCCTCCACCTCGCCGACCTGGTGCGCGGACGGGTGCGGGTCACGCGCCTGGCGAGCGGGCTGCCGGTCGGCGCCGACCTGGAGCACGCCGACGAGCTCACCCTGGGGCGCGCCCTGCTGGGGCGTCGCGAGCTCTAGCCGCCGCGGGGGCGGGCCGCCGTGGCCCGCCCCCGCGGACGATCCGTCAGCCCCCGTGCTCCCACGGGCTGAGGTACGCCGAGTTCACGAACGTCGGGACCTCGTAGCCCGGGAGCCTCTGGATGGTGCCGCCGCCCCACCGGACCTTCCTGCCGGGCGCGTACACGTACGTCGGGCCCGCGAAGTACCTGAACCGCCCCGCGTCCCCGTCGGCGCTCGTCGGGGACGCCGGCCGCGTCTGCACCTGGGCGTACACGTGGTCGGGCTTTCCGAGGCGGCGCTCCTTCAACGTCACCACGCAGTTCCTGCCGGTGGAGGAGTTGTAGGTGAGGACGATGGTGGCGAGGTGCACCCGGGCGCCGTCGTACGGCGCCGTCGCGAAGAGCTTGTGGCGGTCGATCGGCGCGTATCCGGGACCGCAGACGCCGGCGGCGGTGTACGGGTTGCCGGCCGCCGTGGCGGCGACCGGGGCCCCGCAGAGGGCGAGCAGGGCGAGCGGGATGAGGACCTTCCGTGGGATCGGCATGCCCCGGAGCATCCCCCGGGCCGTGCCGGCCCGAACCCCCCGCCGTCCGCGCGCGACCACCCCGGGGGTATCCTCGCCGCTGCGCCGGGGCCGCCCCGCGGGACGGGGGGAGAGCGGCCGCCGGCGGCGACGGAGGGCACGCGGTGCACGAGAAGGTGATCGTCGGAGGGCCCGAGGACCCCGGCTTCGAGTGGGTCGACCTCCACGCGCCCTCGGCGCGGGAGCTGGAGGACCTGCACGCCCGGTACGGGATCGCCGTCGACCGCATGCCCGCCGGCGGGCGCGCGCCGCGCCCGGGGATCCTCGACGAGGGCGACTACACCGTCGTGACCCTCGTCGGCGCCGTCGAGTCGGACCTCGACGACGGCCTCGGGGAGGTGCGCTGCATCATCGGGCCGGGCTGGCTCGTGACGGTGCACGACCAGCCCTGCGCCGCGCTGGCCACGACGCCCCGGGCGGAGCGCGGGCCCGCGGGGGCGCTGGAGGCCGTCGCCCGGGCCCTCGTCACCTCGCTCGTCGACCTGGTGCGCGGCCTCGACGGCGACGTGGAGGCCATCGAGGACGGCCGGCCGGGCGACCTCGCCGCCGTCCGCCGCCGCCTCGCCGGGCTCCGCCGGGCCGTCCTGCCGCAGCGCGACGTGCTGCTGCGCCTCAGCCAGGGGGAGGGGCTCGACGACGCCGGGGAGGCCGTCACCCGGGCCCTGCGCAACGGCTCGGAGCGGATGGCGCAGATCGGCGGGGAGGTCGAGGTGCTCCGCGAGGCGCTCCACGACGCGATGACCGACCGCCAGAACGACGTCGTTAAACGGCTCACCGCCGTCGCCGTGATCTTCCTGCCGCTGACGTTCCTGACGGGGTTCTTCGGGCAGAACTTCCCGTGGCTCGTCGCCCACATCGGGGGAGGGGCGTGGTTCGTCGTGCTGGGCCTCCTCCTGCCCGTGCTGGCGGTGGTCGGGCTGCTCGCGGTGCTGCGGCGGTACGGCTGGCTTTAGACCCGGCGGCGGGAGCCGATCCACTACGGGTCGGGCGGCGCGCTCGGCCCACCGGGCCGACCTCGCTACCATTGCCCGCCGACCACCCCGCGGGAGGAGGACGGCCATCGGCCTGAGGACCATGAAGTTCGGCGGCAGCAGCGTCGCCGACGCCGACAAGATCATCACCGTCGCGAAGCGCATCGCCGCGGCGCGCGAGGCCGGCGACGACGTCGTCGCCGTCGTGTCCGCGCGCGGCAAGACGACCGACGGCCTGGTGGCGATGGCCAACGAGATCTCGGATCGCCCCGATCCGCGCGAGATGGACATGCTGCTGTCGACGGGCGAGCGCATCTCGTGCGCCCTGATGGCGATGGCCCTGCACGACCTCGGCCACGAGGCGATCTCGTTCACCGGGTCGCAGGCGGGCATCCTCACCGACGGCTCGCACACGAAGGCCAAGATCATGGAGATCCGGGCCGAGCGGCTGCGCGAGGCGCTCGACGGGGGCGCCATCGTCCTCGTCGCGGGCTTCCAGGGCGTCTCGACCGACGGCCGCAACGTCACCACCCTCGGGCGCGGCGGGTCGGACACGACCGCCGTGGCCCTCGCCGCGGCCCTCGGGGCCGACGTCTGCGAGATCTACACGGACGTCACCGGGGTCTTCACCGCCGACCCGCGGGTCGAGCCGGGCGCGCGCAAGCTGCCCCTCGTCAGCCACGAGGAGATGCTCGAGATGGCGGCGACGGGCTCCAAGGTGCTCGCGCTGCGGTCCGTCGAGTTCGCCCGCCGCCACGACGTCCCACTGCACGTCCGCTCCTCGTTCCTGCCCGAGGACGGCACCTGGATCACGAAGGAGACACCCGACATGGAGAACGCGATCGTCACGGGCCTGTCGCACCGCAGCGACGAGGCCAAGGTGATGGTGTCGGGCGTGGAGAACCGCCCCGGCGTCGCCGCGCAGATCTTCACCGCGCTGGCCGACCGGAACCTCAACGTGGACACGATCATCCAGAACCAGAGCGTGGGGGAGGGCGCGGACGTCACGTTCACCGTTCCGCTCGACGAGCTGCGTCCCGCCCTCGAGACGATCGAGGGGATCCGCGACGCGCTCGGCTACCGTGAGCTGACGAGCGACGACCAGATCGGCAAGGTCACGCTGATCGGCGCCGGCATGAAGTCGGAGCCCGGTGTCGCCGCGAAGATGTTCCGCGTGCTCGGCGAGCAGGGGATCAACCTCCAGATGATCGACACCAGCACCATCCGCATCACCGTCGTCATCGACCGGCGCGAGGTCGAGCGGGCCGTCCGCGCCCTCCACGACGCCTTCGACCTGGCCGGCGAGGCCGCGCGGCGCGCCGATGTTTAACGTCGCCGTGGTCGGCGCCACCGGCGCCGTGGGCAGCACCATGCTGCGGGTCCTCGAGGAGCGGGGCTTCCCGGTCACCGAGCTGCGGCCGCTGGCGTCCGCCCGCAGCGAGGGCCGCGCGATCGACTACCTCGGCCAGGACCGCACCGTGCGGACCCTCACCGCGGACGCGTTCGAGGGGATCCAGATCGCCCTCTTCTCGGCCGGCAGCAGCCGCGCGAAGGAGTTCGCCCCCGCTGCGGTCGAGGCGGGCGCCGTCGTCATCGACAACTCGAGCGCGTACCGGATGGACCCCGCGGTCCCGCTGGTCGTCCCCGAGGTGAACGAAAAGGCGCTGGAGGGCCACGGCGGCATCGTCGCCAACCCGAACTGCGTCGCCGCGCCGCTCGTCGTGGCCCTGAAGCCGCTCGCCGACGCCGTCGGCCTCGAGCGGCTCGTGGTGTCGAGCTACCAGTCCGTCAGCGGCACCGGCCAGGCGGCCGTCACCGAGCTGCGCGAGCAGTCGGCCGGCTTCCTCGCCGGCGACGAGCCGGAGCCGTCGGTCTACCCGCACCCGATCGCGTTCAACGTCCTCCCGCACATCGACACGTTCGACGAGAGCGGGTACACGGGCGAGGAGCGCAAGGTCGCCGACGAGACGCGCAAGATGCTCGGGCTGCCCGACCTGCGGGTCAGCGCCACCTGCGTCCGGGTCCCCGTGATCCGCGCCCACTCGGCGGCGGTCCACATCGAGACCACCGACGCGCTGACGGCCGACGACGCCCGCCGGCTGCTCATGGCGGCGCCCGGCGTGGTGCTCGTGGACGAGCCGATGCAGGCCCGCTACCCGATGCCCCGCGACGCGTTCGGGCGCGACGAGGTGCTGGTCGGCCGCATCCGCGAGGACTCCTCGCACCCGCGCGGCCTGGTGCTGTGGCTTTCGAGCGACAACCTGCGCAAGGGTGCCGCCACCAACGCCGTGCAGATCGCCGAGTCCCTCGTCACGCGGGGCTGGCTCTAGCTGTAGTTCCCACGGACGTTGTTGAGGAGGGCGTCCATGGGGGTCAGGCCGCCGAGGGCGGTGTGGGGTCGGCGCCGATTGTAGGTGTCGACCCACGCCGCCAGGCAGGCCAGGCGTTCGGTGTTCGAGCGATACAGGCGTAGGTAGGCCCACTCCTCGATGAGGGTCCGGTTGAACCGCTCGACCTTCCCGTTGGTCTGGGGCCGGTAGGGCGCGATCACGACATGGCGCGCCGCCAGATCGGCCAGGGCACCGCGAAAGTCCGCCGAGCGGCAATAGGCCAGGGCCCGGTCGGTCATCACGCCCTCGATCACCACGCCGTGACGGGAGAGGAAGGCGGCGGCCCGGCGCAGAAACCCGGCGCACGTCGCCGCGCGCTCGTCGGGGTGCACCTCGACATAGGCGAGGCGGGTGCAGTCATCGACGGCGGCGTGCACGAAGTCCAGATGGCGTCCCGTGCGGGCCTGGTTGGGCCGGCCGGCCTGGCGGCCAAGCAGCCGGTGGCCGCCCCCGTCGGGGATGCGCGCCAGCCGCTTGACGTCGATGTGCACGAGCTCTCCCGGGCGCTCGCGCTGGTAGCGCACGATGCGGCGGGTGGGCCGGTCGAAGTCGGAGAGGCGGCTGTGCCCCGCCCGCCGCAGGATCGCATAGACACTCGAGCGGGCGATCCCCAACGCATAGGCGATCCGGTGCGGACCCCAGCGGCGCTCTGAGCGGAGCCCGAGGACGCGCGCGACCCGCGCCGAGTCGGCCTGGTGGGGGCAGCGGTGCGGGCGCGAGCTTCGATCCTCGAGTCCCTTGAGGCCCTCGACACGGAAACGCGCCCGCCACTTGTAGGCGGTGGCCGCCGAGACCCCCATCGACTCGGCGGCCACCCGCACCGGCCACCCCAGCACCTCGATCCGCTCGACCAACAGCATCCTGCCAAGCGGCGTCAGCTTCGCCTTACGATGAGCCACGAGGGCCTCCTTCGGTTGGAACCTCGACAGCTCTAACCGTCTCGGAGGCCCTCGCCCCTCAACAACCTTCCTGGGAACTACATCTAGCACCACGCGGGGCGGCCCCACCGAAAGGGGGGGCCGCCCTGTCCTGTCGCTCAGGTCCGCGGCGCGCCGGTGTCGTGGGATCCTTCGTGGGTGAGAACCCGACGCCGCGTCATCCCCCTCCTGCTCGCCGCCGCCGCGAGCCTCGCCGTCGCGCTGCCCATCGTGGGCGGGGCCGTCCCCAGCGGGGCCGTGCTCCCCGACCTGGTCGCCGATCCGCCGGCCTTCCCGGCGCTCGAGCAGCACACGTTCCCGGACGCCTCGCAGTCCCTGCTGCTGCGCTTCGACGGCTACGTGCACAACATCGGCCCCGGGCCCCTCGAGGTGCGCGGCTCGAACCGCAGCGGGGCGGAGTTCCAGACGACGCGGCAGTACGTCCAGACGCCCTCGGGCATGCAGGCGACCGACCCGCCGACGGCCGGCAAGTACCCGCGGATCCTGTACGAGACGCAGGACGGCCACAACCACTTCCACCTGCAGAAGATCGCCCGCTACTCGCTGTGGAACCAGGCCCGCACGGCCGAGGTCGCCCCGGGTCAGAAGGTCGGCTTCTGCCTCGAGGACACGCAGCGCCGTGAGACCACCGGCCCCGCGAACCCGGTCTACGAGAACCTCAACTTCTGCAACCAGGGCAACCCGTCGGCGACGAGCCTGACCACCGGCATCTCCGCCGGGTGGCGGGACCGGTACGGCGCGAGCCTCGCGATGCAGTGGGTGGACGTCTCCGACGTCCAGCCGGGCGTGTACCGCCTCGGCGCCGAGATCGACACGGACAACGTGATCCAGGAGGCGAGCGAGGCGAACAACACCGTCGCCTTCGCCGCCGCCGACACGACCATCCCGGGCTACCGCGCCCAGGCCGTCAACGCCGGGACGCTCCCCGCGGCGCAGGCGTCCACCATCACCCTGAGGTCGCAGACGTTCGGCAGCCCCGGCGCCCGGCGCTTCCGCATCGCGAGCCTCCCGGCCAACGGGGTGCTGCGCAGCGGCACCACCGTGCTCGCCGTCGGCTCGACGATCACGGGCGACACCGTCACCTACACCCCGAACGGCGGCGCGAGCGGCCCCGACACCTTCACCTACACGGCCCTCGACTCGACCAGCCAGTTCCCGCGCACCCCGGCCGCCGCCGCGGTCACCCTGACCGTCGGCACCGCCCCGGTGGAGACGACCGTCGCGATCTCCGGCGCCCCCGCGACCCTCAACAAGGGCACGAGCGCGCAGCTCACCGCCACCGTCCTGAACGGCTCGCCCGGCGTCACCTGGGCGGTCAACGGCGTCACGGGCGGCAACGCCACCGTCGGCACCATCACGACCGCCGGGCTGTACGTCGCCCCCGCCACCGTGCCCGCGGGCGGCGCGGTCACGATCCGCGCCACCAGCACCGCGGTCCCGACGGCCTTCGACGAGGTGTCCATCCAGATCGTGGACCCGGGCCCCGTCGACCCCGCGCCGGACCCCGGCACCAACTTCGTCGCCAACGGCTCCTTCGAGACGAACCTCACCAACTGGACCACCTGGCAGGCCAGCCTCTCCCGGGTGCAGCTCGCCGACGCGCCCCTCGGCGTCACCGTCGCCCGCGTCGCCCGCACCGCCGGGACCTCGTTCACCCTCGACGACACACCCGACTCGGTCACCAACGCGACGGCCGGGACCACCTACACCGGCGCCGCGTACGTGAAGTCGGCGGCCACCGCGTCGCTCGGCGCGACGGTGCGGGTGCACCTGCGCGAGCGGAGCGCCTCCGGCGCCGTGCTGCGCACCATCAGCGGCCCGACCGTGACGCTGACCGACAGCTTCCAGCGGGTCAGCGCCCAGGTCTCGCCGCAGGCGGCGGGCAACCGGATCGAGATCTACCTCGCGCACCTGAACGCCGTCGCGGGCAGCGCGTTCTACGTGGACGCCGTCTCCCTGACGAACGGCCAGGGCGGCAACCAGCCCCCGACCGCCTCCTTCGGTGCGAACACCCTCAACCCGACGGTCGGCCAGCAGGTCACGTTCAGCGACAACTCCACGGACGAGGACGGCACCATCGCGGCGCGCGCCTGGGACCTCGACGGCGACGGCGCCTTCGACGACGGCACCGGCCAGACGGCGACGTGGACCTACACCGCCCCCGGCACCGTCACGGCGCGCATCCGGGTCACCGACGACGACGGCGCCAGCGCGATCGGCACCCGCACCGTCACCGTGACCTCGTCGGCGCCGGCGAACACGCCGCCCGTCGCCTCGTTCGACGCGAGCACCCTCACCCCGCAGACGGGGGCGACGGTCACGTTCACCGACACGTCCACCGACTCCGACGGCACGATCACCGCCCGCGCATGGGACCTCGACGGCGACGGCTTCGACGACGGCACCGGCACCACCGCCTCGCGGGTCTACACCACCGCCGGCCCGGTGACGGTGCGCCTGCGTGTCACCGACGACGACGCCGCCGAGACCATCGCGTCGCGGACGCTCACCGTGTCGGCGACCACGCCGTCGAACACGCCGCCGGTCGCCTCCTTCGACGCGAGCACGCTCACCCCGCTCGTCGGCGCGACCGTGACGTTCACCGACACGTCCACCGACTCCGACGGCACGATCACCGCCCGCGCCTGGGACCTCGACGGCGACGGCTTCGACGACGGCACCGGCGCCACGGCGTCCCGCGCCTACACCACCGCCGGCCCGGTCACGGTGCGCATCCGCGTCACCGACGACGACGCCGCCGAGACGATCGCGTCGCGGACGCTGACGGTCTCGTCGGCGCCGCCGGGCGGCACGAACCTGATCGCGAACGGCTCGTTCGAGACGAACCTGACGGGATGGACCACGTGGCAGGCGAGCCTCGCCCGCGAGCAGGTGGCCGGCACCCCCGCGGGCAGCTGGGCCGTGAAGGTGACGCGCACCACGGGGACGGCGTTCACGCTCGACGACGCGCCGACCACCGTCACCTCGACCGTCGCGACGACCTACCACGCCCGCGTGGCGGTCCGCGCGGCCACCAGCTCGGCGGTGGGCAAGCCGTTCGAGCTGTTCTTCCGCGAGCGCAACCCGTCCGGTACCGTCCTGCGCAACTTCGCAGGACCGACGGTCGTCCTGACGAACAGCTTCCAGGTCGCGACCGCCGATCTGGCCCCGCTCGCCGCGGGCAACCAGCTCGAGGTCTACTACAGCACCAAGCAGGCGGTCACCGGGATGGCGGTCTACATCGACGACGCGCAGCTGAGGACCGACTGAGCGCGCCGTGTCCCGAGCGCCGCCGCGCGTGCGGCGGCGCAGCCGTGCGCCCGGCGTGACCCGGCGCACGCCCCCACGTCGCCGGTCCACCGCCGGCGCGCTGGTCGCGGCCGTCCTCTCGGCGCTCGTGTGGGCGTCCACGGCGACGGCGCTCGCGCCGCCGAGCAACCTGTCGTCGAGTCCCGCGTCCCCCAGTCAGGCGACGGCGTGGACGTTCACGTGGGGTCCCCCGGCCGATGCCGGCGCCGGGACGCTCGGCTACACGGTCAGCGTGGACGGTGGCGCACCGATCCCGACCGACGGACCGCTCTACGCGACGTCGTTCGGGGAGGGCCTCCACTCCATCGCCGTCGTGGCGACGGAGACCGATCCCGCCACCGGGACGAGCGTCAGCAGCGCACCCGCCACGCGCGAGGTGCGGGTCGACCTGACGGCGCCGACGATCCGCGGGACGATCTCCCCCGCGGCCCCGAACGGCCGCAACGGCTGGTACACGCGGGCCACCATCGCCTGGACCTGCGCCGACCCCGGCGGGTCGGGTGTCGCGAGCTGCCCGGCCACCGAGACCCTCGACGCCGCGCGCGCCGACCGCGACCAGAACACCCCGAACAACATCCAGAGCCGCAACCTGACGATCCGGCGCACCGCGACCGACCGGGTCGGGCTGCAGGGGACGGGCTCCGTCGGGCCCATCCGCTTCGACGCGCTCGCCCCGACCGCGGGGCAGCCGAAGCAGCCGGGCGTCGACGCCCGCATCGCCGCCGAGCCGACCTACACGTGGAGCCGCGCCGGCAACGACACCTCCGGCGTCGAGCGCTACGAGGTGTGGGTCGAGGAGGCGGGCCGCGCCCCGCGCATCCTGGCGACGGTGCCCCACGTGGACGGCCGCTCCGAGTTCTCGGCGACGCGCACCACCGCCACGCCGCTGAACCCCCTCCAGCGGGTCACGTGGTACGTCCGCTCGTACGACGTCGCCGGCAACTCCCGCAACTCGACGAAGCGCTCGTTCACGGTCGACCCGACGGTGCCGCCCGCCCCGGCGATCACCGAGGGCCCCGTGGGCCCGACCCGCACGACCGCCCCCGTTTTCGCGTGGACCGGCACGGCGGCCTCCACCTTCCGCTGGGACGTCACCGCCGTCGGCGTCGACGACACCCGGGTGGTGCAGCAGGGCTCCGGCGCCGCGACGCGCGCCGCCCTCACCGCCCTCCCCGACGGGGACTACGTCTTCCGCGTCACCCAGGTCTCCGGCGTCGGCGTCGTCAGCGCCGAGGCGACCCGCAACTTCGAGGTCGACACCCTCGCGCCCGCCCCGCCCGTCATCACGGGCCGCCCCGCGTCCACGGGCGGCGCCTTCTCGTGGACCACCGAGCCGGGCGCCACCTCGCGCTGGGTCATCACCGCCGGCGGCCTGCCGATCGGACCGGCGGCGGACACGCCGACGACCTCCGCGTCGGTCACCGGCCTCGGGGCGGGCGCCTACGGGTTCTCCGTCCAGCAGATCGACGCCGCGGGGAACGTCTCGGCCCCCGCCGGCGAGGCCTTCGCCATCGCCACACCCGCCGCGCCGGCGGCGCCCGCCGCGCGCGAGACCGCGGTGCTGCCTCGCCGCAACGCCGCCCGCCTGTACCCGAAGGCCGGCGTGACCGTCCGCACGCGCACCCCGGTGCTGCGCTGGGCCCGCGGCCCCGCCGGCACCCGCCTCTACAACGTGCAGCTCTTCCGCGCGGCGAAGGGCCCGAACGGCCGCGTCACGGCGGTGAAGAAGGTGCTGTCCGCGTTCCCCAAGAAGCGCAGCTACACCGTCCCGCGCACGAAGCTGCGCCCGGGCACCTGCTACGTCTGGCGCGTCTGGCCCTACCGCGGCAAGGGGTTCACCCGCACGCCCCTCGGCGTGAGCAACTTCTGCGTCGCATCGGCCCGGGTGCTGAAGGCCGCCGCCGCGCGGCGCGCCGCCGACCGGTGAACCCGGCGGCCCCCGCGGCCGTCCTCTAGACTCCACCGCCGTGCCGACCTCGATCTCCTTCGCCCGTGGGGCCCCGTGCCCCGAGGCCCTGTCGGCGGACGTCATCGCCGCGTGCGCCGCGGCGGCGCTCCGCGACGACGGTGTCCGCGTGCTCTCCTACGGGACCGGCAACGGCTACCCGCCGCTGCGTGAGCTGCTCGCGGCCGAGCACGGCGCCCAGCCCGACCAGGTCCTCGTCACCAACGGCTCCCTGCAGGGCTTCGTGTTCCTGCTGGAGACGCTGCTGTCGCCCGGCGACGTCGTCGCCGTCGAGAGCCCCACGTACGACCGGGCGCTGCTGCAGCTCACCCTGCACGGCATGGACGTCCTGCCGATCCCGATGGACGCCGACGGCATGGACGTCGAGGCGCTCGCCGCCGCCTGCGAGGCCGGCCGGGTGCCCCGCCTGCTCTACACGATCCCCAACTTCCAGAACCCGTCGGGCGCGACGCTGTCGGCCGAGCGCCGCCGTCGCCTCATCGAGATCTGCGACGCCCACGACATCCTCGTGCTGGAGGACGACCCCTACGGGCGCCTGCGCTTCGAGGGGGAGAGCCTCCCCGGGCTCTGGACGATGGCCGACCCCGGCCGGGTGATCTTCACCTCGTCCTTCTCGAAGACCGTCGCCCCCGGCCTGCGCGTCGGCTACCTCGTGTCGCCCCCCGCGATCGCCGCGAAGCTCGCCGGCGCCGCGTCGCGCACCTACATCTCCCCGGCCCTCCTGTCGGAGGCCGCGATCCACCAGCTCATCGCGGGCGGCGGGCTCGAGCCGAACATCGAGAAGGTCACCGCGCTCATGCGCGAGCGGCGCGACGCGATGACGGAGGGCATGCGCCACATGCCCGAGGGCACCGAGTTCACGACCCCCCAGGGCGGCTTCTTCTACTGGATGACGCTCCCGGCCGGCCTGTCGGCCGACGAGCTCTTCGAACCCGCCGCCGCGGCGGGCATCGCCTACGTCAAGGGCAGCGACTGCGTGCTGGAGGGCGGGGAGCGCACGCTGCGCCTCGCCTACAGCGGGGTCGGCCCGGCGGAGATCGAGGAGGGCATGGAGCGGCTCGGCGCGGTCTTCCGCGCCGCCGCCGTCACCACCGGCTAGGCGCCCCGGGCGTGGCCGACCACCTGCCGGAGCGCCGTCCGCCCGAGGGGCCCCCGGGTCGCGACGGGCTCGACGAGCGCCAGATCCGGCAGCTCGCCCTCGCCGGCGGTCTGGTCCTCGTCGTCAGCCTGCTCCTCATCTTCGTGATCGAGAACAGCGATCCGGTGCGGGTCTCGTTCGTCTTCTTCGCGGCGGACATCTCGCTGATCTGGGTGATCGTGCTGTCCGCTGTCGCCGGGGCCGCCGTCGGCGTCGTCGTCTCCCGCCTGGTCCGCCGCCGCTTCTTCTCCTGAGGCCGGCCTAGCGCCGCCCGCGCGCGCCGCCCGCGACCGCTGCGGACAGGTCCAGCGCCAGCGCGAACAGCAGCAGCCCCGCCCAGAGGTTCACGGGGTCGAGGAGCAGGGGCTCGCGGTCGCCGATGAGGTCGGCGATGAACCAGACGACGAACCAGATCAGGACCACGGGGTGCCTCCACGCGAACGCCCACCGGACGTCGCGAGTGTGGCAGCGGGCCGTCTCGGGCCTCGACCGTAGTCGGCCGCGGACCGCGTGCGGGATCCCCCTCCCGCGGGGCGCTGCGGCACGGGCCGGCCGACCGGCCGGCCCGTGCGCGGAGCGTCTAGCCGAGCATGTCCTTCACCGTCTCGCGCTCCTCGACCAGCTCGGCGTTGGTCGCGGCGATCTTGCCCTTCGCGAACTCGTCGTGGTCCCAGCCCTCGCGGACCACCTCGTACGTGCCCGGCGCGGTCGTCCGGACCGGCACCGACGCCCACACGCCCTCGTCGAACCCGTACGAGCCGTCGGACCTCACGGCGATCGAGTGGATGTCGTCGCCCGGCGTGTGCAGGGAGCGGACGTGGTCGATGGCCGCGTTGGCCGCCGACGCCGCCGACGACAGGCCGCGGGCCGCGATGATGGCCGCGCCGCGCTTGCCGACGGTGGGGAGGAACTCGTTCTCGAGCCAGGCGTCGTCGCCGATGACGTCGCGCGCCGGCTTGCCGGAGATCGTCGCGTTGGTGAAGTCCGCGAACATCGTCGGGGAGTGGTTGCCGAAGATGACGATGTCGTCGACCTCGGTGACCGCGACGCCGGCCTTCTGCGCCAGCTGGGTCTGCGCCCGGTTCTGGTCGAGCCGGGTCATCGCCGTGAACCGCTCCGGGCCGAGGCGCGAGGCCTGCGACGCGGCGATCATGCAGTTCGTGTTGCACGGGTTGCCGACCACGACGACGCGGGCCTCCGCGGAGGCGACCTCGTCGATGGCCTTGCCCTGCTCGATGAAGATCCTGCCGTTGTCCTTCAGCAGGTCGGCGCGCTCCATGCCCGGGCCACGCGGCTTGGAGCCGACAAGGATGCACCAGTCGGCGTCGGCGAACGCCTCGCGGGGGTCACCCGTGAGCACCAGGCCCTGCAGCAGCGGGAAGGCGCAGTCGTCGAGCTCCATGGCGACGCCCTTCAGCGCCTCCTGGACCTTGTCGACCGGGATCTCGAGGAGCTGCAGGATGACCGGCTGGTCCTTGCCGAACGCCTCGCCCGCGGCGATGCGGGGGAGGATCGAGTAGCCGATCTGGCCGGCGGCGCCGGTGACGGCGACGCGGAGCGGGGCCTTGGCGGCGCTCACGCGGTCACCTGGAGCTTCTCGATGAGCGCGTCGGCCACCTCGGACGTCCCGACGGCCGTCGGGTCGTCGCGGTTCGGCTTCATGTCGTAGGTCACGGACTTCCCTTCGCGTACGAGCTCGGCGATCGCGCCCTCCATGCGGTCCGCGGCGTCGATCTCCTTCAGGTGCCGCAGCATCATCACGCCGGAGAGCATCATCGCCAGCGGGTTGACCTTGTTCTGGCCGGCGTACTTCGGCGCGCTGCCGTGGGTCGGCTCGAACAGGGCCGCGTGGGCGCCGATGTTGGCGCCCGGCGCGACGCCGAGGCCGCCGACGAGGCCGGCGCCGAGGTCGCTGAGGATGTCGCCGTAGAGGTTCGGGAGGACGATCACGTCATACAGCTCGGGCTTCTGCACGAGCTGCATGCACATGTTGTCGACGATCCGCTCCTCGAACTCGATGTCCGGGTACTCCTTCGCCACCTCGGTGGCCACCGCGAGCCAGAGCCCGTCGGTGTACTTCATGATGTTGGCCTTGTGGACGGCCGTGACCTTCGACCGGCCGTTCTCCCTGGCGTAGTCGAAGGCGTAGCGCACGACGCGCTGGGTGCCCTCCACCGAGATCGGCTTGATCGAGATGCCGGCGTGCGGCTTGATCGTGCCCCGCGCGCTCGGGTCCAGCTCGATGATCTTCTCGATGATCGCGAGGTTCTCGGGAGTGTCCTTCTCGAACTCGATCCCGGCGTACAGGTCCTCGGTGTTCTCGCGGACGATGACGAGGTCGATGTCCTCGTACTTCGAGCGCACACCCTCGTAGCTCTTGCAGGGGCGTACGCAGGCGTAGAGGTCCAGGGCCTTCCGTAGAGCGACGTTGACGCTCCGGAAACCGTGGCCGACGGGGGTGGTGATGGGGCCCTTGATGGCGACGGTGGTGTCCCGGATGGACTCGATGACGGAGTCCGGGAGGGGCGTGCCCGCCGTCTCCATGATGTCGACGCCGGCCTCCTGGACGTCCCACTCGAAGTCCACCCCGGTCGCGTCGAGGACGCGCTTGGTGGCCTCGGCGATCTCCGGCCCGGTGCCGTCGCCGGGAATGAACGTGACGCGGTGTCCCACGAGTACGACTCCTTCACAGGCGTTCTCTGACGAACGGCCGCCTCGTGGCGGCCGCAAACCCGATCGAGCATACCGAACCGGCCCCTCCGCGACGCCCCGTGGCGCCCGGCGGCGACGTCGTCAGCGCAACGGCCACGCCAGCGGGATGACGATCATCGCGACCACGACCATGACGATGGCGAGCGGGAAGCCGAGCCGCGCGAAGTCCCCGAAGCGGTAGCCGCCGATGCCGTAGACCATCGTGTTGGTCTGGTACCCGATCGGGGTGAGGAACGACGACGAGGCGGCGATGGCGACCGCGAAGGCGAACGGCCGCGGGTCCATGCCGGCGCTCGCGGCGGTGGCGATCGCGATGGGGAACAGCAGCACCGCCGCCGCGTTGTTGCTGATCATCTCGGTGACGACGATGGTGGCGATCAGGACGCCGAACAGCAGGCCCAGGTCGCCGAACGCCCCCAGCGGGTCGATCACCACGTCCACGATGTCCTGGGCGAGGCCGCTCTGCTCGATCGCCCGCCCGAGGCCGAACGACGCCGCGATCACCACGAGCACGTCGAGGTCGATCGAGTCGCGGGCCTCGGTGGGGGTGAGCACGCCGAGCCCGACGACGGCGAACGCCGCGAGGAACGCGGCCGGCAGGATGTCCATCAGCCCCGTCGAGGCCGCGAGGATCAGGCCGGCGATCACGATGCCCACCAGGGGGGCCTTGCCGGAGAGCGGCGGCGGCTCCCCGTCGAGCGCCGCGACCACCGAGAAGTCGCGCTCGTCGAGCGCGCGGGGGCGGAAGGCCGGCCCGGCGAGGACGAGCAGGACGTCGCCGCTGCGCAGGCGCACCTCGCCGAGCTTGCCGGGCACCCGCTCGTCGGCCCGGTGCACCGCCATCACCGCGCCGCCGTACCGCCCGCGGAAGCCCGCCTCCTTGAGGGTGGAGCCCACCAGCGACGACGACGGGGCGACGACCGCCTCGTACAGGCGGCGCTCCTGGGCGGTGCCCACCCGGCCGAAGTGCCGCTCCTCCGCCGACCGCAGCCCGCGGACGGCCTGGAGGTCGACGATCCGGTCCACGGCCCCCGCGAAGGTGAGGCGGTCGCCCTCGGCGAGCAGCTCGTCGGGGCGCACCGACGAGATCCGCCGGCCGTCGCGCTCGATCTCCACGAGGTACACGCCCTGCAGGCTGCGGAGGCCGGCGTCGGCGATCGAGCGACCGGCGATCGCGGCGCCGTCCTCGACGATCATCTCCAGCGTGAACTCGCGCGCGTCGGCGGCGACGTCCTCGCTCGGGGCGCGGCGTTCGGGCAGCAGGCGCGGCGTCACGACCAGCATCACCACGATGCTGATGAGCGCGAAGGGCAGGCCGACGGCGCCGATCTCGAAGAACCCCATCGACCGCATCCCGGCGTCCTCCATCAGCCCGGACACGACGAGGTTCGTGGACGTCCCGATCAGGGTCACCGTGCCCCCGACCACCGCGGCGAACGACAGGGGCATCAGGTACCGGGAGGGCGAGCGGCCGGTGCGGCGGGCCCAGGAGAGGATCGGCGGGATGCCCATCGCGACGATCGGGGTGTTGTTGAGGAACGCCGACGCCGACGCGGTCGGCAGCACGATCCGGGCGAGGGCGGCGCGCTCGCCCGGCTCGCGCGCCCCGGGGCGCGCCGCGAAGGCGATGCGGCTCGCGAGCGTCTCGACGACGCGGGTGCGCGCCGCGGCGGCCGCGACCACGTAGAGCGCCGCGACCGTGAGCGGCGCCGAGTTGGAGAAGCCCGCGAACGCGTCGTCCGCATCGATGACGCCCGACACGAGCAGGAACACGGTGCCGCCGAGGACCGCGAGGGCGGGCGACACGCGGTCGGCGACCAGCACCCCCAGGACCACGAGTATCACGCCCAGCGTGAGGGCTGCGTCGAGGGTCATCGCGGCGCATCATGCACCGCCGGGCGACGGCGCGGCGGGTGCCACCGCCCGCCCGGGCAGCGACGAATGACCCGGAGGACCCGGGGTGTCCGTCCGGTAGAGTCCTGCGGAGGGCAACCGAGACGCGGAGGGCACGGACATTGCTCAGCCATGACGTGGTGGTGGTCGGCGCGGGCCTCGCGGGCATGCGCGCGGCGATCGCGGCGCACGAGGCGGGCGTGGACGTCGCGCTCGTCACCAAGGTCCACCCGGTGCGCAGCCACTCCGGGGCGGCGCAGGGCGGGATCAACGCGGCGCTGGGCAACCAGACCGACGACCATCCCGACAACCACACCTTCGACACCGTCAAGGGCGCCGACTACATCGGCGACCAGGACGCGATCGAGATCCTCTGCAACAACGCACCGGGCGAGATCATCCAGCTCGAGCACTGGGGCGCGGTGTTCAGCCGCCACGAGAGCACCGGCAAGATCGCGCAGCGCCCGTTCGGCGGTGCCGGCTTCCCGCGGACCTGCTTCGCGGCCGACCTGACCGGCCTCGTCATCCTCCACACGCTCTACACCGTGTGCGTCAAGTACGACATCCCGACGTACGAGGAGTGGTTCGTCACGGACCTCGTGCAGGACGACCACGGCGGCTGCGCCGGCGTCGTCGCCTACGACATGGTCCACGGCACCATCCAGACCATCGGCGCGAAGGCGGTCGTGCTGGCCACGGGCGGCGCCGGACGCGTCTACCGCCCCTCCACGAACTCCCACTCGTCCACCGGCGACGGCATGGGCCTGGCCCTCAAGGCCGGCGTGCCGCTGAAGGACATGGAGTTCATGCAGTTCCACCCCACGACCCTCAACCCGAGCGGCGTGCTCGTGACCGAGGGCGCCCGGGGCGAGGGCGGCTACCTCCTGAACTCCGAGGGCGAGCGCTTCATGAGCAAGTACGCGCCCAACAAGCTGGAGCTCGCCTCCCGCGACGTCGTGTCGCGGTCCGAGGCCACCGAGATCCTCGAGGGCCGCGGCATCAACGGGTCGGTGCTGCTCGACCTGCGCCACCTCGGCCGCGAGAAGATCATGGAGCGGCTGCCGCAGATCCGGGAGCTGGCGATGGCGTTCGCCGGCGTCGACCCGATCGAGGCGCCCATCCCGATCCGGCCCGGCGCCCACTACCACATGGGTGGCGTGCACGTGGACTCGTGGGGCGCCGCCCCGCACATGCAGGGCCTGTTCGCCGCCGGCGAGTGCGCCTGCGTCTCGGTCCACGGTGCGAACCGCCTCGGCGGCAACTCGCTGCTGGAGGCCGTCGTGTTCGGCGCCCGCACCGGCGGCGCCGCGGCGCGCTACGCCTCGCAGATCTTCAACGGCCGCGGCATCCAGGCGACCCCCGAGGCCGCCCGCCGCACCGAGGAGGAGATCCGCATCATGCTCGAGCGGACGAAGGGCCCGAAGCAGCACGAGCTGCGCGACGTCCTCTCCGACACGATGCAGGAGAAGGTCGGCGTGTTCCGCACCGAGTCCGACCTGCGCGAGGCGCAGGCCACGGTCGAGGACCTGCGGGAGCAGTTCAAGGGCGTGGTCGTGACGGACAAGGGCCGCACCTTCAACCAGTCGCTGATCCACACGATCGAGACCGGCTACCTGCTGGACCTCGCCGCCACCATGGTGGCGGGGGCCGTCGAGCGCACCGAGAGCCGGGGGGCCCACTCACGCACGGACCACCCCGAGCGCGACGACGAGAACTGGATGAAGCACACGCTCTCGTACCTCGAGGACGACCAGATCCGCCTGGACTACTCCGAGGTCACCGTGACCAAGTTCCAGCCCCAGGTGAGGTCCTACTGATGGCCACCACGACACTCGACATCTTCCGCTTCCAGCCCGACGTCTCCGAGGAGGCGTACCGGCAGTCGTTCGACCTGGAGCACGGCGAGGACATGACGCTCCTCGACGCGATCCTCCAGCTCCAGAACGAGCAGGACGGCACGCTGGCGGTGCGGTATTCGTGCCGCAGCGCCATCTGCGGGTCCTGTGCCTGCAAGGCGAACGGCAAGACCGTCCTCGCCTGCATGAGCCAGGTCGAGGACGTGAAGAAGGAGTTCGAGACCGACACGATCCAGGTCGATCCGATCGGCAACTTCACGCCGCTGAAGGACCTGATCGTCGACATGGACCCGTTCTGGGACAAGTTCAAGGCGGTCAAGCCGTACCTGATCCCGGACGGCCCGGCGCCCGAGAAGGAGCGCCTGGTCTCCAAGGAGGACATGAACAAGCTCTTCAAGGAGAGCGCGTGCATCCTCTGCGCCGCCTGCTACTCCGAGTGCAACTCGCTCGCGGCGGACCCCGAGTTCGTGGGCCCCGCGGCCCTCGCCTGGGGCTACCGCTTCGCCGGCGACGTCCGCGACGGTGAGCGCAAGCAGCGCGCCAAGCTCTACACGGGCCAGCACGGCGTCTGGGACTGCACCCGCTGCATGTACTGCAACGAGCGGTGCCCGAAGGGCGTCAACCCGCGCGACGCCATCGAGAAGCTCGGCGGGATCGCGTTCCAGGAGGGCCGCTCCATGAAGGACGCGGGCGCCCGCCACGCGAAGGCGTTCCTGCTGTCGATGCGCACGGGCGGCAAGCTGAACGAGACGGTGCTGGTGCCCTTCACCGACCCGATCAAGGCCCAGTTCGACATCCCGTTCGCCATCCAGATGCTGCGGCACGGCAAGGCGCCGTCGCCGATCCCGCACCGGATCAAGAAGCTCAAGGAAGTCCAGAAGCTGATGAAGAACGTCAAGGAGACGATCTAGATGGCGACGACCGCCCCGGCGCTGACGGACCCGACGGGGGAGACGCCGGAGGGCGGCGTCACCCGCTTCGCGTACTACCCGGGCTGCATCGCCGAGTTCAGCTCGAAGGAGCTCGACGCCACCACGAAGCACCTGGCGCCGATGCTCGGCATCGAGCTGCTGCCGATGCCCGCGGCCACGTGCTGCGGCGCCGGCGACATCGCCGAGGCCAAGCCGAACCTGTACCTCACGCTCAACGTCCGCATCCTCTCGCAGGCCGAGGAGATGGGCGTCGACATCCTCACCATCTGCAACGTCTGCACGCTGAACCTGCGCCGTGCGAACAAGATGGTCAAGGAGGACGCGCGGCTCCTCGAGCAGGTCAACGAGGAGCTCGTGAAGGTCGGGGCGCGCCCCTACGAGGGCACCAAGGAGGTCACGCACCTCCTGTGGTACCTCGCCACCGAGGAGGGCCTGTCCCTGCTCGAGAAGCAGGGCCCCCGCGGCCTGAACGGCCTCCGCGTCGCCCCCTACTACGGCTGCCAGCTCCTCCGGCCGTCGTCGGTGATGGGCTTCGAGGACCCGGACCGCCCGCAGTCGCTGGAGCGGCTCATCACCGCCCTCGGCGGCGAGGTCGCCGACTACGAGGCGAAGTCGAAGTGCTGCGGCTTCCCGATCGTCCTCGCCCGCGAGGAGGTCGCCCTGCGCGAGTCGCACGTCGCGCTCTCGCAGTCCCGTGACGCCGGCGCCGACTGCATGGTCACGCCGTGCCCGCTCTGCCACCTCGCGATGGACGCCTACCAGCGCAAGGCCGAGGCGCTGAACGGGACCGAGTACAACATGCCGGTGCTGCACCTGCCGCAGCTCATCGGCCTCGCGCTCGGCATCGACCGCAAGATCATGGACTTCAAGCGCCACATGGTCCCGGTCGACCGCGTGCTGGAGACCGTCGGGGTCTGACCCCCGGTCGCGTCGTGATCCTCTACGACGCGCCCTCGTGCTGGAAGTGCGTCGAGGTCCGCGAGGCCCTCGACGCACTCGGCATGACCTACGACGCGGTGACCGTCCGGGGCGACCCGGTGGCGCGCGCCGCGCTGGTCGCCGCCCAGGGCGAGCCGCCCCAGGTGCCGATGCTCGTCGACGGCACCGTCGCGGTGTGGGACCGGCGGCGGATCCTCGCGTACCTCGCGGAGACGTACGGCGGCGTCGTCCCCGCGGACGGCGGCTGGCGGGAGATGCCGGTGTGGATGGGCGGCGTCTGCGCCGTCGACGACCCGACGTGCCGGTGAGCCGGGCCGCGGGGCCTATCATCCTCCCGTGAGCCGCATCAGCACCCTCACCGCGGCGACGCGCGGGGACCTGCCGCCGCCCTGCATCAGCTGCACGTTCTGGCAGCACGACCGCGTGGTGACCGACGAGCGCCGCAAGGAGGCGTGGGCGGAGTCGGTCCAGCGCCGCCACGGGGGGTTCGGGCGCGTCCTGCGCGAGGGCGACGGCTTCCGGGGGATGGTCCAGTACGGCCCCGCGGAGCTCTTCCCCCGCGCCCTCGCCCTGCCCGCCGGTCCCCCCGGCCGCGACGCGGCCCTCATCACCTGCACGTACCTGGAGGGCGACGACCCCGAGGGCGCCTGCGAGCGGCTCCTGCTGGAGGCCCTCGCCGACCTGAAGGCGCGTGACGTCGCCGCCGTCGAGTCGTTCGCGATCGGCTACCCCGACGAGGTCCCGTCGGCCGACCGCTTCCTCGGGCACCACACCCTCTTCGACCGCGCGCTCCTCGAGCGCTTCGGCTTCGTCGTCGTCCGCACCAGCGGCCAGGTCGCGCTCGCCCGCATCGACCTCCGCGCGACCGTCCCCGCCACCGCGGGGAGGATGGCCCGCGCGCTGCGCGTCGCCCGAGACGCCCTCGCGCCGGCCCCGAGCGGCGCGCCCGCCTGAGCACCGCGTGACCGGGCGGCTGCGCCGGGCCCTCCTCGTCGCGGTGGCGACCCTCGGCACGGTCCTCGCGGTCGCGGCCCCCGGGGCCGCGGCGACCGACCCCGCGGCGACGGCCCTCGCGCAGGGCGACGCGTACGTCAGCCCCCGCGTCCTCGGCACCGCGGCCGCCGCGGAGCAGGCCGCCCTCGCGCAGCTCGCCGCCGCCCTGCGGGCGGAGGAGCGGCCGGTGAAGCTCGCGGTGGTCCTCGGCCCGGTGGGCGCCCCGTCGCTGCAGGCGTACGCGCGCAGCCTCGCGCAGGACCTCGGCTTCGGGGGCACCCTCCTCGTCACCCGACGCGGCGGCGGCGTCGCCTCCGTCGGGCCGCGCAGCACCGCCGAGATGACCGTCCGGCTCCGCGAGGCCGGCGTCGGGGCGATCGCGAACCCCGTCGAGCGCCTCGCCCGCGCGGCGGAGGTCGTCGCGGTGCCACTCCCCGACGGGAACGGCCGGTCGTGGCGTCCCGCCGCGACCCTCCTGCTGCTCGGCCTCCTCGGCGGCGGGTGGGCGGTCGCGATGGGGGCGGGCCGCGCGACCCGCCGCGAGCGCCGCGACCTCGCCGAGCGGCGCGCCCGCGCCCGGGTGCGGCTCGACGCCCTCCGGGCGCACGCCATCGGCCTCGCCGGCTTCCCGGGGCTGCCGGACGAGGAGCGCCGCCACGTCCAGGCGGCCCTCGGCGGCTACGCGGAGATCGTCGCCCAGGCGGCCGAGGCCCGCACCCCCGCCGCCGTCGAGGCCCTCGACGCCCGCATCGACGAGGGCCTCGCGACCCTCACCGGCGTGGCGGAGCGCGTCGGCGCCCCGCACCCCCGCGGGGACATCTTCGCGGGGCTGTGCGCCATCGACCCGGGGCACGGCGGCGCGACCGCCGACGGGGTCGTCGACGGGCGGCCGGGGGAGAGGGTCTGCCCGGCGTGCGAGGAGGCGGCGGCCACCGGACGGCGGCTCTCGGCCCGGATGGTCCCCGCCGGCGCGGGCGCCGTGCCCTTCGCGACGGATGGCGAGACCCCTCAAGAGGGTGGCGGACCCGTCCGATAGCTAGGGGACGCTCCGGTCACCGGGACACCCCGCCCCCTCCGTCCTCCCGCAGTTCCGCGGCAGTGAGGGGGCATCGGGACCCGGACCCACCGGCGCTCGTGCCCACGTCCCCTCGTCGCCACCGCCGCTCCCCCGGGACCGTGCCCGGCCGGCCGCGCATGCCCGCGCGCCCGACCAGGTCCCGCCGACGGCGTCGGTTGCGCATGCCTCTCGGAGGAAGACCTCATGGTCCGTGCCCGTCCTGTCCGTCGCGCGTTGCCGGCGTGGGTCGCCGGTGCCGCGTTGGCGGCCGTCGCCCTCGTGGCCCTCGCGCCGGCGTCGCCCGCCGCCGCGGCACCCGCGTGCACCAAGTACGCGTCCCTGTCCGGCAGCGACTCCGCCGCCGGCACCGAGTCCGCCCCGTTCCGCACCTCCCAGAAGCTCGTGGACTCACTGAGCTCGGGTCAGGTCGGGTGCCTCCAGCCGGGGGCGACGTTCGGTGGCGTGAAGGTGAACCGCAGCGGCATCACCCTCACCACCGCCCCCGGTGGGGCGAAGGCGACGATCCTCGGCAAGACATGGGTCCCCGAGGCCGCCAACGACGTCGTCTTCGACGGCCTGGTGATCAACGGCCGGACCTCCGGCGCCCGGGTCAGCCCCGACGTCCAGGGTGACCGGGTGGTGTTCCGCAACAACGACATCACCAACGACAACACCGCGATCTGCCTGCACATCGGCTCGAACATCGGGTCGGGGATCGCCTACGGGGTGGTCGTCGACTCGAACCGGATCTTCCGGTGCGGGCGGATGCCGGCGACCGGCTTCGACCACGGCATCTACGTCAACCACGCCTACGACACCCGCATCACCAACAACCTGATCTTCGACAACGCCGACTACGGGGTGCACCTGTACCCGGGGGCGAACCGCACCTACGTCGCCAACAACGTCATCGACGGCAACGGCCGTGGGGTGACGTTCTCGGGTGAGGGTGGCCTGGTGTCGAGCAACAACCTCGTCGAGAACAACGTGATCAGCAACTCGCTGGTCAAGAGCAACGTCGAGTCGTGGTGGGCGTCGGGTGTCGGTGTCGGCAACCGCGCCGACCGCAACTGCATGTTCAACGGCCGCACCGGCAACGTGAACCTCTCCAACGGTGGCTTCACCGCCTCCGACAACATCACCGCCGACCCGATGTTCACGAACCGGGCCGCCAAGGACTTCACCCTCCGCGCCGGCAGCCCCTGCATCGGCAAGGTCCCGACGACGGGCACGACGGTCCCCGCGCCGCCCCCCGCGTCGAACGTCGCCCCCGCGGCGTCGTTCACGGCGAGCAGCCTCGCCCCGCAGACGGGCGTGGCGGTCACGTTCACCGACTCCTCCACCGACGCGGACGGCACCATCGCCTCCCGCGCCTGGGACCTCGACGGCGACGGCGCCTACGACGACGCGACGGGCGCGACCGCGACCCGCAGCTACGCCAGCGCCGGTGACGTCACGGTCGGCCTGCGCGTCACCGACGACGACGGCGCCTCCTCGACGACCAGCCGCACGCTGAGCGTCACGGCGGCCCCGGTCGTCCCCGCCCCGCCGCCGAGCACCGGTGGCAGCGACTCCGTCGCCAACGGCTCGTTCGAGTCGGGCGTGACGGGGTGGACCACCTGGCAGGCGGGCCTCACCCGCGTCGCCCTCGCCGACGCCCCGGCGGGCTCCTACGTCGCCCGGGTCGCCCAGACGACGGGCACCGCGTTCACGGTCGATGACGCCCCGACCTCGGTGACCTCGGCCACCGGCGGCGCGCTCTACACCGGCCGCGCGATGGTGAGGGCCGCCACGGCCTCGGCCACCGGCAAGCAGGTGAAGCTCTACCTCCGCGAGCGCTCGGCCGCCGGCACCACCCTGCGGACCGTCGCGAGCCCCGTCGCCACGCTCGGCTCGGGCTTCGGCCCCGTCACGGCGACGCTGACGGCCCAGGCGACCGGCAACCAGATCGAGGTCTACGTCGGCCAGTCCGCCGCGGCCGCCGGGGACGCGTTCTACATGGACGCCGTCACCCTCGGCACCGGCTCCACCACCACCCCGCCCCCGCCCCCGCCCCCGGCCAACACGGCCCCGGCGGCGTCGTTCACGGCGAGCAGCCTCGCCCCGCAGACGGGCGTGGCGGTCACGTTCACCGACTCCTCCACCGACGCGGACGGCACCATCGCCTCCCGCGCCTGGGACCTCGACGGCGACGGCGCCTACGACGACGCGACGGGCGCGACCGCGACCCGCAGCTACGCCAGCGCCGGTGACGTCACGGTCGGCCTGCGCGTCACCGACGACGACGGCGCCTCCTCGACGACCAGCCGCACGCTGAGCGTCACGGCGGCCCCGGTCGTCCCCGCCCCGCCGCCGAGCACCGGTGGCAGCGACTCCGTCGCCAACGGCTCGTTCGAGTCGGGCGTGACGGGGTGGACCACCTGGCAGGCGGGTCTCACCCGCGTCGCCCTCGCCGACGCCCCGGCGGGCTCCTACGTCGCCCGGGTCGCCCAGACGACGGGCACCGCGTTCACGGTCGATGACGCCCCGACCTCGGTGACCTCGGCCACCGGCGGCGCGCTCTACACCGGCCGCGCGATGGTGAGGGCCGCCACGGCCTCGGCCACCGGCAAGCAGGTGAAGCTCTACCTCCGCGAGCGCTCGGCCGCCGGCACCATCCTGCGGACCGTCGCCGGTCCCACGGTGACGCTGGGCGGCACGTTCGCCCCGGTCACCGGCAGCCTCACCGCCCAGGCCTCGGGCAACCAGATCGAGGTCTACGTCGGCCAGGCCGGCGCCGTCAGCGGCGACGCGTTCTACATGGACGCCGTCACCCTCACGCGCTGAGCCCCACCCGCCACCGCGTCGCCACCCCCCGGGGGGCGACGCGGTGGCCCGGGGGTCTCAAGACGCTCCCCCGCGGACCCGATGAAGGGGTACGCAACGAGTGGTCCGGGGAGTGCCCGGCGCGGGCCGGCAAGCGGTCAGAGCGTCGCCCCGACAGGGCCCTCGCGATCTTCACGGAGGAAGACCTCATGGTCCGTGCCCGTCCTGTCCGTCGCGCGTTGCCGGTGTGGGTCGCCGGTGCCGCGTTGGCGGCCGTCGCCCTCGTGGCCCTCGCGCCGGCGTCGCCCGCCGCCGCGGCACCCGCGTGCACCAAGTACGCGTCCCTGTCCGGCAGCGACTCCGCCGCCGGCACCGAGTCCGCCCCGTTCCGCACCTCCCAGAAGCTCGTGGACTCACTGAGCTCGGGTCAGGTCGGGTGCCTCCAGCCGGGGGCGACGTTCGGTGGCGTGAAGGTGAACCGCAGCGGCATCACCCTCACCACCGCCCCCGGTGGGGCGAAGGCGACGATCCTCGGCAAGACATGGGTCCCCGAGGCCGCCAACGACGTCGTCTTCGACGGCCTGGTGATCAACGGCCGGACCTCCGGCGCCCGGGTCAGCCCCGACGTCCAGGGTGACCGGGTGGTGTTCCGCAACAACGACATCACCAACGACAACACCGCGATCTGCCTGCACATCGGCTCGAACATCGGGTCGGGGATCGCCTACGGGGTGGTCGTCGACTCGAACCGGATCTTCCGGTGCGGGCGGATGCCGGCGACCGGCTTCGACCACGGCATCTACGTCAACCACGCCTACGACACCCGCATCACCAACAACCTGATCTTCGACAACGCCGACTACGGGGTGCACCTGTACCCGGGGGCGAACCGCACCTACGTCGCCAACAACGTCATCGACGGCAACGGCCGTGGGGTGACGTTCTCGGGTGAGGGTGGCCTGGTGTCGAGCAACAACCTCGTCGAGAACAACGTGATCAGCAACTCGCTGGTCAAGAGCAACGTCGAGTCGTGGTGGGCGTCGGGTGTCGGTGTCGGCAACCGCGCCGACCGCAACTGCATGTTCAACGGCCGCACCGGCAACGTGAACCTCTCCAACGGTGGCTTCACCGCCTCCGACAACATCACCGCCGACCCGATGTTCACGAACCGGGCCGCCAAGGACTTCACCCTCCGCGCCGGCAGCCCCTGCCTCGGCAAGGTCCCCGCCGCGGGGCTGACCCCGTCGCCGCCGCCGTCCCTCGGCCCGCCCGACGTGCCCGTCCCCTCCACGCCGGTCTCGAACCCGCTGAAGCCGAGGTCGCGCACCAGCCCGGACTCCGGTGACCGCTCGATGTCGCAGCCCCTCACGCCGCGCCAGCGGGTCCTCGGCCCCGCCGCCCGCCCGACGCAGGGTCAGGTCGTCACGCACCGCCGCATGGTGGTCCGCCTGCTCACGCGGGTCGGCCGTCTCGAGCGGCGCGTGCTCGGCACCCGCACCGCCGCCGTCCCGGAGGCCCTGACGACCCGCCCGCGGGTGTCGGCCGCCGAGATGCGCGCCACCCGCATGGGCGCGGCGGACGCCCTCCGTCGCGTCACGATCCTGCTGAACCGCGTCAGCGGTCGCAGCGACGCGGTGCCGCGCACCGTCGTCCCCCGGCGGGTGCCGGCGACGATCGGCCAGGTCCGCGCCACCGAGGTCCTCGCGCGGGCGACGGTTCGGCGCGCCACGCTCGTCGAGCGGCTCCTCGCCCGTCGCTGATGGACCGGACCCGGGGCGGCGCCGCGCGCGCCGCCCCGGGGCTCAGCCCCCCGTCACCGGCGGGTTGTACGACCAGGTGATCATGCGCCGCAGCTCGCCGGTGTTGCGCGCCAGCTCGTAGGCGTCGAGCACCCGCTCCCGGCCGGCCGCCGCCATCCGCGCCGCCCCCTCCGGGTCGTCGCGGAGCCGCCGGATCGCCGCCGCGATGCCCGCGGCGTCGCCCTCGGCGACGAGCAGCCCCGTCTCCCCGTCGCGGACGAGCTCCGGGATGCCGGAGAGGGACGACGCGACGACGGGCACCTCGCTGGCGAGGGCCTCCATCAGCGCGACGGGGATCCCCTCCATGTCGCCGTCGCCGGTCGTGACGCTCGGCAGCACCATGGCGTCGCTGTCGCGGAGGGTGGCGCTGACCTCGTCGCGGCTGCGGTGACCCATCAGCACCACGTCGTCGCCGAGGCCGAGCTCCGCGACGCGCGCCTCGATGGCGCCCCGCATCTCGCCGTCGCCGACGAGCAGGCACCGCACCGGGCGTCCCTCGGCCCGCAGCATCCCGACGGCCTCGACCAGGTGGAGCTGGCCCTTCTTCTCGCGGAGGCCCGCGATGCACGACACCGTGAACGGCTCGTGCGGCTCCCGCGCGGGGCGCGGGGTGAAGGCGCTCAGGTCGACGCCGCAGCGGATCACCGAGGTCTTGTCGGCCGCCCACGACCCGTAGAGGTCCTCGAGCATGCGCCGGTTGAAGTCGGAGATCGTCACGACGAAGCTCGCGTCGCGGATCTTCTCCTCCAGCATCGAGCGGTCGATGTAGATGTCGTGGGCGTGCGCCGTGAAGCTGTACGGCAGGCCCGTCAGGTGGTGCACGACGTTCGCGGCGAGGGCGGGGTGCGTCGCCCAGTGCGCGTGGACGTGCTGCACCCCGAGGGCCTGCATCTCCCGCGCGAACCGGGCGGCGAGGGGGACGACGGCGATGGCCCGGACGAGGAACGGCCGCGAGCGGGCGTTCCCCCGCAGGGCGCGCCACCAGGCGCCGAGGTAGGCCCCCGGGTCGCGACGGAGCCAGTGGACCTGGGCCGCGAGGGTCGGCAGCGACGCCAGCTTCGCGTAGCGGGTGCGCGCCACCAGCGGGCCGGCCTCGGGGTGCGAGGTCTCCTCGCCGCGGGGACGCAGCGGGAAGATCTCGACGTGGACGCCGGTGCGCTCCAGCTCGAGGATCTCGAACAGGATGAAGGTCTCGGTCACCGTCGGGAACGCCGACATGACGTAGGCGACGCGCGGGGCGTCGGTGGGTGCGGGTGTCGTCATCGCGACGGCACCCTATCGGCGCGGGCGGCCTACTGGCCGGTCAGGAACAGCAGCAACCCGATCCCGGACGCGAGGGCGACGATGCCGCAGACGATCTCGGTGCGGCGTTCGGCGACGACGGCGGCGAAGGCGCCGACCGGCCGGGGCGAGGGGGTGCGGCGCAGGAACGGGACGGCGGCGACGGCGCCGACGAGGACCGCCGCGCCGAGGAGCCAGGCGAGCAGCGAGACCGGCCCGGCCCCGCCGCCCGAGTCGGCCGCGGGCGCGGCTCCCTCGTCGCGGGCCTGCGCCGCGGCGAGGATCGCGCGGTCCCGTTCGCGCTGCGCGGCGATCTCGGCCTCCCGGCGCGCGCGGGCCTCCTCGATGCGGCGCTGCTCGGCCTCCCGGCGCAGGCGCTCGCGCCGCGCGGCCGCGGCACGCTCGCGCCGCTCGCGGGCGGCCCGCTCGCGGGCCTCGCGCTGGCGCTGGAGGTCGGCGGCGCTCGGGCCCGCCGGCTCGACCGGCTCCTCGGCACCCGGGTCGGGCTCGGGCTCCGGGGTCGGTGCGGGGGCGACGGGCGTGGGCGCCGGCGTCGGCCGTGGCGCGGGCGCCGGCGTGGGCGCCGGGTCGGGCTGGACCGACGGCGGGATCGGGTCGGGACCGCCGGGGACCTGGATCTGCTGGCCGGCGGCGACGCTGGCCGCGACGAGCAGCACCACGACCACCAGGAACGGCGAGAGGCACCTGACGAGGCGTCCGGACGGCGTCACGGAAGGAGTCTAGTACCACCGAAAACCTGCCACCACCGTTCCGGTGGCCTCACCCGCGCAGCTCCCGGTACAGGGCGGCCCACTGGCCGGCGACGCTCTCCAGCGTGAAGTCCGCGAGGGCGCGCTCCCGGGCCCGCGCGCCCAGCTCCTCGCGCCGGGCGGGGTCCTCGAGCAGGTCGGCGATCGCGCCCGCCAGCACGTCGGGGGTGCGCGGCGGGACGAGCACGCCGCAGTCGCCCTCGCCGAGGATCCAGGGCATGCCGCCGACGCGCGACGCCACGATGGCCCGCCCGGCGACCATCGCCTCGATCAGGGCGATCGGGCTGCCCTCGGAGTCGGAGGGCAGCACGACGACGTCGAGCGACCGCAGGATGTCCGCGACGTCCTCGCGCACCCCCAGCAGGTGCACGGCGTCGCCGACGCCGAGCTCCGCGATCTGGGCCTCCACCTCCGGTCGCAGCGGACCGTCGCCGGCGATCGCCAGGTGCGCGCCGGGAACCCGCTCCCGCAGCCGGGCGAAGGCCGCCACCAGGACGTCGACCGCCTTCATCGGGCGCAGCATCGCGATCGCGCCCACGAGGGGCGTCCCCGGCGGCAGCCCGAGCTCCTCGCGGAGGCCCCCCGGCGCGGACTGCAGCTCGGCGGGGTCGCGCAGCAGCCCGGTGCCGATCGTCCGCACCCGGCGGGCGGGGACGTGCTCGATCTCCACCATCCGGCGGGCGTCCTCGGGCGACACGGCGACGAACGCCGTGGCGAGGCGGCCGATCCAGTATCCGTCGAGGAGCTTCCGCACCCGCTGGCCCTCGTACGTCCACGAGTGCTCCGTCGCGATCACCACCGGCACGCGTGCGAGGCGGCCGATCAGGACCGCCCAGACGTTCGAGCCGAACATGTGCGAGTGGAGGACGTCGACCCGCTCGCGCCGCAGGTGCCGGATCAGCGGCAGCCAGGCGAGGGGGGACAGCGTGCGCCGCCGCCCGAGCATCAGCACCCGCACGCCGGTCTCGTGGGCGATCGGCTCGCGGTTGCGTCCCGCGTCCCGGCTCGCGCAGACCACGACGTCGCAGTCGGGGCCGTCGTCGAGCGCGCGCGCCAGGCCCACGGTGAACCGCTCGGCCCCGCCGCCGCGGACCGACTCGATCAGCATCACGACCTTCAGGGGCCGCCCGCTCACCCGTCCTCCCCCCGTCGCCGTGCACGCAGCTCCTGCAGCGCCGTCCCCGCCCGGTGGGCGCCGAGGGCGGCGCGGCCCCGCAGGGACAGCGGCGCCGTGGCCCGCACCAGCGGCACGGCACGCGAGATCAGGTCCTTGTAGGGGGCCGGTCCCGGCCCGAAGTCCACCAGACCGACGCCCTCGGCCTCGAGCGCCTCGATCATCGCCAGCATCGAGATCCAGCCGAGCATGGTGACGTCGTCGCGGTCGCGGTCGAACGCCCCGGCGTACGCCACGGCGGACCCGCCGTCGCCGACCAGGGCGAGGTCCCAGGCCACCATCGCCCCGCCCTCGACCCGCACCTCCGCCAGCCGCACCCGGCCCTCCGCGCCCATCGCGGCGATCGCCCGCTCGGTGAAGCGGCGCCGCACGCCGGGGCCGGCGAGCAGGTTGTCGCCCTCGCCCGGGAAGTGGGCGGCGTGGAAGTCGAGCAGCGCCGGCAGGCGCGGCCCGATCTCCGACCAGTCGCCGGTCACGTCGACCGCCAGCGACACGCCCCGCTCGGCGGCGCGCCGCTGGGCCCGGCCGACCTCCTTGCGGCGCTTGCGCACCGACCGCGGCGGGTCGGCCACCTCGAGCCGCCACGTCTCGCCCGCCGTGAGGCGCACCCCGGGGATCGCGGTCCGGAGCGCGGCGACGGTGTCCTCGTCGGCGGCGAAGCCGTCGAGCTGCAGGATGTCGCCCGGCTCGGCGGCGATGGCCGAGAGCAGCACCGCGAGGGCGTCGGCGTCGGCCGCCGGGGGGGCGATGTGGAACCAGGCGTCCCCCTGGCCGAGGTGCCGCACCAGGCGCAGGCCCCCGCGCGTCGCGACCTCGAGGGGCGCGATCGCCACCGGGGCGCGGCCGCGGTCGACGATCACGCAGCGCGGCGCCACGGAGGCGCCCGCCTCCGCGCGCCAGGCCGTGAGCCACGCCGTGCGGCGCAGGGGGTCGGCCGGCGCGTGGGCGCCGACCAGGTCGTCCCACCCCGCCTGGGCCAGCCGGGGGAGGACCCCGTCGCCGGCCGCCCGGGACGTACGCGCCTCACCGCCACCCGCCACCGTCATGTCGTCCCCCGCTCCGCCGCCGCGTCGCGTCCACGACAGCCCCGGGACCGGTCGGCGACCGCCGGTCGGGGCGATCGGGACGCACCGCTCAAGGTGTAAAGTCCGCGGCCCGATCTGGTCCATCGGGACAGCGTCCCGGCCGATTGGGGAGCATACCGACGAACGGGAGCAACGTGAGAACAATCCTTGTCACCGGGGCCGCGGGGTACGTGGGCGGAACGCTCACCCGGCGCTTGCTCGCCGACCCCGAGACCTCCGTGGTGGGAGTGGACCTCTGCGAGATGGACCACGGCGCCGAAGGCGTCCGCGAGATCCTCGACCACCCTCGTTTCACCATGGTGCGGGCCGACGTCCGTGACACGGCGGCCCTCGAGCCACTGCTCGCGACGTCGGATGCCGTCGTCCACCTGGCCGCGGTCGTCGGCGACCCCGCCGGCAAGCGCGACCCGGAGCGCACCCGCGCGATCAACGTGGGCGCCAGCCAGGACCTGATCGCCGCCAGCAAGAAGGCCGGCATCAAGCACTTCGTGTTCGTGTCGACGTGCAGCAACTACGGCGTCTCGGACACCGACACCCTGGTGACCGAGGACGGCGACCTGAACCCGGTCTCCCTCTACGCCGAGACGAAGGTCGCCGTCGAGAAGGCGCTCCTCGCCGAGACCGAGCTGCCGGCGACGGTCTGCCGCTTCGCGACGGTCTACGGCGTCGCGCCGCGCATGCGGTTCGACCTCACCGTCAACCAGTTCACCATCGAGGCGCTGCAGGACGGCGTCCTCGAGATCTACGGCGAGCAGTTCTGGCGCCCCTACGTCCACGTCGAGGACGCCGCACGGGCCATCGAGCTCGTGCTCGCGACCCCGGAGAAGAGCATCGGCCGCGTCTACAACGTGGGCGACTCGGGCGAGAACTACACCAAGGGGATGATGTACGAGCTCCTGAAGGAGCGGCTCCCGGAGCTCGAGGCGAAGTGGGTCGACATCAACGAGGACCCCCGCTCGTACAAGGTCAGTTTCCAGCGGATCGCCGACGAGCTCGGGTACTCGACGACCTGGACCGTGCCGACCGGCATGGACCAGATCATCGCGCAAGCCCGCCTCGGCGCCTTCCCCGACCCGAAGGCCGGCCGCTTCCGCAACTAGCGGCGCGGGTCCGTCCCCCCGCCGGGGGCGGGCCCGCTCGTCCGTCCCCCCGCGGGGGAGGCGGGCGACCCCGTCCGTCGACGACGAAGGGCCCGGACCTGATGCAGGTCCGGGCCCTTCGTCGTGGTGCGTCCCGGCCGGGAGGCCGGGGGACGATCAGGCGGCGCGGCTCATGTCCTCGACGTTCGCCAGCTCCATCGACGCCTGCAGGCGGCGCGGCTTCGGCTGACGGAACGCGACGTGGTCGGTGAGCTCGCTGAGCTGCAGCTCCCCGCCCCGCAGGAGGGCGACGCCGGTCCAGAGGATGCACTTCATGTCGAGCACCCAGCTCTGGTGGTCCACGTAGTACTGGTCGATCGCGAGCTTGGTCGGCAGCAGCGTGTTGAGGTAGAAGGCCTCGAAGTCGTCGCCGACGAGGTGCTCGAACTCGTTGCGGTAGCGGATCTGGCTGAGGCCGGTGATGCCCGGGCGGACGGTGAGGACGCGGCGGTAGGCCTCGTGGTGCGCCTGCACGTAGCGGGCGTCCTCGGGCCGGGGGCCGACGAAGCTCATGTCGCCCTTCAGCACGTTCCAGAGCTGCGGCAGCTCGTCGAGCTTGGAGTGGGCGAGGAAGCGGCCCATCCGGGTGAAGCGGTCGTCCTGGCCCATCGTCAGGGCGGGGCCCTGGGCGCCGTCGTACATCTTGCGGAACTTGAGCATCGGGAAGGGCTGCTCGTCGCGGCCGATCCGCTTGGCGCGGTAGAGCACCGGGCCCTTGGACTCGAGCTTGATGGCGACCGCCAGGGCGGCCCAGAGCGGGGCCGTCAGGAGGAGCATCGTCGAGGAGAGCACGATGTCGGTGACGCGCTGGGCGATCTCGGTGCTGCGCGACGGGCGGGTCGAGCCCGCGACGAGGACCGGCAGGCCCTCGAGGCGGCGCAGGGACAGCGAGCCCTGCAGGCCCTCGAAGAGGCGGGAGACGACGGCCACCTGGGCGCCGGCGGCGCGGCTGGCGTTGACGGCGTCCTGCAGGTCGCGGTCGGGCGACCCGACGAAGCAGAAGACGACCAGGTCCGCGGAGTGGCGGGAGACGAGCTCGCCGAGCTCGGTGATGTCGCCGAGCTGGGCGGCGCCGTGGGCCTCGGCACCCGAGGGGAGGCGCTGGTCATCGACGGTGCCGACGACCTCGAAGCCGCGGCGGCCCTCGGGGAGCGAGTCGATCAGGTGCTGGGCGACCTCGCCCGTGCCGACCACGAGGACGCGGCGGGCGCGGCCGAAGACGCGGTCCATGCCGGCGGCGACGAGCCAGGCGGAGCCGGTGGCGGCGACCGCGAGGGTCAGGGCGCCGGCGGCCGTGAGGCCGTCGATGACGCTGCCGCCGAGGATGGCGAGGAGCATGGCGATGGAGAGCACCGCGCCGGCGCAGTGGCCGAGCCGGTAACGCCGCACCAGGACCGCGCGGCCGCGCTCGCCGGGCGGGACGGTCCAGGAGACGACGGCCGCCGAGACGATGCCGAGGGCGGCGCCGATGGCGAGGGCGAGGCCGGTGGAGGCCTCGGTCAGCCAGAGGACGATGTTGGCCGCCACGAGGGCGGCGACGAGCGCCTGGATGGCCCCGGTGAGGCGGGGGCCCCGGGTCCGGCCGGTGATCTCGGCGGAGGCGGGGGAGACCAGGTGCTGGTCGGTGCGGAATGCGGCGTGAGTGCTCATGGATGGAAAGGTAGGCGGAGGGGGCCTCCCCCCGCGCGGGTCGGTCGGCTAGGTCACCACTGACCCCCCGGAGGGGTTTCGATGGCGCCCCGCCCGGACCCTCCCCTCACGCGGGCGCTCACGCGCGCGACCGCGACCCCCGCTCGACGCCCCGGAGTCCGCTGACTCCGGGGCGGATCGGTGGGTTTACGCCACTCCTGCGCGTGCGCGGACCGGGAACAGGTCGAGGACCCGGTCGACGTCGGAGTCGGCCATCCCGGGGTACAGGGGCAGCGTCACCTCACGCCGCGCGTAGTCCTCCGTGATGGGCAGCGACTCCTGCGGCTGGAACACCTTGAACTGGTGCACCGGCTGGTAGTGGACGCTGGTCTGCACACCCGCCGCCGCGGCCGCCGCGCGGACGTCCTCGCGGGCCTCGGGGTCGGGGGTGACCAGCGGGAGGATGTGGCACGAGCTGAGCGCGTCGCCCTCCGCCGTGAACGGGATGAACCCGGCCTCGGGCACCCGCTCGAGCCCGCGGCGGTACATGCCGACGAGCGCGCGCCGGCGGGCCAGCATGCCGGGGAGCTTGCCGAGCTGCACCAGGCCGAGGGCGGCCTCCAGCTCGCTCGGACGGTAGTTGTAGCCGCGCTCGACGACGTCGTAGCCGCTGGCGTGGCCGCGCTCGCGGTCCCAGCTCGTCGCCGTCATGCCGTGCGCCCGGAGCAGCCGCATCCTCGCGACGAGGCGCTCGTCGTCGGACGTGCACATGCCGCCCTCGCCGGTCACGAGGTTCTTGTTCGAGAAGAACGAGAAGCACGAGATGTCGCCGAGCGACCCGGCGGGGCCCTCCGGCGACCGCGCGCCGGGGGAGTGGGCCGCGTCCTCGACGAGGGCGAGGCCGTGGCGGTCGCAGAGCGCCCGCAGGGCGACCATGTCGGCCACGTACCCGGCGTAGTGCACCGGGCAGATCGCCTTCGTCCGCGGCGTGATCAGCGCGCGGACGGCCTCCGGGTCGATCAGGGGGACCTCGGGGGACACGATGTCGGCGAAGACCGGCGTCGCGCCGGTGTAGGCGACGGCGTTCGCCGTGGCCACGAACGTCAGCGACGGCACGATCACCTCGTCGCCCGGACCGAGGTCGAGGGCGGCGAACGCGAGGTGGAGCGCGGCGGTGCACGACGAGGCCATCACCCCGGCGGACGAGCCGACGTAGGTGGCGAACTCGCCCTCGAACTGCGCCGTGCGGGGGCCCATGGTCAGCCAGCCGGAGCGGACGACGTCCGCGACGGCCTGGGCCTCCGCCTCGTCGAAGCTCGGGGCGGAGAGCGGGAGCTGGTCGGTCACGCGCGGGCCCCCTCGGGTGCGAGCAGCTTCTCGCGGATGCGCTCGAAGTCGTCGATCGCCTGCTGGTAGTCGGAGTGGCGCCCGATGTCGAGCCAGTAGCCGTCGAACGGGTAGCCGGCCACGCGGCGGCCGTCGGCCAGCAGGCGGCCGATCAGCGCCGGGATGTCCAGCGGCTCGCCGGGGGTCACGTAGTCCAGGGCCTCGGGCTCGAAGACGTAGACGCCCATCGAGACGGTGGACTCGATCTCCGGCTTCTCGCGGTAGCTCGTGATCTCGCGGGCGGCGCCGAGGCTCTCGCCGAGGTCGAGGACGCCGAACTCCACCTTGATCGGACGGCGCATGACCGCGATGGACAGCACCGCGCCGCTCTCCTCGTGCGCGGCGACGAGGTCGCGGAAGCGCAGGGTGGTGAGCAGGTCGCCGTTCATGACGATCAGGCGGCGGCGGCGGACCTCCTCGGGCAGGAAGGCCAGCGGGCCCACGGTGCCGAGGGGGGTCGTCTCCTGGATGTAGCTGACGTCCATGCCGTAGCGCTCGCCGTCGCCGCAGTACGCGCGGATCAGGCCGGCCATGTGGCCGACGGCCAGGGTGACCTCGTTCCAGCCCTGCGCGTGGAGCTGCTGCAGCAGGACGTCGAGGATCGGCCCGTCGCCGAGCGGCATCAGGGGCTTGGGCAGGACGGAGGTGAACGGGGCCAGGCGGGTTCCCTTGCCGCCGGCCAGGATCACGGGCGCCGGCAGGCTGGAGGCCTCCGCCGCCCCCTCGATCGAGCGGGGCTGTACCGCATCCGTGCTCATGTCTCTCCTCTCATCGGACAAGCCGTCCTCCCCGCCTGCGGGCGCGCCGGTCCTGCCGGCGGGTCCGCGTCGTGACTCGTGTCCACGAAAACATCCGGCCGCCAGAGTGGCACGGCGCTCGTGACCCCGAAACGGGTCGCAGGCATAGGTCTCCCGCTATGCCTTCGTGGGGGTGCTTCCATGCTTTCATGACCGGGCTCGGGGAAGGCCTCCGGGCGTTCCGACGAGGACGGGGGAGTCCGCGATGGGGGCAGGGCGGGGGGTGGTGCGATCGTCGCATCCCCCCTTCATCGACAGATCGCGGCCGAAACCGCGCCCCGGCGCATGAGCGACCGCCGCGCCGCCGCGCGCCGTGGTGCGCTCGCGGCCCTCGCCGCGCTGTCGCCGCGCCCCGTCACCGACGCCCTCTGGGGGCGCGACCGCCTCACCGCGCTCGCCTACCACCGCATCGCGGACGTCGCGGACCCCGGCTTCGCGTTCGACCCGGGGGTCGTGAGCGCCACCCCCGAGATGTTCGAGCGCCAGATGCGCCACGTCGCCCGCGCGTTCACGGTGATCTCCCTCGACGACCTGCACGAGCACCTCACGACGGGCCGCCCGCTGCCCGACCGCCCCGCGCTGATCACGTTCGACGACGGCTACCGCGACAACCACGCCCACGCCTTCCCCGTGCTGCGGGAGCTGGGCCTGCCGGCGGTGATCTTCATCGTCACCGGCGCCATCGGCACCGACCGCGTCATGTGGTGGGACGAGCTCTCCTACCTGCTCGGCCGCACGACGCTCCCGCGCGCCGAGCTGCCCCTCGCCGGGCCCCGCGACCTGGAGGGGCCCGCGGCGCGCGCCGCGGTCCGCACCGAGATGCTCGCGCACCTGAAGGCCGTGCCCGACGACCGGCGGGCGCAGGCGATGGACGAGCTGCGGGACGCGCTCGAGGTCGCCGCGCCGCGGCCGGAGACGCCCCTCTTCATGGGGTGGGAGGAGGTCGCCGAGCTCGTCGCCCACGGCGTCGAGTGCCAGCCCCACACCGTCGACCACCCGATCCTCACCCGCGTCGACGACGATCGCGCACGCGCCGAGGTCGCCGGGTCCGCCCGCGAGGCCGCCGCCCGCACGGGGCGCCCGTCGCGCGCGTTCGCCTACCCGAACGGGGACTACGACGCGTCCACGCTCGACGCCCTCCGCTCCGCCGGGATCTCCATGGCCTTCACCATGAAGCTGGGCCCGTGCCCCGCCCACGCGGTGCGCGCGTCGCCCCTCGAGATCCCCCGCGTCCCCCTCGAGGCGCGCGACACGTGGGACATGTTCCGCCTCAAGGTGTCCGGAGCCCTGTCGAGCGTCTTCCGGGTGCGCGGCGCGCTGCCGTCGCGGGGCGCGTGAGCGAGGCCGTCCAGGCACCCGAGCGGCCCCGCGCCGCGGGCGCGGAGGCGGCCCCGCACCGCCCGGGCGTCCGGGTCCCCGCCCTGCTCGTCGTCGCGGCCGGCTGCCTCGTCCTCGCGGGGCTCGTCTACGTCCTGGCGCTCGGGGTCGACGACCTGCTGCGCGCCGACCGCGAGCTGAGGTTCCCCCAGATCGTCGGTGACTGGCGCCTCCGCGACGAGGCCTCCTACCGCTTCTCCCAGGTCACCGAGATCGTCTTCGTGGCGAGCGGGGTCCTGCTGCTGCTCGGCACGCTCGTCCTCGGCGGGGTCCGCCGGGCCGGGGTCGTCGCGGCGGCGGCGGGCGCCGGGCCGCTCGCGGCGTGGGTCCTCGCGGCGGCGCTCGGCGCCACCGACCCGGTCGGCGGCGAGGCGCTGCGCGCCAGCCAGGGCGCCTTCCCCAGCGGTCACGCCGCCGTCGCGATGTCGCTCGGCCTCGGCCTCGTGATCGCCCTCCCCCCGCGCGGGCGCGTGGCCGGCGGGATCGTCGCCACCGCGTTCGCGACGTCGGTCGCCGCCGGCGTCATGGCGCTCGGCTGGCACTACCCCAGCGACGTGCTCGGCGCGCTGCTCGTCTCGATCGCCGCGGCGGCCCTGGTGGTGGCCCTCGCCCCCGCCGCGGGGCGGTCCCCGGTGGTGCGGCCCGGGCGCTCCCCGTGGGCCCCGGTCGCCCTCGCCGGCGGCGCCGCGGCGCTCTGCGCGATCCTCGGCGCGGTCGCCCTCGACCGCCTGCCGGACGAGTCGGCGGGGGCCTTCGCCGACGCCCACCCCCGGTACATCGCCCTGGTCGTCGTCTGCGCCGCCCTGTCCGCCGCGGGGGCCGCGATCCTGGCCCACCTGTGCGGCACGACCCGTCTGCGCGGCTCCTGAACACCGGTCGGCCACCGTTGACGCGTCGGGATCGTTTGGCATACTCCTGCCCTCCAATCGAAAGGCATGACCGCGCGGCATGCACCGGACCGGCGTCCCAGCCGCTCCAGGTGACGCGATCGGCAAGGGGTGAGTGCCCACTCCGCCGTCGTACGTCGCGCCGATTGCTACGTGCCCACCGAAAGGACGCCGTCTTGCCCCATGGGGCCCGGCTCTCCCTTCCCACGCTCCGCGTCGCCGTCGTCGCACTGCTGGGAACGCTCGCCCTGCTCTTCGTCGCACAGACCCCCGACATCGCCTCCGCCGCACCGGCGTGCACGCGATACGCCGCCTCGGGTGGCAGCGACTCCGCCTCCGGATCCGCGTCGTCCCCCTACCGGACGGCGCAGCGCCTCTTCGACAGCCTCGCCCCCGGCGAGGTCGGGTGCCTCCAGCCCGGCACCACGTTCTCCGAGCGCCTCCGCGCGAACCGCAGCGGCCGGCCCGGGAACCCCGTCACCATCACGAGTGGCCCCGGCGAGGGCCGGGCGACGCTCCTCGGCGAGATCTACGTGCCGGACGGCGCGACGGACATCGTCTACACCAACCTGATCATCAACGGCCGCACGTCGTTCCGGGTCAACCCGAGCGTCAACGGCGACCGGATCACGTTCTCGAACAACGAGGTCACGGACGACAACCACGGCATCTGCTTCCACCTGGGCAAGCCCGGTGAGGGGGTGGCCGAGGACATCGTCATCGACGGCAACCGCATCCACGGGTGCGGGCGCCTGCCGGCGACCGGGTTCGACCACGGGATCTACCTGAACACGACGCGCAACGTGCGCATCACGAACAACTACATCTACGACAACGCCGACTACGGGGTGCACCTCTACCCCGACGCGCAGGGCACCTACGTCGCGAACAACGTGATCGACGGCAACGGCCGCGGGATCACGTTCTCCGGCGAGGGCTCGACCGCCTCGAGCAACAACGTCGTGGTGAACAACATCATCAGCAACTCCAAGGACACGGCCAACGTCGAGTCCTACTGGGGCGGCCCCGTCGGCTCCGGCAACCGCGCCGACGGCAACTGCCTCTGGAACGGCGCCGAGGGCAACGTCCAGAACCAGCGCGGCTTCTCGGTGTCGAACAACATCGTCGCCGACCCGCTGTTCACGAACCGCGCCGCGAAGGACTTCTCGCTGCGTGCCGGCAGCCCGTGCGCCGGCAAGGGCCCCACGTCGGTGCCCGGTGGGTCCTCGGGTTCCGGCGGCGGCGCGACGCCGCCCGCCGCGTCGGCGCCGGCCCTGTCCGCCCCCGCCCTGCGCGCGCTGCGGACGCTGCGCCTCTCGATCTCGTGGTTATCCGGTGACACCTTCGTCGTGTCGGCGCGCACCCGCCTCGCCGGCCGCGTGAAGATCGTCCCCCGGTCCGGGTCGACCATCCTCGGTGCCTGCACCCGCCGCGCGGCGCGCAACACCGCCGTGAAGTGCCGGTTCTCGGTCCGCCGCGCGAACCGCGCGCTGCCGGTGGTCGTCGCCGCGAGCCTCGACCCGCTGAGCAAGAAGGCGAAGGGCGTCCGCGTGCGCCTGGCGCGGAAGGTCCCGCAGGCGAGCACCCTGTCGGCCCAGGCCACCTGGGCCGCCGGCGGGCCGCTCGTCCTCGGCGTCCGCTCCAAGGTCGGCGGCGAGGTGACCATGGCCGCGCGTCACGGGTCGCAGCGCCTCGGCCAGTGCCGCAAGGTCGTGGTGCAGGGCAAGTCGGTGTCGTGCCGCTTCGACGTGTCGGGCGTGCCCCGCGGGTCGAAGGTGGCGATCACCGCCGGCCTGAAGCCCGCGTCGGGCGGCAAGTCCCTGTTCATCCGCCTGTCGCGGACCCTCGGGTGAGCGCGGCGTCGTGAACGGCAACGGTGAGCCGCCGCGGGTCACGGTGATCATGCCGATCCGCAACGAGGAGGCGTTCATCGCGCGCAGCCTCGGGGCGGTGCTCGGCCAGGACTACCCGGCCGAGCGCATGCAGGTCCTCGTCGCCGACGGCATGTCGGACGACGCGACCCGCGAGGTGATCGCGGGACTCGCGGAGGCCCACCCGCGCCACACGATCGAGATCGTCGACAACCCCGGCCGGATCGTCCCGACCGGGTTCAACGCCGCCCTCGACCGGGCGACCGGCGACGTCGTCGTCCGCGTCGACGGCCACACCATCATCGACGACGACTACGTCACCCAGTGCGTCGCGGCGCTCGCCGCGACGGGCGCCGACAACGTCGGCGGGCGCATGGACGCCGTCAGCGACGGGCCGGTGGGCGCGGCGATCGCGCTGGCGACCTCCTCGCCGTTCGGCGTCGGGAACTCCCAGTTCCACTACGCCACCGGCGAGCACTGGGTCGACTCGGTCTACATGGGGGCGTGGCCCCGCGAGGTGTTCGAGCGGGTCGGCCGCTTCGACACCGAGATGGTCCGCAACCAGGACGACGAGTTCAACTACCGCCTCGCGTCGCAGGGGGGGCGGATCCTGCTGACCGACGCGATCCGGTCGCAGTACTACAACCGCAGCTCGCTGAGGACGCTCTTCCGCCAGTACCGGCAGTACGGGCACTGGAAGGTCCGGGTGCTGCAGAAGCACCCGAAGCAGATGAGCGCCCGCCAGTTCGCGCCGCCGGCGTTCGTCGCGGCGCTCGCCGGCGGCGCCCTGCTCGCGCCGTTCAGCCGCCCCGTGCGGCGCGTCTGGGCTCTCCTCGTCGGGGTGTACGCCCTGGCCAACCTCGGGGCGTCGGTCAGCATCGCCCGCCGGTCGGGCCTGTCCCACCTGCGGTACCTCCCGATCGTGTTCGGGGCGCTGCACATCGGCTACGGCGCCGGTTTCCTCGGTGGCCTCCTCCGCTTCCGGGACCGCTGGAGGGGTTGACGCCGGACCCCCGGAATCGGGGGTTCTGACGTTTTCGGCCAGGCTGCTTCCGAAAGTCGAGTCGCCGAACCCCCCGTCCGACCCTCCCGGCGCCGCGGGGCCGTCGCGAGTATCCGTGATGGTCTGAAAGCGATTGACGAACGGAGTGTCGAGATGACGGTTCGAGACCACCTGGGACGGAGCCTGGCCGTGGGCAGCGCGCTCGCGGTGCTCGGCGTCGGTGCGCTGACGATGACCGAGCGGGCCTTGGCCGTGGCTCCGGCACCGACCGGGGGCGCCAACGGCGCCGCCCTCACCGCGAGCAGCACCGCGGCGCAGAACAACAAGGCCATCGGCCCCCTCGCGACCGCGCCCGCGGCCGTGTCCACCATCACCGTCCCCGAGTCGGCGCAGTCGTACCTGCGCGACGTCGACGTGCGCACGTTCATCACGCACAGCGGGTCCGGGGACCTCGAGATCACCCTGACGTCGCCGGCGCGCCCCGGGCAGCCCGCCCGCACCGTGACGCTGATCGACGGCGGCACGAACGGCGCCGGCGGCACCGACAACGTCTTCAGCAACACCCTCTGGGACGACTCGTCCCTCACCCCGGCGAGCGACCTGACGGCCGCCCTGCTCGGCGAGGACGCGCCCCAGGCGGACCTGACGCCCGAGGGCTCCCTCGGCCGGTTCGTCGGCATCGACCCGCGGGGCACGTGGACCCTCCGGGTCACGGACACCAAGGACGACGTCGCGACCGTCGACCCCGACGGCGGCACCCTCGCCAGCTGGTCGCTCGACCTCGCCACCCAGGACGCGGCGCCGGCCGTCGCCCCGACGATCACCGCGTCGAGCTCCGCCGGCGCGCAGCCGATCCCGGACGCGCCCGGGGGCCCGCTCGTGTCGTCGCTCACCGTGAGCGGCGCCAAGACGTACCTGACCGACCTGGACCTGGTGACCAACATCAGCCACCCCGTGTCCGACGACCTGGTCATCCGGCTCTCGCACTCCGGGCGCTCGGTGCTCATCGCGTCGCGGGCCGGTGGCGGGACGCCGTTCTACACCAACCGCACCTTCGACGACTCGGCGACGCTGCTGGTCAACAACGCGACCGACGCCGCCGGCGCGGTCGTGCCCGAGGGCGCCCTCGCGGCGTTCCGCGGCATGGACCCGAACGGCGTCTGGACGCTCTCGGTCCAGGACACCGTCGGCGTCGACACCGGCACCCTCGCCGGCTGGCAGCTGAAGGTCGGCGCCGCCGACGCGGCCGCCCCGGTGGTCCCGCCCGTCGTCACCCCGCCCGTCGTCGCCCCGCCGGTCGTGGCCCCGCCGGTGAACCCGCCGGTCGTGACGCCGCAGGCGCTCACGCTCGGCCTGAAGCGGTTCGGCGTCGTCAAGAACGCGAAGAAGAGCACCCTGAAGCTCAACGTCGTCTGGCTCAACGGCACGGGGCGCGTGAAGTACACGGCCACGCTCAGCACCAAGCTCGGCAGGAAGACGGTCCGCAAGGTCGTCAGGGGCTCCGGCGTCGCCGGCCCGAAGTCGGTCTCCAGGACGGTCAAGATCCCGAAGGCCTGGAAGGGCAAGAAGGTCACCGTGCGGCTCGTGGTGAAGAACAACACGACGAGCCTCGTGCGCACCAAGACCATCGCGCGTTTCTGATCCGATGGGAGCGGGGATGCGGGTCAGGACCGGCCCGCATCCCCGTCCCCCCGGACCGGGGGAAGTTGCCGGATGTTCCATCGCGGTGCGTAGAGTGCCGAGATGCCACCGGGTCCGATGGGCCCGGCTGAAACCGATCAGACCACCTTGGAGGTCGATCTGATGACGCACCACATGGGCGGGAGACCACTCCTCCTGAGGGGGGTCCTCGCCCTCATCGTCCTCCTCGCGGGGATCCTCGCGCTGCAGGCGTCGCCTGCGGCCGCCGTCGTCCAGACCCAGACGTACACCGGGCAGGATGATGGTCCGACGCCGGACATCTACCGCTCGGACATCGACGACTTCTTCTACCCCGACGGGTCGGACGCCTCGCCGCCGGTGGGCCAGGCCGGCACCATCAACCTGACGTTCAACGGCACCCCCGTGGTGGCGTTCTGCGTCGACGCGCGGACGGGCCTGAACACCGGCACCGTCCAGGCGGACGTCGTCGAGGTCCCCCTCGACACCGTCCAGGCACGGGCCATCGCCTACGTCGTCCTGAACTCGGCCGTCACCGGCCCGCCGACCGCCGCGAAGCGGAACCAGGCGGCCGTCGGCCAGGTCGCGACCTGGGTCCTCGACGGGGACCTCCGCGAGGACGGCCCGAGCAGCGACGCGGCGTTCAACGCCGAGGTCGCCGCCCTCGTGGCCGCCGCCCGCGCGGCCGCCGCCACGCCCGCCTCGCTCGGCCTCACGGTCGCCGCGCCGGCGGCCGGCGCCACCAGCTCCACCGTCACGGTCACGGGTCGCCCCGGCGCCGTCGTCACCCTCACGGTGACCGCGGGCTCCGGCACCCTCTCGGCCGGTCAGGTCACCATCGGCGCGGACGGGACGGCCACGGCCACCCTGACCGCCGCGGGTCCCGGCCAGGTCACCGTCGGCGCCGGCACGGCCGGCGACGGCCGCCTGTACCGGACGGCCCCGCTCGACCGCAGCCAGGCGACCGTGCACGCCGTGCCGACCGTCCTGACCGCGTCCGCCGCCGCCACGTTCACGGGGGCGACGACCACCCCGGGCACCTCCGGGACGCCCGGCACCCCGACCACCCCCGGCGGCGGCACGACCGGCGCCCCGGCGAAGCTCAACCTCACGATCACCAAGTCGGCCCCGGCCAGGGCGCAGGTCCTGCGTCTCGTCCGGTACCGGATCACGGTGAAGAACACGACGAAGCGCACGGCGACCGCCGTTGTCATCCGGGACCGCGTCCCGGGCGGCCTCGCGTTCGTCCGCGCCAGCAGGACCGCGTCGATCCGCAACGGCGCCGTCGTCGTCCGGCTCGGCAACCTCGCGCCGGGCGCCTCCCGCACGATCAACGTGTGGATGCGCGCGACGTCGAACGTCCGCGGTGCCCGCGTCAACGTGGCGACCGTCAGCGGCGCCAACGTCCGCAACCGGAGCGCGCGCGCACGGACGACGTTCCGTCCGCTCGCCGCCCGCGTCCAGCCGGCGGTCACGGGCTGATCCATCCGTCGGGTCCGGTCGCCACCGCGTGAGCGGTGGCGACCGGCGCCACGGCGTTCCGCGGGACCGTCCCTCCCCCGGGGGTCGGCCAAACCACCCGGGCGGATAGCTTTTGCCAGGATCGGGTCGGTAGGCTCACGCGCATGACGCCGCTCCCCCGTTCCTCCCACACCCGCGTCGCCGTCGCAGTCGCGGCCCTCGCCCTGGCGCCGTCGGCCCTGGCCGCCCCCGCGCCCGGGGGCGTGACCGCCGCGCCCGGTGGCGCATCGACGGCCACCGCCCGCACGTTCTCGTGGAGCCCCGTCGCCCCCGACGCCGGTGGGGACGCCGTCGCCTACGAGGGCGGCGTGACCACCGACGGCGCACCGCCCGGGAGCCCCGGCGCGCTCGGCACCGGCACCTCCGTCTCGCTCGGGGTGCCCGAGGGCCAGCAGGTCACGTTCTGGGTCCGCTCGGTCGAGACCCTGGCGGGCGTCCCCATCGCGTACAGCGGCTACGCGGCGACCGCACCCTTCATCAGCGACCGGACGGCGCCGGCGGTCACGGCGTCGCAGTCGCCGGCCGCGAACCCCCGGGCGTGGACGAACGCGCCGACCATGGTGACGTTCGCCTGCGCGGACGCGAACCCGGGGCCGGGCGCGTGGTGCCCCGCCCCCGTGGCGCTCGGCGAGGGCGCCGGCCAGGTCGTCACCGGGTCGGCGACCGATGCGCTCGGGCAGACGACGACGATCTCCACGACGGTCAACGTCGACGTCACGCCGCCCACGGGCGGCGCACCCGCCACGCCCGCGCCGGGGGCGACCGTCACCACGACCCGCCCCGAGTTCACGTGGGCCGCCGCCGCCGACCCGCTCTCCGGCATCCAGTACTACGAGGTGTACGTCGTCGGACGCGGCAAGGTCGGCTCGACGACGGCCCGCAGCACGCGGCTCGTCTCGTTCCAGACGCTGCCCGCCGGCCCCCTCCAGTGGTACGTGCGCACCGTGGACAACGCGAACAACGCGGCCGTCTCGTCGCGGTCCGCGCTGACGATCGACCCGACGGCGACGTCGCAGTCACCCGACCCGCCCGCCACCTCCGGCAGCACGAGCGGGTCGTCGGCGCCGGCCGGCACGCCGCCCTCACCGGTGGTGCGCCCGTCGCGCGGCCGTCCGCAGGCCCGTCCCGTGTCCTACAACGCGCGGGCGCTGCGACCGCGGGCGGGCGTGAAGCTCACGTACCTGCGCCCCGTCCTGCGCTGGACCCGCGGGCCCCGCTCCACGCGGCTCTACAACGTCCAGATCTTCGAGATCCGCGGACGGAAGGTGCGCAAGGTGCTCACCGCCTTCCCGCGCACCACCCGGTACCGCGTCCCGTCGGGCAAGCTCCGCCGCGACCGGCGCTACGTGTGGCGGGTCTGGCCGTACGCGGCCGGCCGGTACACCGCCCGGCCGAAGGGCGTCAGCTACTTCGACATCCGGCCCGCCCCGCGGAGGGCCGCCCGCTCCTGACCGCCGGGCGGGGGCGGGTCAGGCGACGCCGGCCGGCGTGCGCTCCTCGCCCCGCACCGGCGGCGACGGGTCGTCGAGCGGCACGTCGCCTGCGCCGCGGGCGGGGAGCAGGGTGCGTGCGACGCCGAGCATCCCGACGCACAGGCCGAGCAGGATCCAGAGGATCCGCTGGTACTGGCCGGAGATGAAGAAGTCGGCGACCAGGAGCCCGACGGTGCCCGCGAGCAGGGTCCGGCTGATGAGCTCGAGCGTCACGTCGCCGGCGCGCTTGAAGAGCTGCGCCGCCCGCACCGCCGCCGCCAGGCAGGTGAGGACGATGCTCATGAACAGCACGAGCCCCACCGTCCCGATCTCCACGAGGATGTGGAGGTACATGTTGTGGGCGACCTTCGGCGTCTCGGTGAAGAAGTCGCCGCGACGCACGAGGCCGGGGCGCGCCAGGTAGCGGGGCGTCGCCTCGGTGTAGGTGCCGATGCCCGCGCCCTTGGTGGGGTGGTCGCGGTAGGCGCGCAGGCCGACCTGCCAGATGTCGGCCCGCCCGGTGCCGGCGCTCGCGCCGTACTGCTCGCCCTGGGTGAGGGTGGCGAAGCGGGCCTTCGTGGCGGGTGACGCCGCGATGTTGACGTAGCCGACGAGGAGCAGCGCGACCGCCACGCCCGCGGTGAGCACGCGCATGCGCCAGCGCCCGCCGAAGATCGTCCAGACGATCAGGGCCGCCCCGATCGCGATGATCCCGCCGCGCGACCCGGAGAGGACGATGCCGAGGCCGCAGATCAGGCCCGACAACGCGAACGCCATCCGGCGCAGGGGGGTGGAGGCGGTCGACGCGAACGCCGCCGCGATCAGGAGCGCCGGCACGCAGAACGCCGCGTACTCGTTGGCGTCGGCGAACGTCCCGACGAGCCGCCCCTCGATGCGGTTCCCCAACGCCATGCCGACCAGCGTCGAGACCGTCGCGCTGATCGAGAACGCCCCCGCGATGAGGATCGCCGAGCGGCGGTCGCGGGTCGCGGTGAACACGATGACCAGCAGGAGGAACCCGAGCGCGTACCGCTGGATCGCCTCGATCGAGAACGACTGGTTGATGGACCAGAGCATCGACGCGACGCACCAGCCCATGAAGACCGTGATCAGGACGGCCAGCAGAGGGTTGTTCGAGAGGAAGCCCAGGTAGCGCTTGCGCGACGACGGGTACCGCAGCGACACGAGCCACGTGACCAGCAGGATCACGCCCGCGCCCTTGGAGATCAGCGACTCCCCGCCGCCGACCACCAGCGCGAGCGGCTGGATCAGCACGAACGCGACGACGCCGACGGTGATGTCGGAGAGGAGCAGCGCGATCAGGGCGAGGCCGACCATCGCCCCGACGACCAGGAGCGGCGAGCGGCCCACGCCGGCGCCGATGACGAGGGCGACGAACGCCGCGGCGACCGAGAGCATCGTGTTCGGCGACGCGAGCTTCTCCCGCCAGGCGATGTCCCGGCCGAGCAGGTCGGTGAGGGGCCGGAGCTGGGAGGGGATCGTGACGTCGTCGTCGCGGGTCTCGCCCATCGCGATGAGGACGGTCGCGGCGACGATGATGCCGAACGGGAAGGCGATCGCCAGGAGCACCAGGGCGGGCCCCGGCAGGACCAGGACCAGCAGGCACGCGACCCCGCCGGCGGCGGCGGCGGCGGCGGAGCGCGCGAGCGTGCCGAGGAGCGACTTCTCGTCGAGCGGGATGCTGCGGGCGACGAGGACGTAGTGGCCGGCGACGAACGCGAAGATCGCGACGTTGGTGCCGATCGCGGCGCCCAGCAGGCCGATCGTCGGGATGAGGATGAGGTCCAGGATCAGGTTGATGAGGAAGGCCCCCAGGGCGATCCACTTCCGCACCGCGGCGACGCCGATGTAGTCGAGCGCGCGCGACAGGATCGGCGCGAGCCCGATCAGCACGAGGTAGGGCAGCAGCACCCTCAGCACGGTCGCGCTGCGGGCGAACTCGTCGCCGAGGAGGGCGGTGATGAGGTCGCCGGCGGCGACGGCGGTGATCGTGCCCAGCACCACGTAGAAGATCAGCGAGACGCGCAGCGCCTTCGTCAGCAGCTTCCCGGCGTCCGCGGGGTCGACCGACGCGATGCGCGGGGTGACGGACGAGGCGAGGCTCAGGCCCAGCAGCCCGAGGATCGTCGCGACCCTCCAGGGGGCGTCGTAGAGGCCGACGGCGTCGGTGTCGATGAACACGCCGAGCAGCACCAGGTCGACGCGTTCGAACAGCAGCCACGCGACGCCCGCGAGCCAGATGTGGTTGCCGTACCGGAGGATCTCGCCGCTGGTGGCGTGGACCTCGGGGATGCCCGCCCGCCTCTTCAGGTAGGGGCGCATCACGTAGAGGCCGACGAGGACGGCGGCGGCGTAGCTGACGGCGTTGCCGAGGAGCGCGGCGGCGACGCCGAAGCCCATCACGAGGACGGTGAGGACGATGGCGAACTCGACGACCGCCTTCACCACCGACATGAGGGCGAGCATCAGTCCCTGCTGGACGCCCTCGTAGATCCCGCTGAGCCACGAGAAGCCGGCGCTGAAGAACAGGGCGATCGCGGCGGCGCGGACGGCGTTGGCGAGGCTCGCCTCGCCGAACAGCGACGCGAGCGGCTCCGCGAGGATGATCAGGAGGCCGAAGACGACGCCCGCGATCACGGTGCGGAGGCGCAGGCCGGTCATGATCACGCCGGCGATGCCGCGGCCGCTGTTGTAGCCGTCGGCCACGTAGCGGGACGTCGCCGAGTCGACGCCCAGCGACGCGAACGTCGCGGCGAGGGTCGCGATGGTCAGCGCGAGCGCGTAGTCGCCGTACCCGTCGAGCCCGAGCAGGCGCGCGAGCACGATCGTCAGGACCGCCGTCGAGACGGCGCCGACCACGCGCGACCCCAGGATCAGCGCGGTCTGGCCGGCGACGCTCGTGGTCCTGCGCGGCAGCCCCGCCCCGGCCGGGACGGGCGCAGGGCGGAGCGTCTCGTCGCTCCGGGCCATCGTCCTACGGCCTCGGCGGGGCCTGCCCGGTCATCGGGTGCGCGGGGTCCGCGGGGTGCCCGGGTCCGGCACCGAGCTCGTGCCGCGCGGGGTGCGGGAGCGTCCCTCGGGGACGCGCTCCGACACGACGTCGTCGCTGCGGGTGCGGGTGCGGCGGGGCCAGTCGACCAGCGCGAGGCCGCGCGGGACGATCTCGTACCGCAGCATCAGGTCCGACAGGCGGGCGAGCCGCGACAGCTCGGTCTCGCCGCGGCGGATGACGACGATCACGTCGTCGACGGTGGTCGCGACGGGCACGGCGTCGGCGACGGTGCCGAGGGGGGCGCCGTCGAAGATGATGAAGTCGGCCCATGTCGCGGCCGCGTCGAGCAGCTGGCCGATGATGGCCGGCGACATCGCGACGACGGCGGCGGCCGAGTCGGCGTCGGCGCCGGACAGCACCTCAAGGGTGCCGCGGAAGCCGGGGAGCTCCTGGGCGGCGGCCTCGAGCGGCACGCGGCCCATCAGCACCGAGCCGGTGCCGTTCGCCGGCGTCAGGCCGAGCGAGCGGGCGACGGTCGGCTGGCGGAGGTCGGCGTCGACGAGCAGCACGCGCTGGCCGGCGTCGGCGAGGGTGCGGGCCGTCTCGATGGCGACGGTCGTGCGGCTCTCCGAGTCGCCGGCGCTGGTGAACAGCAGCGAGCGGGGCCGGTGGGGGTCGCGACGGAGCACGGCGATCGCCTGGGCGAGGTCGCGGTAGGCGTCGGCCGTCCCCGCGGCGCCGGCGCCGGGGCGGCCCTTCGGCACGCGGGCGAGGACCGGGAGGTTGAAGCGCTCCGAGAGCTGGCCCTCGGTGCGGACGCGGCTGCTGGCGGTGTCCACCGCGACGGCGCCACCGAAGGCGACGATGACGCCGACGACGAGGGCGATGGCGATGATCAGCTTGAGCGGCGGGGTGGTCGGCGAGTCGGGGACGGTGGCCTGGGTCTCGAGCTGGACCGACGGGTCGTTCGCGCCGCGCAGCGCCTGCAGGGAGGCGAGGCGCTCGTTGAGCTGGGCGATCGTCGATTCGGGCAGGCCGACGCCGTCGGCGATCTGTGCGTTGACGGACTCGATCTCGCTCTCGACCTGCTCGCGGAACTGGGCGGAGCGCACCGTGACCGCGCCGGACGCGAAGGCGTTCGCGAGGGCGGCGGCGCCCTCGGCGGTCTCGTCGCTCGCCGTGACCGAGACCAGGAAGCTGCCGCCGATCGGGGTGACCACGACCTTGGAGAGGAGGGCCTGCGGGCTGCCGCTGACACCCTGGGAGTTCGCCGCCGCCTGCGCCACGGGGATCGTCTTCACGAGCCGCGCGAGCGTCTCGACGTCACGTCCGGGGACGCTGGTCTCGCGGATGACGCTGATGCCGTCGAAGCGGGTGTCGTTGCTCGACACGGGGGAGACGCTGAGGAGCGCCTCGGCCTCGTAGGTCTTGGACGACAGGCTCACCGCGAGGATGGCGGCGCCGACGACGAACGCGATCAGCACCAGCATGAGGCGCCAGTGGTCGCGCGCGACGGCGATGTAACGGCTGAGGCCGCCACGGCTCTCGGGCTCGCGCACCCAGCCGCGGTCGAAGCCGCGCGAGGCCGCCCCCGGCGGGGTCACTCCGTTGAATGACATTCGGTCGACTCTACTCCCGATCGGATCGCGTCCCGCATGCGCCGGTCGCCCGTGCGCGCGGCATCCGCGTCATGGTGTCTCTCGGCCGGCGGCCGAGTCTTCGTGAGGGCCGCGCCGCGGGCGGACCCGGGCGGCGGCGCCCCGTAGGGCGACCGCGGCGGGTCGCAGGAATGGCCTCAGCGGGCTCTCGGCGAGGGCGATGCGGGTCCGCTCCGTCCGGTACGCGAGGCGGCCCCCGGGGGTCGGCGGGAAGACGGACAACGACACCTGGTCCTCGGTGCCCGTCGCCCACGCGAGCTTGTACTGTTCGTCGTGCCCGGCGAAGTCGAAGCGGGTCAGGCCGGTCTCGAAGGCGCGCCGGATCAGGGCGTCGAGCAGCATCATCCCGGGCGACAGGCGGGCGACGGCGACGTCGTAGCCCATCTTGAGGGCGTCGTGGACCCCGAACGCCTCGACGCCGAGGCAGAACGCGATCGGCCGGCCGTCGATGCGCAGGAACGAGAGGCGCAGCCAGCCCTCGTCGGCGGCCCACCCCGCCAGGTCGGTGTAGTAGCGGCGGGTGCGGGGGCTCGTGAGGATCGCGGTGCCCTGGGCGGTCTTCCACCCGGAGCCCTCGACCGCGAAGCCCTCCTCCAGGAGCCGGGCGAGCTCGCCGGGCGCGAACGCGTGGTGCACGTCGAACGTCAGCTCGCCCGCCTCGCGAGCCCGCCGCCGGCAGCGCTCGACGTTGTGGCGGAGGTTGCGGGACCGGGCCCCCCAGTACGCCTCCCACCCGCCGACGGTGTCGGCGACGGGGCTGCGCATCGTCACGCGGCGGACGACGCGGTGCCCGCCGATGACGGCGGCGCGCTCGATCGCCTGCCGCGACGCGCCCGCCGCGGGGATGTGGTGGAAGTCGACGCGCCGCGCGCCCCACTCCAGGAGCCCGCGCGCGACGACGGCCGCGGCGACGGGGTCGCCCGCGACGATCCCGCCGGCGGGGGTCTCGAAGTTGCCGGGGGGGCCGACGCGCCCGCCGTCGCGGCTGACGGGGAGGGCCCCGGCGAGCCGGCCCTCCCGCCGGGCGACGACGACGTCCGGCGGGCGGCCGTCCGCGTCGAACGACGCCCGCCACAGGCGCAGGTAGGCGGGACGCAGGAACGGGGACGCGTCGCTCGCGCGCGCGAGCTCGTCCCATTCGCGTTCGAGGCCGGCGGTGAGCGGCTCGACGCCGGGGATGGTCGGGGCGTCGGTCCACGCGCCGTGATCCGCCGCGGTCGTGCTCCTCACGTCGCGGCGCCGGAGGGGGGCGGCGCCGACGGGGGAGGCGTGCGCACGATGGGGCCGTGGCGGCGGTGGAGCGACCAGGCGGCGCGCCCCCCGTCGGGCGGCTGCTCGCGCACGACCACGAGGCCCGGCAGCGCGACCGTCAGGAACGTGCCGATGAGGCGCGCCCCGTACCGGCGCGACGCGCGCAGCGACGCCTCGTTGAGGCGGTCGATCACCGACAGGACGCGCCGCACGCCGGCGCGCCGCAGCTCGGCCATCGCGTGCACGGTCACCGCGGGGGCGATCCGGCGGCCGCGGTGGGCGGGCACCACGAACGAGTCGTAGGCCCAGCGCTCGTCGTCCTGCAGCACGAACTCGGTGTCGTCCTCCCGCCAGCTGCGGGCGCGCAGCCAGAGGTAGCCGATCGGCTCGCCCGCGTCGTAGGCGAGGTAGGCGGTGTCGCCGTTGCGCAGGCGCCCCCGGATGTCGTCGGCCGTCGCCTGGCCGGCGGCGGCGAGGGCGGCGACGTCGTCGGTCCCCGCCGTCCGGGTGTCCGGCCACGGCGGCACCACGGGGACGCCGGGCGTGATCGTCTCGTGCAGCTCGTACCACTGGACGCTGACGAGGCGGCGGGGGAGGCGGCCGGCGATCGCGACGGCGGCGCCCGCGACCCCGAGGCGGCGGTAGGCACCAGCCACGGTCACGGCACGCCGCCGGACCCCGTCGATGACCCGTCGGACCGCCTCGACGAGCACCGCGGCCCGGTCGTTGGAGAGGGTGCGTGTCATGTGACCTCCGCAGTCTCACGGATTTCCGGCCGGAGGTGAACAACCGAAAGTCGAGAGGGGTGGCGACGACCGGGGGGCGACGCCCCCTGTGGGGGGTCCCCGGCGGATAGGATGGCCGACGGCCGTGTGCCGTGGGGTGCGTCCGCCCGACTTGGGGGGCACGGCCCCGGGCACGTCATCCGGCGATAAGGAGCCGCGTGGATCTTCTCGAGTATCAGGGCAAACGCCTTCTGGCCGGCCATGGGATCCAGATTCCCCGTGGCGAGGTCGCCGAGACCCCGGAGGCCGCACGGGCGGCCGCGGAGTCGATCGGCGGGCGCGTCGTCGTCAAGGCGCAGGTGCAGATCGGTGGCCGCGGAAAGGCCGGCGGCATCAAGCTCGCCGAGTCCCCGGACGAGGCGCAGAAGCACGCCGAGGCGATCCTCGGCATGGACATCCGCGGGCACACGGTCAAGAGCGTCTGGATCGAGGAGGCCTCCGCGATCAAGCGGGAGTACTACGCCTCGGTCACGTTCGACCGCGCCGCACGGCGTCCGCTGGTGATGCTCTCCGCCGTCGGCGGCATGGACATCGAAGAGGTGGCCGTGTCGAACCCAGGGGCGCTGGTGCGCCGCCACATCGACCCGCTGATCGGCTTCCAGGCGCACGACGCCCGTTGGCTGACCTACCACGCGGGGATCGACGAGGAGGCCATCAAGGGCGTCATCTCGATCCTCGGGACGCTCTACGACGCCTTCGTGTCGCTCGACGCGATGCTCGTCGAGATCAACCCGCTCGTCCTCACCGAGGACGACCGCGTGATCGCCCTCGACGCGAAGGTGACGATCGACGGCAACGCCGTCCACCGGCACCCGGAGCTCTCCGAGATCGGCGACGTCTCCCCGGACGACCCCCAGGAGAAGATGGCCCGCGAGCGGGGCGTGACCTACGTCAAGCTCGACGGCGACGTCGGCATCCTCGGCAACGGCGCGGGGCTCGTGATGAGCACCCTCGACGTGGTCGCCCTGGCCGGCGGCCGTCCCGCGAACTTCCTGGACGCGGGTGGCGGCTCGAAGGCCGACGAGGTCGTCACCGCCCTCGAGGTGCTGCTGAGCGACGAGAAGGTCAAGGCGCTGCTGGTGAACATCTTCGGCGGCATCACCCGCTGCGACGAGGTCGCGGAGGGCCTGCTCACCGCCCTCGAGCGGCTGGGCACGACCCTGCCCATCGTGGTGCGCCTGGACGGCACGAACGAGGACGCGGGCCGCGCGATCATCAGGGAGCGTGCCCCGTCCAACGTGGTGGTCGAGGAGACGATGCTCTCCGCCGCCCGACGAGCCGTCGAACTGGCGAAGGAGAACGCATGAGCATCCTCGTCGACGCATCGACCAAGCTCGTGGTGCAGGGCATCACCGGTCGTGAGGGCGCGTTCCACGCGACCCGCAACAAGGCCTACGGCACGCAGGTCGTCGCCGGGGTCACGCCGGGCAAGGCCGGCCAGGACGTGGACGGCATCCCCGTCTTCAACTCGGTGGACGACGCCGCGCAGGAGACCGGGGCCAACACGGCCATGGTCTTCGTGCCGCCGCGGTTCGCCGCCGACGCGATCCTCGAGGCGCTCGACAGCCCCGTCGAGGTCGTCGTCTGCATCACCGAGGGCATCCCGGCGCACGACATGCTCCGGGTCTACACGCACCTGAAGCGCGGGAGCAAGACGCTCATCGGCCCGAACTGCCCGGGCGTCATCAGCCCCGGCATCGCCACCGTCGGGATCATGCCGACGCAGGTGTTCGAGCCGGGCCGGGTCGGGCTGGTCAGCCGCAGCGGCACGCTGACCTACCAGATCTCCAAGGAGCTGGCGCTCCTCGGGATCGGCCAGAGCACCGTCGTCGGCATCGGCGGCGACCCCGTCGTGGGCAGCTCGTTCATCGACATGCTCGCCCGCTTCGAGGACGACCCGGACACCGATCTGGTGGTCATGGTCGGCGAGATCGGAGGGGCGGAGGAGGAGGGCGCCGCGGACTACATCGCGGCGAACATGTCCACCCCGGTCGTCGGCTACGTCGCCGGCTTCCAGGCCCCCCCGGGCAAGCAGATGGGCCACGCCGGAGCCATCATCACCGGCTCCAGCGGCACGGCGCAGGCCAAGAAGGAGGCGCTCGAGGCGCGGGGCGTGCGGGTGGGCGAGAGCCCGACCGCCGTCGCGCAGATCGTCAAGGAGCAGCTGGGCTGACGCGCCCGGATGGCGCGGCGGCGTACCTCCGCCGTCGCGCCATCCGAGACGCTCCCGTCGTGCCCGCGTCGTCCGGCGAAGTTTCCGACCCCGGTCAGGTTCGTTATCACTCGTCAACTGGTCGGAGGTCCAGAAGACCTCGACGTTCGACTAGTTGTTCGTCCGTCCACACCCCCCCGAGGCTCACCGCCCTAGCCAGCTAGCAACAACTGGCCGCGGATACAAGGGGGTTTCTTGTGATTGCCGTCAACGGCATCGCGGGGACGTTCCTCGCGGTGGGCGCCCTCGCGGACGGTGACATGGAGGTGGCGGGTCTCGCCCTCCCGGTCGTCTGGGTCGAGCTGCTGGTGATGGTGGCGCTGATCGTCGCCCTGGTGGTGAGCGAGCGGACGCGGCGACGCGGGCGCCGGAGACCGACGGTGCCGCGGTCGTGACCGACGAGCTGCTCCTCGCGGGGGCGCTGATGATCCCCCTGCTGGCCCTCCTCGACGCGGAGAACATCGTGACGTGCCTCCGCCCGGCCCTCGGGCTCGCGGACGAGCGCAGCGACGACTTCACGATCCTCGTGCCGCTCTACGGCGACCCGCGCTACTTCTGCAACCGGGAGTACCTGCAGCGGCACCGCGGCAACGTCGTCCTCGTGGTGAACACCACCACGAAGGCGATGCGACGGTTCGCCAACGGCTGCGAATGGCAGGGGTGGCGGGTGGAGCGGGTCCCCGTGGCGTCCGCCCACTCGCCGATGGACATGCTCACCGTCGCGCTCGGGCGCGTCACCACCCGCTACGCGATCCGGCTCGACGGCGACACGTGGACGAAGCAGGACGTCGGGCGCGCGGTCGCCGCGATGGAGCGCGAGGGCGTCGACCTGTGCAGCGCGAAGGTGCTCCCCGACCGGCGCGAGACCGTGGCCGAGCACATGCAGGCCATCGAGTACGCGCTCGCGATGCGCGGACGCCACCACCGGCCGTGGATGACGAGCGGGGCGATCACGCTGGCGCGCACCGATGCGCTGCGGGCGATCATGCGGCACCACTCGAACTACTTCTACGGCGAGGACATCGAGGTCGGGAAGATCGCGAAGTGCCTCGGCCTGCGCGTCGCGCACGTGGACCTCACGGTCTACACCGAGGTCCCCCCGACGTTCCGGGAGCTGATCCGCCAGCGGACCGGATGGTGGTGCGGGTCGTTCCGCTCCGCCTTCGTGAACTTCGACAAGAACCTGCGCTTCCCGGTCTACTGGACCTACAACATCGTCCTCGTCTGGTTGCTGCTGACGGGGAAGCTGGTCTCCGGCGTCGACGACTACCAGCTCGTCCCGGCCGTGATCCTGATCTACACGGCACTGATCGTGGTGTGCAACTGGCCGGTGCGCACCTCCTGGATGGTGCTGTTCCCCTACTACAGCCTGGCCCAGGTGCTGCTGATGCCGGCCTTCGGCGTCGCGCGCTACGTGAGGCTCGTGCGCAGCACCGGCCACTGGGGGCGCTACCGCTACCCGACGCTCGTGCGCCGGCGGTGGCGCCGTCTGGCGCTCGAGCCCGTGGCGTCGGCGCCGGCGATCCCCGCTCCGGAACCGAGGAGATGATGAGACGCAACCGCCTCAGGCACCGCCGCGCGGCGGCCGGCCTGGTCCTCGCCACCGCCAGCGCAGGCGTGGTCGCGCTGGCCCCCGTCGTCGCGGCCCCCGGCGGGCTCCCGGCCCGGGAGTACCTCCGGGGGTACGAGCCGCCCGCGCTCGCCGGCCACCTCCACGACCGCCAGGCGTTCGCCCGCCGCGACGCGGCGCGGCTGGCCCGATGCGACGACCCGGTCGTCCGCGCCGCCGAACGCGGCCGGTGCCCGGCGCTGCGCCGCGGTCGGGCGGCGGCCGCCGGCACGGACGGGGCGTCCGCGCTCGCCGAGCCCGACGGCGCCGCCGCCCTCGCGGTCGACACCGACGGGCGCTGGGGGGACCCCTTCCCGCTGCCGGTCATCGGCATCAACACGGTGGTCCTGGCCACGGGCAAGGTGCTCATGTTCGCGTACCCGACGGCGGACCTGACGCGCAACGAGGCGACCGCCTACGTGTGGGATCCGGCGACGCGCACGTCGCGGCGGGTCGACCCGCCGCTCAACCCGGCCACCGGGAAGCCCTTCAACATCTGGTGCGCGGGGCAGGCGGTGCTGGCCGACGGCCGGGTCCTCGTCGCCGGCGGCAACCTCGAGTACCCGGCGAACGGGCTGGACTACAAGGGGCTGAGGGCCCTCTTCACCTTCAACCCGTTCACGGAGACCTGGACGCGCCAGCCCGACATGGCCCACGGCCGCTGGTACCCGACGGTGACCACGCTCCCCGACGGCCGCGCGGTGATCCACAACGGCTACGACGAGCAGGGCCTCTTCCGCATCAACCAGGACGTGGAGGTGTTCACGCCGTCCGCCGACCCGAACGGGGTCGGCACCCTGTCGCTCAAGCCCACCGCCCGCCGCTACACCGAGCTCTACCCGCACATGTTCGTCGTGCCGGGAGGCAAGGTCCTGCAGGTCGGGCCGGACCAGACCGCGGCCCTCCTCGACACGAACAGCTGGACGTGGCAGGGGCTCCCCATCCCGCCCACCGACCGCGTGTGGGGCAGTGCGGTCCTCATGCCCGCCGGCCCCGGGGGGGCGACCCGCCTCATGATGATCGGTGGCACGGACCTGCCCGAGAGCGAGCAGGCGATGGCCTCCTCCATCGTCCTCGACCTGACGAACCCGGGGGCGGGCTGGAGCCCCGGCCCGTCGATGGCGTACGGCCGCTCCCACCACAACACCGTGCTGCTGCCCGACGAGTCGCTCCTGACCGTCGGCGGGGGGTCGCGTCGCGACGACGACCTCGGTCTCTGGGCGGGACCCGTCTACCAGTCCGAGATCCTCGACCCCGGCGCCGGGTCGTGGCGGGGCGTCGTCTCCCAGATCGAGGAGCGCACGTACCACTCGACGGCGGTCCTCCTCCCGGACGGTCGCGTGCTCGCCGCCGGGGACGACCGCCCCGGCGCGCGGTTCGCGGACAACGGCGAGTTCTACGAGCCGCCGTACCTCTTCCGGGGCGCCCGCCCGACCATCGACTTCGCACCCACCGCGGTGCGGTACGGGGCCGGGTTCCGCGTGGCGACGGGCACGCCGTCCGCGATCACGCGCGCCGTGCTCGTGCGCGCAGGATCGACGACGCACGCGAACGACATGGACCAGCGCTCGATCCGGCTCGCGATGACCACACAGGCGGACGGGCTGACGCTCAGCACCCCGGCGGACGCCACGCTCGCGCCCCCGGGGTACTACATGCTGTTCCTGGTCGACGGCAACGGCGTCCCCTCGGTCGCGCGGATGCTGCGCCTCGACCCGAACGCGCCCGACGCCCCGCCGCTGCCCGGTGGGACCAACGCGCCTCCCAGCGCCGCCTTCACCCAGGCCCCCGCGGCCCCCACGACGGCGGACACGGTCGTGTTCACCGACACCTCCACCGATTCGGACGGCACGATCGCCTCCCGCGGGTGGGACCTCGACGACGACGGCGCGTTCGACGATGGCGGTGCCGTCACCGCCGGCCGGACGTTCCCGGCCGGGAGCCACGTCGTGCGGTTGCGGGTGACCGACGACGACGGGGCGGCGTCCACGGCGACCCGGACCGTCACGGTGTCGACGGCGCCCGGTGCCAACCTCCTGCCCAACCCGTCCTTCGAGGCGGGCACCTCGGGCTGGTTCAACTACCGGTCGACGATCACGCGACAGGTCGTCGCGGGAGCCCCGGACGGCGCCGCCGTGGCGCGCGTGGCCCGCGCGACCGGTGCCGACTACAGCATCGACGACGACCCCGACACGGTCCTCTCGGCGACCGCCGGCCACCGCTACGAGGCGCGCGCGGTGGTGCGGGCCGGCGCCGGGTCGTCGGTGGGCAAGACCGTCCGCATCGTCATCCGCGAGCGGCGCCCGGACAACGTGGTGGCCGCCCAGACCATCGCCACGACCACGCTCACGAACACCTTCACGCCCGTGACCGTCACCGCCACCGTCGGCGCGACGGGCAACCGCATCGACATGTACGTGATGCAGCTCGCCGCGGGGGCGAACAACGCCTTCCAGGTGGACGCCATGAGCCTCAGGAGGCTGTGAGGACACCCGCGATGGACGCCGAACCCCGGTCCCCGGCCATGCCCGGTCGCGCGCGCCGCGCCGCGGTGCTCCTCGTCGCGGTCCTGCTGCCGGGTCTCGCCCTGGCGCACTCCCCGGCGCCGCCCGCCGGCCCGGACGACGTCTCGGCGGCGGTCGCCCGCGTCGAGGGGACGGCGGAGGCCCACACCCGCGCCCTGGGTTGGATCGAGGGTCAGCAGGACCGCTCCCAGGGGTACGCGGTGACCTTCGACGAGGCATACGGCGTCGACCACGTCGGGCCGGTGGCGGGCCGGGTCGCCGACGTCGGGGACCTCGCCCCCGTCCCACCACCCGCCCCGGTGAGGGTGGCGTTCGACCGCTCCTACGACGAGGGGCACGCGGGGCCGCTCTCCGGGACGTGGGCGGGCGTGGACCCGCTCGCGTACGTCGTCGAGGTCGCGGCCCGCGACGGTGGCGCGCCGTCGCGTCATCCCCTCGAGCCCGATGGTTCCTGGACGACCGCCCCCGCCGCGGCTCCGCCGGGCGGCGCGTGGGTCGCCCGGTTGACGCGGACCGCCGACGGTGCGGTCGTCGCGACGGCCGAGAGCCCCGGCCCGCCGGTCGACGGCGTCGCCGTCCACGTCTTCTCGCGCACCGACATCGACAACCTGCAGGCCGTCGTCCCCCTCCGTCGCGACGGTACCTTCCGCGCGCCCCTCGCGCGGCGCGGTGTGAAGATCGCGCGACTCGTGCGCACGGGCGACGACAGGATCCTCAACTCGAGCGAGTGGACCGGCGCCCCCGGGATCCGCGGTCTCCCCCGGTCGTTCCAGATCCCCCGGGACGACCCGGACTACGGGTACTCGGGGGACGAGACGCGGCGTTCGGGATACCGCCTCGAGCAGCGGTCGTTCGTCTACGACGCCGCCGTGGCGTCCCTCGCGCTGACGGCGGCCGGGCGCCACGACCGTGCGGCGGACATCCTCGAGAGGCTCGCGGCGCTGCAGGGCGCCGACGGCGCGCTGGCGTTCTCCTACGACGTCTTCCTCGGGCGCGAGGCCGACCGCTACGTGCGGAGCGGCGCGCTCGCGTGGGTCGGGACGGCGGCCGTCGAGTACGAGCTCGCGACCGGCGACCGGCGGTTCCGGCCCCTGGCGCAGGGGCTGGCCCGGTACCTGCTGGGGCGTCAGGTCACGCGCGAGAACGGGTTCGCGGCCGACGACCCGCGCTACGGGAGCGTCCGGGGCGGCGAGGGCCGTTACGGGCCGGGCTACGAGTACATCCCGGAGGAGATCGCGTGGGTCTCCACCGAGCACAACATCGACGCGTACTTCTTCCTCCGCGACCTCGGGTACGTCCTCGGCGACGCCCGGCTCGCCGAGGCTGCGCAGGCGGTCAAGCGGAGCCTGCTGACCAACCACTGGGATGCGGAGCGGGAGCGCTTCGATCAGGGCGTCGGCGACACGGCGCGCGCCCTCGACCTCGTGTCGTGGGGCGGGCTCTTCCTGCGGGCCATCGGACGCGACGACCTCGCGCGCCGCCAGATCGCGCACCTCGGGGAGTTCGTCCCACCGCGGGCCCCCGTGGCCCTCTCGGCCGACCCCGAGACGTACAACCGGACGTACACCACGTCCGAGCCGATCGGCGGCTACCAGCCGTACGCGGGGAGCCCCGGCACGTACGACGACCCGCCCGCCACGGTGTGGGGGGAGGGCACCTGGGGGGCCATCCTCCTGCGCCTGCGACTCGGCCTCGAGGCCGGACACGAGATCACCGACATGCTGCGACTGCAGGCGGCCGACGCGCGGGGCGGCCTGCTGCAGGTCACGGCGGGTCGGCGGTCACCGCCCTACGAGTTCCACGTCTGGCCCGCGCTGGGCGGGACCGCGTGGGCGGCCATCGTGCTCGGCGGGTCGGAGGTGCTGTGGCGCACCGACGGCTGGGCCGGGCAGGCGGTGACACGGCACCCCGGACCGACGCTCGGGACCTCCGCCCACGGGAGCATGGCCGCGCTGCCGGACCGTCCCGATCCGCCGCCGCGGACCGTCGCCACCCCACTCCGCCGGCCGGTCGTGACATCGCCTCGCCGACCCGGCACATCCGGACCCCGGCGGGGCGTGCTGTCACGGCCCCGCTGGGTCGTGGCTACCCGACGATCGCGAGCACTTCGCCGACCGAGACTCCCTGCCCCGCCGCGACGCGCACCTCCGTCACCGTCCCGTCCCGCTGGGCGGTGACCTCGTTCTCCATCTTCATGGCCTCGACGATGGCGACGACGGTGCCGGCCGTGATCTCCTGGCCCTGCTCCACGAGCACCTTCAGCACGGTGCCCTGCATCGGGGTGACCACCTCGTCCGGGTTGCCGCCGCCCCCGCCGCCCCCGGAGCCGCGCTTCGCCTTCGGCTTCCTCGCCGCCGGGGCGGGTCCCGCGCCGCCCGCCGGCTCGTCGTACCGCAGGGCCACCTCGAAGCGGCGGCCGTCGATCTCGGCGGTGAAGTGGCGCTCGGCCGTGGGCACCGGCTCGTCGGCGGTGTCGGAGGCCTCGGCCGCGACGGGCGGCAGGTCGCCGGGGATCGGGGTCGCCGTGTCGGCCATCCGGGCCAGCAGGTCGTGGCAGGCCCCGCCCGCGATGAACTCCTCGTCCTGCAGCAGCGCGCGGTGGAAGGGGATGAGGGTCGCGGGCCCCTCGACCACGTACTCCGAGAGCGCGCGCAGCATCCGCAGGCGCGCCGACTCGCGGTCGACGTCCCACACGATCAGCTTGGCGACCATCGGGTCGTAGATCTCCGGGATGTCCGACCCGGCGCGCACGCCGGAGTCGACGCGGACGCCGGGGCCCGACGGCTCGCGGTAGGCGGTGATGCGCGCGGGCGACGGCATGAACTTCGCCGAGGCGTCCTCGGCGTTGATGCGGCACTCGAAGGCGTGGCCGCGGGGGGCGACCTCCTCCTGGGTCACGGAGAGCGGCTCGCCGGCGGCGACGCGCACCTGCTCGCGCACCAGGTCGATGCCGGTCACGGCCTCCGTGACGGTGTGCTCCACCTGGATGCGGGTGTTCATCTCGAGGAAGAAGAACTCCTCGCCCGAGACGAGGTACTCCAGCGTGCCCGCGCCGGTGTAGCCCACCGCCGTCGCGGCCGTGACGGACGCCTCGCCCATGCGCCGCCGCAGGTCGTCCGAGACGATGGGGCTCGGGGTCTCCTCGATCAGCTTCTGGTGGCGCCGCTGCACGGAGCAGTCCCGCTCCCCCAGCCAGATGCACGACCCGTGCGTGTCGGCGAACACCTGGATCTCGACGTGCCGGGGGTGCGGCAGGTACCGCTCCAGGTACACGGTGCCGTCGGCGAAGAACCGCTCGCCCTCGCCGCGGGCCCCCTCGAAGGCGCCGGGCAGCTCGTCCGGGGTCAGCGCCACGCGGAAGCCCTTCCCGCCGCCCCCCGCCGCGGCCTTCACCGCCACCGGGTAGCCGATGTCGTCGGCGATGGGCCGCGCGGCCTCCAGGTCGGGCACCGGGTCGGTGACGCCCGGGACGATCGGGACGCCGGCGGCGTCCATCAGGGCGCGCGCCCCGGTCTTGGAGCCCATCGCGTCGATCGCGTCCGGCGGCGGGCCGATCCAGGTGATGCCGGCCTCGCCGAGCGCCCGGGCGAACCCGGCGTTCTCGGCCAGGAACCCGTAGCCGGGGTGGACCGCGTCGACGCCGGCCTCGGCGGCGACCTCCAGGATGCGCGGGATGTTGAGGTAGCTCTCGCTCGCCGGGCCGGGACCCAGCAGGTACGCCTCGTCGGCGTAGCCCACGAACAGGGCGTCGCGGTCGACCTCGCTGTAGACGGCCACCGACGGGATCCCCATCTCGCGCAGCGTCCGGAAGACGCGGATCGCGATCTCGCCGCGGTTGGCGACCATCACCTTGCTGAACGGCATCTAGTGGACTCCCCAGGGCGGACCGACGTCCTTGACGTTGAGCGGGACCTCGCTCGACTCGATGAGCGCGGCCCGGCGCCAGCGCGAGCGGTAGGCGGCGGGCAGCGGGTCGGCGGCGACGGGCCGCTCCGACTCGACGAGGGTGGTGAGCGCGGCCGTCAGGGCCGCGAGCTGGCGCGGGGACGGGACACCGCCGGCCGTGACGCGCAGGGGCGCCGACCGGGGCGTGTACGCCGTCCACCCCCCACCGCTCACAGCGGGATGTTCCCGTGCTTGCGCCGCGGCCGCAGCTCGCGCTTGGTGAGCGCGGTCTCGAGCGAGCGGATGAGCCAGCCGCGCGTCTCCCGCGGGTCGATCACCGCGTCGATGTAGCCGCGCTCGGCCGCGATGTACGGGTTCGCGAAGCGCTCGGTGTAGTCGGCGATGAGCTGGGCACGCCGGGCCGCGACGTCGCCGCCGGCCTTCTCGGTCTCCTGCAGCTCGCGCCGGAAGACGATGTTGACCGCCCCCTCGGCCCCCATGACCGCGATCTCGGCCGTGGGCCACGCCGCGTTGAAGTCGCCGCCGACGTGCTTGCTCGACATGACGTCGTAGGCGCCGCCGTACGCCTTGCGGGTGATGACGGTGAGCTTGGGGACCGTGGCCTCGGCGTAGGCGTAGAGCAGCTTCGCGCCGTGGAGGATGATCCCGTTGTACTCCTGGGTCGTCCCGGGCAGGAAGCCCGGCACGTCCACCAGCGTCACGAGCGGGATGTTGAACGCGTCGCAGAAGCGCACGAAGCGCGCGGCCTTGATGGACGCGTCGATGTCGAGGACGCCGGCGAGGGCCTTCGGCTGGTTGCCGACGACGCCGACGACGTGGCCGGCGAGGCGGGCGTACCCGATGACGATGTTCTGGGCGTAGAGGGGGGCGACCTCGAAGAAGTCGCCGTCGTCCACGATCAGCTCGATGACGTGCGTCATGTCGTACGGCTTGGTGGCGACGTCGGGGACGATCGTCGCGAGCTCCGGCTCGGCCCGGTCCACGGGGTCGGCCGTCGCCAGGAACGGCGCGGGGTCGAGGTTGTTCTGCGGCAGGTACGAGAAGAGGTCGCGCACCATCTCCAGGCAGTCCTGCTCGGAGTCGGCGGCGAAGTGGGCGACGCCCGACTTCGTGGCGTGGCTCTGGGCCCCGCCGAGCTCCTCCATGGTGACGTCCTCGCCGGTGACGGTCTTGATGACCTCCGGGCCGGTGATGAACATGTGGCTCGTCTCGCGCACCATGAAGATGAAGTCGGTGATCGCGGGGCTGTAGACGGCGCCGCCGGCGGACGGTCCCATGATCACGGAGATCTGGGGGATGACCCCGCTCGCGCGGACGTTGCGGAAGAAGATGTCGGCGTAGCCGCCGAGGCTGACGACGCCCTCCTGGATGCGCGCGCCGCCCGAGTCGTTGATGCCGATGAGCGGGCAGCCCATCTTCACGGCCATGTCCATGACCTTGACGATCTTCTCCGCGAAGACCTCGCCGAGGCTGCCGCCGAAGACGGTGAAGTCCTGGCTGAACAGGAAGACGCGGCGGCCGTCGATGGTGCCGTGGCCGGTGATGACGCCGTCGCCCCAGGGGCGGGTGTCCTCCAGGCCGAAGCCGTGTGCGCGGTGGCGCGTGAACATGTCCAGCTCGACGAAGCTGTCCGGGTCGACCAGCAGCTCGATGCGCTCGCGCGCCGTCAGCTTGCCGCGGTCGTGCTGCCGCTGGACGGCGGCCTCGGTGCCGGCGTGCAGGGCCTCCTCGCGGAGGCGGTGGAGCTGGTCGATCCTGTCCCCGGCGCTCACCTCGACATCACCCTCCGGGTCGTCCTGCGAACAGATCTGGTCCCCGTGCGTCCCGGCGGCACCGCCGTCCCGCGCGGCACGTCCCCGGGGGGCGTCGTCGCCCGGGCCCTCCGACCGGACACGCGGCGGGTTGCCCCGCCACGGGGGAACCTACCGCCCGACGTGCGTTGTGCGTAGCGTCACACTCCGCGAGAGTGCACTGCTAGTGCAGGGTTGCAAAGGCGGGGGGCCGGGGTTGCGAAGTCTGCGAATGAGGATGTTCGTCGGTGCGCAGCTGCGGCGGGCGCGTGAGGAGCGGGGGTTGACGCAGGCGGCGCTCGCCCGCCTCGTCGAGATCTCGCCGAGCTACCTGAACCAGATCGAGCGCAACCAGCGCCCCCTCACGGTCCCCGTGCTCCTGCGCCTGAACGCCGCCGTCGGGTTCGACGCGTACGCGGTCTCCGAGGACGAGGGCGCCCGGTTGGTCTCGGACGTCCACATCGCGTTGAGCGACCCCGCGGCCGGCGTGGAGGAACGCGTCACCGACGCGGAGGTCCGCGACCTCGTCACCGACCTCCCGGCGGTGGCGAAGGCCATCGTGGTCCTGCACCGGCGCGCCGGGGACGCCCGCCGGCGCGTGGAGGAGATGGCCATCGGGCTCGGCGCGCGGCTGCCGCTCGGGGAGCGGCTGCCCGTCATCGCGTACGACGAGGTCCTCGACTACGTCTACGACAACCACAACCACTTCCCCGAGCTCGACGACGCCGCCGAGGTGCTCCCCGCCGCCGACCTGCCGCGCCTGCTCGCGGAGCGCCACGGCGTCCGGGTGGTCATCGACGACGACCTCCGCGACCGGCGGCGCTTCGACCGGGCGACCCGCACCCTGCACCTGCCGCGCCGGCGGGAGGGCGCCCGGCGCACGTTCCAGCTCGCGGTGCAGTGGTGCCTGCTCGAGCACGCCGCGACGCTCGACGCCCTGACGGCCGTCCCGGGGCTGTCCGGTGACGAGTCGCGCGCCCTGGCGCGGGTGGGTCTCGCGAACTACTTCGCGGGGGCGGTCCTGCTGCCCTACCGCGCGTTCCTCGCCGCCGCGGAGGAGACGGGGTACGACGTGGGGCTGCTGAGCGCCCGCTTCGGCGTCAGCATCGAGACCGTCTGCCACCGGCTGAGCACGATGCAGCGGCCCGGCGCCTCGAGCGTCCCGTTCTTCTTCGTGCGGGTCGACCGCGCCGGCAACATCTCGAAGCGCCATTCGGCCACGGACTTCCACTTCTCCCGCATCGGCGGCACCTGCCCCCTGTGGAACGTCTACGAGGCGTTCTCCTCCCCGGGGCGGTTCATCACGCAGGTGGCCCAGATGCCGGACGGCCGGACGTACCTCTGGATCGCGCGCGCCATCGGGCGGCCGATCGGGGGCTTCGGCGAGCCGCAGGTGCAGTTCGCCGTCGCACTGGGGTGCGACATCCGGCACGCACCGCGCCTCGTGTACTCACGGGGCCTGGCGCTGTCCGACCCGGCGACGACGGTCCCGATCGGCCCGGGGTGCCGCCTCTGCGAACGCGACGCGTGTCCGCAACGCGCCTTCCCCCTCGTCGGGCGCGTCCCCCACATCGACGAGGACCGCGGCCGGGACGAGCCCTACCCGGCGGCGTGACGACGGTGCGGGCGGGGCCCGGCGCGGCCCGGCGTCATGGACGCCGGGCCGCGCGACCGGGTTCCGCTAGCGGCGCTTGGCGGGGATGACGAAGGCCCGGCGGACCGTCGTCTTGCCCGCGGCGGTGAACTTCGCCGTGACCTTGACCTTCTTGAGGTTGTAGACCCGCTTCAGCGTGATCTTGCAGGTGACGGTCTTGCCGGCCTTCACCGGCTTCGCGCAGCGACCGACGACCTTCTTCCCGAACGTCGCGGTGGTCCGCAGGGTGCCCTTGCGGGGCCCGGCGGTGACCTTGGTCACGATGACCTTCTTGCCGACCCGGCCGACGGCGAACTTCCGGAGGATCGAGGGCGTGGTCGGTGCGGGGCCCTGGACCCGTGCGGCGTCGACGCGGATGGAGACCTCGGCGAACACCGAGGGGTCGTCCTTGCTGGTGGCCCGCACGACGGCGGTGCCGGCGGTCGCCGGGGCGGTGAAGAGGCCGGCGGGGGTGATGGTGCCGGCGGTCGTCGTCCACGTGACGCCGGAGGGGCCGTTGGTGAGGACGGCGCTGAGCTGCATCGACAGCCCGGCGACGATGCTGGCCTGGGCCCCGGAGATCGCGACGGACGTGATCGGCGCGCCCACCTGGATGGCGACGGCGGCCTGGGGCCGCGTCCGCGGGAAGGTGGTCTGCGTGGAGTCGTACGCCTCGTAGGTGAAGGAGTCGGCGCCGCGCTGGCCGGCGTTCGGCGTGTAGGTGATGGCGCCGTTCGTCAGGACGGACCCGACGGAGAGGGTGGCGCCGCCCTGCTTGAGGACGCCGCGGCTGGTGCCGGACGTGATGCGGTACCGGACGGAGCCGGGGCTGCAGTAGGGCGAGTCGCCGGGGTCGGGGTTGAAGTCACCGTCGAAGCAGGTGCTGACGAACCGCTCGGCGCTGAGGGTGACGGGCGCCGTCTGCCCGGGGTCGACGCGGGGGACGCTCACGGCGCGCGGCATGTAGCCGGGGACGACGGCGTCGCGGAAGGCGTAGCCGTTGTTCGACTCGTCGGCCTCGGCGATGACGTTGGTCGGGTCGACGCGGCTCGCGAGGCGGTAGCGGCCGGGGGCGGCGTCGGAGACGTCGATCCACTGGTAGCTGAGGCCCGCGTAGTAGATGTCGCGGTAGCCGGCGCTGATGCCCATGACGAGGGGGACGTCGCGGCAGAAGTCGTTGGAGCCGGAGCTGTAGACGGGGCCGCCGGGGGCGCCGGGGAGGGCCTCGGAGTCCTCGAGGCAGAACCCGGCCTCGGTCTTCTGGGCGAGGGCGACCTGCCGGGTCTGGTCGGCGGTCCAGAGGGTGTACTCGGCGGCGTTCTTGAGGTGGTAGTGGTTGTGGCCGTCGGCCACCTCGAAGCGCACCGTCGGCGGGACCCCGGCGGGGGGCGGCACGGCGGCGCCGCCGACGCGCTGCTGGACGCTCTGCATGATCCCGGCGCCGTTCGGGTTGAGGGCGCGGATCTCGAGGGGCGCGGGGGCGCTCGGGCTGTTGGTGACGAAGCCGTCGAACCGGACGAGCAGGCGGCCGTCGCGGTAGATCTGGGTGCCGGGCGCGCCCGGGGCCTCCGAGATCATGTCCGGGAGGTTCGGCGCGCTGGTGACGGTGGTCGCCAGGACCGTGAGGCCGGCGGCGGCCGCGGCGGCGACGCCGAGGGTGGCGAGCACCGCCCGCCGGGGCCGGCGCGACGGCCGAGGAGTCTCGGTGCGGTTCGGGTTCTCGTGAGTGTCCGTCTGCATCAGGCGATGTCCTCGGGTGTTCGGCTTGCCGGCCATGGGCACGGGCGTTGCGTCATGAATGGACCCTACGAGTCGTGTGCCGCCGGGGGACCCCCCGTCGGTGCAGGCCGGGGTCGGGTCCGCCACCGGCCCGGCACACGCTAGGACGCGACGACCTCCCGTAAAACACGACTTTCGGGGGGTCCCGGCGCCCCGTGTTCCCCCCGGACATCACATGAACCATTTGTGAATTTCGCGCGTACCGCCGATCCGTCCTGGTTGGGCGTCCCTCAGCCCGGGGCGTACCCCAGCTGCGCGAGGCGCTCGAGGCTCGCGCGCAGGTCCCGGTCCGCCGCCGCGGCATCCCGTCGCGCGGCGTCGTACGCCGCCCGGTCCTCCCCGGCCGCGGCGGACGCCATCCGTGCGAATGCCGTGCCCCCGCGCGATACCGACACGATCAGCGAACGGTGGGCGGGGCCGGGGCCGGGCCCCGCATCGACGCGCCGGAGCGCGGCGACCGCGCGTCGGTGGGCGGCGGCGACCGTCGACGCCGCGGCCGCCTGGGGCTCCGGCAGCCGCGCCTCGCGCAGGCGCGCGAGACCGGCCGCGCGTGCGCGTGTGAGCGGGGTCAGCGCACCCTGCACCGCCCGGGCGTACGCGGGCGACGGATCGAGCGCGTAGACCCGGTCGTCGGAGAGATCCAGCGAGGTGGCCGCGGTGTCGCAGGCGGCGGCGACCTGGGCGGTGTGGTCCGGCGCCGCCTGGCAGGCGACGGTGATGACGCCGTCGCCGGTCGGCACCGCGAAGACGGTCATGTCGGTCCCGATGCCCGTCGCCGGCAGGCCGGTGAACGACACTGCCTGGGCGCCGCCGAGATCGACGGCCTCGCCGTCGTCCGGGACCTCCCGGAGCCGCTGCAGCAGGGACGGCGGCAGGAGCGTGGGTCCCGTCCCCCGGGATCGTCCGACCATGACGAGGCCGGCCGCCGGTCCGTCCACCGGGGCGTAGCTCGCGCCGCGCGCGAGGCTGACGCCCGGGATCGTCGCGGAGACCGGCGTCCACCCCGCCGGGAGGCGCGTCTCGACACCCGCCGTCTGGATGGTCTGCGCGGCTGCGGGCGCCGGCTCCCGCTCCGGTCCACGCCCGATGAGGAGCCCGGCGATCGCGGCGACCGCAGCGACCGCGAGCGCCCCTGCCAGCCAGGCCGCCGCGCCATGGCGCCTGCCCGGCTCCCGCGCCGGCGGTGCCTCCTCGTCCCGCGTCGGCCGCACGACCGTCCCCGGGGTCACGGCGCCCTCCCGGGCGGCTGGGCGATGGACGGTGCCCTCCGCGGGTGGGGCCGGCTCCGGCTCCCGGTACGGCTCCGCCGCGACGGGCGCGGGCGACGACGCGCGCGGCGGGACGTCGGGCGGCGGCCCGGGGCCGGCGGCATCCTCCGGGTCGGGGGGGCGGATGACCGTCGGCGGCGCGACGGGCCGCGGCCGGCGCAGCTGCGGCAGATCGCGGGTCTCGCGCAGGGCGGCGACGAGTTCGTCCGCGTCCGCGAACCGGTCCCCCGGGTCCTTCTGGAGCCCCCGCACGATCAGCGCCCCGGCGGCGGCCGGGAGGGTCGGTTCGCGTTCGCAGGGGTCCGGCACGGGGCTCGCGAGGTGCTGCAGCGCGACCGCCCGGTACCCCTCGGACGCGTCGTAGGGCGGGCTTCCGGTCGCGACCTCGAACAGGACGACGCACAGGCTGTAGATGTCCGCCTGCGGCGTCGCCGCCCGTCCCTCCACCTGTTCCGGCGAGGTGTAGGAGGGGGTGCCGATCATCGAGCCGGTGCGTGTGCCCCCGCCGCCCTCGGCCAGCCGGGCGACCCCGAAGTCGGCGACCCGGGCGGCGCCCGTCTCCTCGATCAGGATGTTCCCGGGCTTGATGTCGCGGTGGACGACGCCTGCCTCGTGGGCGGCCGCGAGGGCGGCCCCGACCTGGATGCCGATGTCCGCGCAGCGGCTCCACGGCAGGGGTGCCTCGGACGCGATCACCTCGTGGAGCGACCGTCCGCGAACGAGCTCGAGGATCAGGAAGAGCCCGCCCTCGGGCACCTTCACGAGGTCGTGCACCCCGATGATGTTCGGGTGGCGGAGGCGCGCGAGCGCCCGTGCCTCCCGCTGGAACCGTCCGACGAACTCGGGGTCGCCCGCGAGCGCGGGCAGCATCGCCTTGACCGCCACCTCGCGTTCGAGGTCGCGGTCGAAGGCCCGGTAGACGCTCCCCATCGCACCGTCCCCGAGCAGTTCGCGGAGCTCGTAGCGCCCGGCGACGGCGCCCCCCAGCGTCAGGGGCTTGGGGGCGCTCGGCCGGCGACGCGGGGGCACGGCTATGCCGTCCGCGAGCCGCGGCTCACTTGAGGGAGATCCGGACCCGCGTCGGCCCCTCGCCGCTCAGGCGGTAGCCGCCGTCCGGGTCCGTCTCCAGCGGGAGCAGGCGGACCGTGAAGCTCTGGCGGCGCTCGAGGCTGCCGACGGCGTCGCAGTAGTCCGCGAGCGTCCCACGGATCCGGTCGGGGTCGGTGCGCGGCCGCTCGATGGCCGTCAGGAGCTGTGGAGCCTCGATGCCGGCGGCGGCGGCGGGGGTCCCGGGCACGACGTTGGTGACGATCGCGCCGCGGAGGGCGGGGTCGAAGTCCAGTCCGAGGCCCGTCCAGCCGATGGACACGCCGCGACGCAGCTGATCGGTGATCTCCTTCACGCGGTCCACGCCGATCGCGTAGTTCTGGGAGCCGCGGCTTCCCGTCGCGACCCCGACCACGCGGCCCTCGGCGTCCACGAGGGGGCCACCCGAGTTGCCCGGGTTGAACGTCGTGTCGGTGAGGATCAGGTTCGGGAGGTCGGGGACGCCGATCCGGAGCTTCCTGTTCGAGAACGACGTGCGGACGTCCGAGACCGTCCCGGTGGTCTGGACGTAGTCGATGCGGTCCGACTCGGTGCCGGGGAACCCGAGCGCGGTGACCTGGTCCCCCTGACGCACGTCGGCCTGACTCGACATCAGCAGGGGACGGAGACCCTCGGGCGACGTGCGGAGCACCGCGAGATCCTCGCAGGGCGCCGTGCCGACGAGTTCGGCGTCGCGTTCCTCGAGCGGGCTGTCCTCCGCGCCTGCCGCCGGCTCGCCGGAGCGCACGGAGACCGTGTACAGGTTTCCGGCGTTGACGACGTGGTGGTTCGTGACGATCAGGCCCTGCGCGGCGTCGAGCACCCAGCCGGACCCTGTCCCGCCGTCCCCGGCCCCGTTGGAGGCGTTGACGACCACGACCGAGGCGCGCGCGTCCTCGACCACGTCGGAGAGTTCGTCGTCGCCGTCGAACGCACCACCGAGGAACAGGCCGAGCACGGCCAACCCGGCGATCAGGGCGACGCCGCCGGCGATCACGAGCGGCAACTTCCTCCCGCTGCGGTCCTCGTCCACGACCTCCGGCTCGAGGTGGCGCGACGCGGCGTACGCCGAGCGGACGACGGTCCCGGGGGCGGAGCCGGCCTTCTGTGCCGTGATCTCGGAGTCCCCGATCTCGATCACGTCACCGGACGCGACCGGCGTGGATCCGTGGACCATCTTGCCGTTGAGGCGGGTGCCGTTGGACGATCCGAGGTCGGTGAGCTCGACGTCGTCGCCCGAGACGGTCAGCGCCGCGTGCTCACGGGAGACCAGCGGGTCGTCCAGCACGAGGTCGCAACCCTCGTCACGGCCGATGAGGAAGCGGTCGCCGGTGACCCGGACGGTCCTCTCGTCGGCGCCGGGGGTCCGGATCGTCAGCCACATCGTGTGTGTCCTCCTGGAGGAGTGGTGTGCGACGGCGCCCGTCGCAGGCGGTCGGCGGTCATTCGAAGTCCTCGACGCCGGTGTCCGGCGCGGGCGGAGTCTGGGTCGGCGGCGCAGTCGGTTGCGTCGGCGGCGTCACCGCCGGCGTCGGAGCGGACTGCTCGGGCACCGGTGACGCGACGGGCGGTGGCGGCCGGCGCCGGAGCGGGGGGAGCGTTCCCAGGGGGTCCAGACGAGGGATCCGCTGGTCCGCGAGCGTCACGGCCTCGGGTGCTGAAGCGGCCGCCGATGGTCCGGCTCCAGCCGCGTCGTCCCCGCCGTCCTCCAACGACCGCGTCACGCCGAACGCCACGACGAAGGCGATGAGTGCGAGCACCGCCAGGCCGGCGGCGAGTGCGCGCGGTGCTACCCGCACGAGACGGGGACGCCGTCACGGAGCGCGCAGACCTTGGTCCGCACACCCAGACGCGTGATCTTCACCCGGATGAGCGCGCCGGTCGCACCGGTGCGCGTCATCCGGAAGTCGATGCGCGTTCCGACCGAGAGGACCCGGCCGCCGACCAGAGAGCTGACCTTGGGCGCCGCGCTGCGCAGAGCGACAGACCGCCCGCCGCAGGCCTTGGCCGGCGAGCAGGCGACGCGCAGACGTATCTTCCCGCTCGTGTCCTTGAGGAGGCCGCCGGTCTCGCGCGTGAGGCGGACGCTGAGGCGCGCGACCTTTCGGACGACGCATGAGCGGGTCCTCCCGTTCACGACCGTGCATCGCAGCAGGGAGTCGGCCCGCGAGATGATCGTGGGGACGAAGGGCGCCGGCGGAGGCGGAGGCGGCGGCGGCGGACCATCCTGAATGACCACGATCGGGGGAGGCGGCTGCACGGGGGTCGCGTCGGGCGGGATGACGACGGGCGGCGGCGGGGGCGGCGGGGCGACGCCGGAGTTGCGGACCGTCACCGGGATGGTGGTGGACGTCTTGTTGCCGGCCTCGTCGTAGGCGTCGGCGCGCAGCAGGTGCGACCCCTCCGACAGCTTGCGGGTGTCGATCTCGCAACCCCACGGCGCGAACCGCTGGATCTCGGTGGGGACGCCGTCGACGAAGATCTCGATCCGGTTGACCCGCACGTTGTCGCTCGCGGACATGCGGCAGACCTTCGAGCCGTTCTGGCCGCCCTCGCTGTAGACGCCGGAGATGGTGGCGCCCGTCGAGGGGGTCTCCCACCGGATCGCCGGCGGCTGGCTGTCCGGCGGCGGCGGCGGCGGGGCGAAGCCGGCGAAGAAGAACTCGGCGACCTCGTCCGAGCCGGTCAACGGCTCGTAGGTGACGCGCGTCGGCGAGACGCACGTGAAGTCGCGGCCGGCGAACTGGCTCCGCGCGGTCACGACGGTCAGGGTCGTGGAGTCCGCGCTGAACGCGCCCGCGGCGTTGTCGACCACGTCCGCGCCCCCGCGGGGGGTGGCGGTCTGGAGGATGTAGTCCCCGTCCGGTGCGCGGACCACGTCGATCCGGACGCCGAGGTCACCGGTGTGGGTCCAGTCGCAGTAGCCCTGCGGCGCGGCGCGGCCCACGTTGTAGACGACCTTGAACGCCGTCGACCGGCCGCCCTGCGTGCGCGGCACGGGCTGGTGGAAGCGGACCGACGTGACCAGGGAGCCGGTGTCGGGGTCCGTCGCGACGCGGAACTCCGCGACATCGGGGCGGGCGAACCCGTCGGCGCTCGTGACGTCACCCGCGGCGTCGAACAGACCGCCCGACCTCTCCGCTCCGACCGCCGGGCCGGCGAGGGCCAGGAACGCGATGAGCACGGGGACGAGCGGGCGCGCGACGCGCATTCGTGATCCTCTCCGGGGCGATGCTCCGGCGTGGCGACCGGACCTTCAGGGGGGGCGAGACTAACTCCCCACCGGCGACAGGAAACCTGGCCGGTAGGGTAGTTCTGGCGTTTGCGCAGAACCCCGCGGACACCCCGCGACGGCGCGGCGGGACCCGCGCACGGCGCCCGGGTGGGCGCCGCGCGCGGACGGTGCCCGCGGGGTCTAGCGGGCCCGCACCAGGGCGCCGGCGACGGCCTTCTGGCCGCCCGCTGCGGAGAGCTTCACGGCGACGCGCACCGGGGCCTTCGCGAACCGGGCGGGCAGGCGCACCCGGCACGTCGCGCGCTTCCCGGCCCGCGCCGCGATCCGGCAGCGCGACACGGCCTTGCCGCCGCGGATCGCCGTGACGAGGATCCGCCCGTTCGCGCGCGGGGTCGTGCGCACGACGACGATCCGGCCGCCCCGCGTCACCCGGGGCTTCGACATCAGGCCGGGCGTCGCCCCGCCCGGGCCCGGGCCCGGGACTCCGGTCGCGCCGCCGCCGGGCGTCGGGATCGGGACCGGGATCGGCGTGATCGCGATCGACGCCTCCGCGACGACCGACGGGGCCGCCACGCTCGTGGCGCGGATCGTCACGGTGCCGCCCGGCGGGGGGGTCCCCGGGGCGACGTAGAGGCCGTTCGCGTCGATGGTGCCGGCGGTCGCGGTCCACGTCACCGGGCCGGCCGGCGCGACGACCGCCTGCAGCTGCGCCGACGTGCCCGCGACGAGGCTCGCCGGTGCGCCGGAGATCGCGACCGTCGGCACCGCCGCCGACGGGCCCACCTGGATCGAGGCCGTCGCGGCCGCGGGGTTCGTCGGGAAGCCCGCCCCCGGGCCGGAGGTGCTCGCCGCGACGTACTGGAAGCTGTCCGGGCCGGAGTAGCCGGCGGCCGGCGTGTACTGCACCTGGTTGCCCGCGATCGTCTGGCCGACGGCGACGTTCAGGGTGCCGTGCGCCGGCGCCGCCGTGACGCGGAACACGCGGGTCCCCGCCGCGCCGTAGGTCGTCGCGTTCAACGTGACGGTGCGCGCCCCCGCGCCGCCGGGGACGGCGACGGGGCCGACCGGCTGGGCGACGTGACCGGGGAGGGTGTAGTTCGTGAAGGCGAAGCCGTTGTTGCCCTCGTTCGACTCGTCCACGACGTCGAGGGGGTCGCTCTCCGCGGCGATGCGGTACGCGCCGGGCGGTGTGTTGCTGACGTCGACCCACTGCAGCGCGAGGTCGCGCGAGTAGTCGTCCCGCCATCCGGCGGAGACGCCCATGCTGAGGTACGTCGCGGACGGGTTGCCGACCTGGCAGAAGTTCGTGGGCTCGTAGAACTGGTCGTCCTGCACCGGCGCGCCCGCGGCGTCGCTCAGGTCGTAGAGGCAGAACCCGACCTTCTGCGCCGGCGCGACCTGGGCGGTGCTGTCGGCGCGGCGCAGCGAGTAGCGCATCGCGTTCATCAGGTGGAAGTGGTTGTGCCCGTCCGCCGTCTCGTACTTCACCGGCACCGCCTGCACGTCCGTGAAGCCGCCCGAGCCGTTCGCGCGGCGCTGGCGCATCTGGTTCGCGGACGGGTTGCCCGTCACGTCCAGCGGCCCGTAGCCGACGTTCGTGACGTAGCCGTCGAACCGCAGCAGCAACCGGTCGCCGACGTCGTCGAGGATCGGCCGCGTCGGGGGATCCGACCGGAGGTCCGGCAGGGAGTTCGCGGGAGCCGCGAAGCCCATGATCGGGATGGCGGCGGCCGCGGAGGCGGCGAGCGCGAGGAGGGGGAGGATTGCGGTTCGCTTCGGCATCACCCGAATGTACGAAAAGCGACGGGTGCCGGCCTACTGGACAGATGGGGGGTCCGGGCCGGGCCGCCGGATGGCCGGTGGGTATCATCGACGGATGGACGACGCCGGCATCAGGGTGAGCGTGCGCCTGTTCGCGTCGCTCCGGGAGGCCGCCGGCGCAGGCCGCGTCGAGCTGCGGCTCCCCGCGGCGACGCCCGTCGGCGCGGTCTGGAGCCACCTCCCCGACGAGGTCCGCCGCCACGGCCTGCCCGAGGGGGTCCGGTACGCCCTCAACCACGAGTGGACCCTCCCCGGCGCGCCGCTGCGCGACGGTGACGAGGTCGCCCTCGTCCTGCCGGTGTCCGGCGGATGATCGGGCTCACCGACACGCCGATCGACCACGCCGCGCTCGTCGCCGCCGTCTCCGACCCCGAGCACGGCGGCATCGCCACCTTCATCGGCACCACGCGCCGCGAGAGCGACGAACGGCCCGTCGCCGCGCTCCGGTACGAGGCCTACGACGAGCTCGCGGTCACCGAGCTCCGGGCGATCGCCGCCGAGGCCGCGGGCGCCTGGGGCGCGCGGATCGCCGTCGTCCACCGCCGCGGCGAGGTCGCCGTCGGCGAGCCCAGCGTCGCCGTCGCCGCGTCCGCGCGGCACCGCCCCGCCGCGTTCGCCGCCTGCCGGTACGTCATCGACGAGCTGAAGGCCCGGGCGCCGATCTGGAAGCAGACGGTCCACGCCGACGGCGGCACCACCTGGATCGACGGATGCACCACGGACCACGCCCACGTACAGGGGAGCACCCCGCATGCCTGAGAGTCCGGAACGCCCCGGTACCGGGGTCGAGGACCCTCTCGTCGCCCCGCCGCTCCCCGGCGTCGACGACGACGTCGACCAGGACGAGGAGCTCTGGATCGACGACTCGGGCCAGGACTACAGCGGCTGGTACTGCGTCCGCACCGACCCCTGGCCGTGTCCCGCCCCCGGCTGCACGTTCGTCGCCCGGTTCCTCACCGCCGCCCACCTCGTGATCGTCTGGCCGGAGATGGACGACCCGAGCCTCCTGCGCCACGCCGCCGCCGCCCGCGACGTCGGCCGCAACCCGCGCCCCGACGTCTACGAGCCCGCGTTCGGGCCCGCGTGCTCCTACTACCAGTGGGAGGCCGCCGGCCACCCCGTCCACGCCGTGCGCGGCGCCGGGGACGGGGACGTCTACTCGAAGAGGTAGGCCCTCGTGTGACGGGCCGTCCCCGCCGATCCAAGGGGTGTGAGGGATGACGCCCCGCCCACCGTCGACGACGCGTTCTGCCGCGTCGTGCGCGTCCGCGTCGGCAGCCGCCAGATCGAGGCGATCGCCGCCGCGTCCGGCCGTCCCGGCCGCCGGGAGCGCCGCGACGCCCTGACGCAGGCCGTCATGGCGAGCGCGTGGTCGAGCGCCCGGCCCGGCGAGTCCGCGTCCGAGTGGCTGCGGGTCGTGCACCCCATCGACCCGCCGATGGCGGACCTCGCCCCCGACCGCGACCTGCTGCTCCTCGTCGCCGGGTTGCGGCGCGCCGTCGCCGAGGCGGCGGAGGGCACCGACGAGGGGGCCAAGTCGCGCCTCGCCCTCGCGCGCGAGACCTTCGGCGAGCCCGCCCGCGACCAGATCGTCACCCTCCTCGCCCGCGCCGCCGTCCACGACGACTGACGGCGCGGCCCCCGCTCAGCGGCGGCGGGGGAAGACGTCGAGCGCCAGCGAGGCGACCCGGTCGAGGATCAGCACCCCGTCCAGGTGGTCGATCTCGTGCAGCATCACCCGCGCCTCGAACCCCTCCGCCGCGATCGCGCGGCGGGAGCCGTCGAGGTCGGTCGCCTCCACCACCACCCGGGTCGCCCGGCGGACGTTCGCGGTGATGTCCGGCAGCGACAGGCACCCCTCCCGGCCGATCTCGTCGCCCTCGTGGTCGACGACGACCGGGTCGATGAGCCACATCGGCCCCTGCGCGTCCGGCACCTTCTTGTGTCCCGTGCAGTCGACGTAGGCGACCCGCCAGAGGGCGCCGATCTGCGGGGCGGCGATGCCGACCGTGCGCGGGAACGACGCGGCGGTGTCGCGCAGGTCGTCGGCGAGGCGCCGCACCGCCGCGCCCGGTCGCCCCACCGGCGCGGCGGGGAGCTTGAGGCGGCGGTCGGGGTAGCGCAGGACCTCCCGGACCACCGCCTAGAGGCCCATGCGCGTCATCAGAGGACCTCGTCGTCCTCGGGCTCGAGGCTCATCTCGACCCCGTGGGCCCCGGCGACCTCGCGGAGCGCCCGCTCCAGGGACGCCGCGGAGCGGTCGGATGCGCGCTCGATCTCGATGCCGAGGACGTAGACGGGCGGGTCGCCCACCAGCCGGGACGACAGGTCCACGATGTTCGCGTCGTTCTCGGCGAGGGCGACGGCCATGCCGTGGACGATGCCGGGGTGGTCCGCCCCGTACACCGACAGCACCCAGCGCGAGAGCGGCGGCCCCTCGTGCCGGGGGGCGGCGGCGCCCACCGACATCCCGAGGCCCAGCTCGTCGGCGATCGGGCGCAACGCGGCCTCGACGTCCTCGGGGCGCACCCCGTCGGGGACCGCGACGGCGAGCACCGTCGCGAACGATCCGCGCAGAAGCGCCGCGCGCGTCTCCTCGAGGTTGCCCCCGATCTCGAGGAGCGCCCCGGTGACGGCGGCGACGATCCCGGGACGATCGGCCCCCACGGCAGTGACGATCACCTGGTTCACCCCCCCAGGTTAGCCCGTCCCGAGGGGGATCCGGGGATGCGTCGCCGCACCCCGCGGCTATAGGCTCGGCCCTCCACTGACGATCCGGACCCCATGCCCCTCTTCGCGCTGATCAGGCATCCGCGCCCCGCTCCGGCACCGGCCGCCGCGGCGACGACCACCACCGCCCCGAGCGCCGCCCCGACGGTGCTGGTGGTGTGGTGTGGTCACCGCCCCGGCCCCTGGGCCGTGCGCAGCCTGCGCACCGCCGGCCACCGGGTGATCGCGGCGCACCCCCACGGCGACCCCGGCGGGCGCTCCACCGCCGTCCTGTCGCCGCGCCGCTACCCGCCGGCCGTCGCCGACCCGGCCGGCTTCCTCGCGTGGATCCGCGAGACCTGCCTCCTCGAGGGCGTCGACGTCGTCCTGCCGCTCGACGAGGACGTCGTCCGCCTCCTCGCGGAGAACCCCCTCGGCCTGACGCGCACCGTGGTGGCCGGACCCGACGCCCGCCAGTTCCGGATGCTCTGCGACAAGCTCGAGCTGGCGAACACGGCCGCCCTCGCGGGGGCCGACCACCCCGCCAGCGTCGAGGTCGGCGTCGACGGCCCCGCCGGCCCCTGGCCCGCCCTGCCGTCGATCGTCAAGCCGCGCACGTCCCTGTCGGACGCCGCCGCGGCGCCCGTCGTCTCGGTGCGCAGCGTCGAGGAGCGCGACGCCGCGATCGCCCACCTGCGCCTGTCCGACCTGGACGCCGTCGTGCAGGAGCAGATCATCGGCCGCCCCTGGGTGCTGCACTGCGTGCGCGACGCCGCCGGCACCGTCGGCATGGTCGCCGCCCGCGTCGAGACGACCTACCCGCGGGTCGTCGGCACCAGCTCCGTCTCGACCGTCGTCCCGATCCCCCCGGACCTCGAGCGGCACGCGGCGCGGCTGCTCGACGTCGCCGGCTACGTCGGCCCGTGCTGCATGAACCTGCTGGAGCGCGACGGCCGCTACTGGTTCCACGACATCAACCTGCGCCTCGCGGCGTCGGTCGGCGCCTCCGTGTCGGCGGGGTTCGACCTGCCGCGCCTCGGCGTCGAGGCCGCCCTCGGGCGCATGACGCTCCCCGTCGGCGCGCGCATGCGGTCCATCACCTACGTCCCGCTCGCCTCCGAGCGCGCCGCGCTGCGCGACGCGATGGCCGGCCGCACCGGCGAGGTCCCGCGGGACCTCGCCCTCCGCATCGCCCGCGCCGCCGTCGCCCGCGACCACCAGCTCGACCCGCCGCTGCACGACCCCCAGTGGGCGTACGACCGGGTGACCGCCCTCGCGCGGCGGGCCCTCCGGGCGCTCCCCCTCTAGCCCCGCGGCCGCCTAGGAGCGGCCGGCCAGCCACTCCTGCAGGGTGAGGTGGCGCGCCGAGTGGCGTCCGCCGGCCAGCTCCGCCCGGATCTCGCCGACCCCGCCGAAGCGCTCCGCCTCGACGTCGTGGGTGTGGATGGTCTCGAAGTTCGCCTGGTGGGCGTGCAGGAAGCCGTCGTCCGGCAGGGCGGGGAAGCGCTCCAGCACCCCGCGGACCATCTCGCGCACCGAGTCCTCGACGAACCGCGGCCGGCGGTGCGCGCGGTCCACCACGTACTGCTCGTCGGGGCGCTTCATCAGCTCGTAGATCTCCGACGACATGCCGTCCTCGACGATCTCGAGGAGCACGTCCGCGTCGATGTCCGGACCGTCGGGCGCGCCCAGGTAGAGCGTCCCGCGGGCCCGCTGGTTGTGGGTCGCGATCGGGACCAGGCGGGTGATGCGCTCGATCTCATCGTCCGAGAAGCCGTCGGCGCGGAGGTCGTCCTCGGCCTGCCCGCGGATCAGCCCCTGCGCGCACGGGCACGCGTTCATGCCCTGCGCCGTCACCCCGACCAGACGCCGGCTGGCGTCGGTGTCGGCCGCGGCGACGCCGATCAGGCCGTACATCTCCTGGGTGGCGATGTCCGTCACCGGCGTCCGCTTCTCGACGGGGTAGCTCGCGCGGATCGTGACCTCGCTGCGCAGCGCCCGCTGGCGCTCCACGATCGTCTGGGCGATCCGCTCGGCGAGCGCCTCGACGCGGAGGGCCTCGCCCAGGACGACCTCGTCGATCGCCTCGTTGACCGTCTCCTCGAAGCGCGACATGTGGACGCCCTTCTGGTCGGGGCGCAGGTCGCAGAAGCACGAGATCTCGGCGTGGAAGAGCTGCTCCGCCCCCGAGTGCCGGATCCGGATCGCCTTCGCCGAGCGGGTGACGCCCGCGCGGGAGAGGCTGATCGCGGCGGACGGACGCGTCGCCTGCAGGTCTTCCACGGCCGTGCGCCGGGTCGTGCTCATGCCGTCACTCGCTCTCGTCGGTCACCGGTTCGGGGGGCCGGGCGGCGGGGACGCGCCGCATTTCGTCGCGGCCCCGGTCGCACGATTTCGTCCCGAGTGTGCAGGATTGTGACGGACCCGTGGAGGGTGGGCCCGCCTGGCGTCCGGGTATGATCGGGGAGCCTCCCGTCCGTCCCCGCTCGAGGAAGGACCGCCGGATGTCGCACGCCCCCGCCCGCAGCGCCGTCGAGATCGCCGTGCCGGACGTCGAGGAGATGCGCGCGCTCGCCTCGGACGGCAGGGAGAAGGGGTTCCTCACCTACGACGAGATCGTCGCGGCGCTCCAGGACGCGGACGTCACCAAGGAGCAGATCGAGGACTTCTACTCGCATCTCGTGGAGATCGGCGTCGAGGTGCTGGACGCCGACGGCGAGGTGATCGCGAAGGCGTCCGCCACGCAGACCGAGCGCCCGCCCGAGCTCGACCTCACCGTCGAGCCCAGCCTCGACAGCCTGCGCCTCTACCTGCGCGAGATCGGCCGCGTCCCGCTGCTGACCGCCAAGCAGGAGGTCGCGCTCGCGAAGCGCATCGAGCGGGGCGACATGACCGCGAAGACGGCGATGGTCGAGGCCAACCTGCGCCTCGTGGTGAGCATCGCGAAGGGCTACCTCGGCCGTGGCCTCTCCTTCCTCGACCTCATCCAGGAGGGGAGCCTCGGCCTGATCCGCGCCGTCGAGAAGTTCGACTACCGCCGCGGCTTCAAGTTCTCGACGTACGCCACGTGGTGGATCCGCCAGGCCGTGACGCGCGCGATCGCCGATAAGGCCCGCACCATCCGCATCCCCGTGCACATGGTCGAGAAGCTCAACAAGGTCGTCCACCTCGAGCGGCAGATGGTCCAGCGGCTCGGACGCGAGCCCCGGCCGGAGGAGATCGCCGAGGAACTCCGCATGAGCGTGGAGGAGGTCCGCGACATCCTCCGGATGGCGCAGCAGCCGGTCAGCCTGGAGAAGCCGATCGGCGAGGAGGAGGAGTCGGAGCTCGGGGACTTCGTCGAGGACGAGCAGGCGGCGTCGCCGTTCGACGAGGCGTCCGTCAACCTGCGCCGGACCGACATCCTCCGCGCCCTCGACGCCCTCCCCGACCGGGAGCGCAAGGTCATCGAGCTGCGGTTCGGCCTCCTGGGCGAGCAGCCGCGCACCCTCGAGGAGGTCGGCCGCGCGTTCGGCGTGACCCGCGAGCGGATCCGTCAGATCGAGAACAACACGCTCAAGAAGCTCGAGGCGCTGCCGGAGGCACAGGCGCTCCGCGACTCGGCCTGAGCAGGCCGGCGGGATCCGGCGCCGGCCCGGGGAGCGCCGCCGGGACGGCCACGGGGAGGCGGCGGGGGGTCGTGAGGAAGCGGTAGCCGACCCCGTGGAGGGTCTGGATGTACGTGTAGGCGCCGCCGACCTCGTCGACCTTCCGGCGCAGGCGCCGCACCAGGACGTCGACCGAGCGGTCGCCGTGGGCGCGCTCCGCCCCCCACACCCGCCGGAAGATCTCGTCGCGCGACAGCGCCCGCTCGCGCTCCTCCACCAGCGTCATCAGCAGCTTGAACTCGAGCGGCGTCAGGTCGGCGGGTCTCCCGGCCACGATGACCGACATCCGCGACGGGTCGACGGTGAGCTCGCCCTCCTGCACCGGCAGGCGCTCCGAGCGGGCGTTCTCGACCGCCGTCCGCCGCAGCGCCGCGGTGATCCGCGCCAGCAGCTCCCGCATCGAGAACGGCTTGCCCATCACGTCGTCGGCGCCGAGGGCGAGCACCTCCACGCGGTCGTGCTCGTTCGTCCGCGCCGTCACCACGATGATCGGCAGGCGCGGCGCCCACTCCCGCGCCTGGCGGATGACGTGCCACCCGTCGGCGCCCGGCAGCATCAGGTCGAGCACCACCACGTCCGGCGTCGCCGTCCGCAGCGCCCGCAGGCCCGCGAGGCCGTCGCCGACCACGGTCGGCTCCAGGCCGGCCGTGCGCAGGTGGAACGCCATGGCCTCGGCGGTGCTCTCGTCGTCCTCGACGATCAGGATCCTCATCGCACGTCCCTCCGGACGGGGGAGTGGTCACGCCCCGCCGAAGGTTCGCGCGCCCTCCGTGACGATCCTGTGAAACCCCGGTGAAGCCGCGCGACGCGACGGTCACCGCGGGGGTCGCGTCAGCCGGCGTCGCCCCCGCCGTCGGCGGAGCCCGCGGCGTGCTCGGCGAGGATCGGCTCGGCCACCTCCAGCGCCGTCCACGCCGCCGGGAAGCCGGCCAGGCCGGACACCGCGATCAGCACCTCGCGCACCTCGTCCGGGGTCACGCCCGCCCCGAGGGCGCCGCGCACGTGCCAGCCGAGCTGGGGCTCGGCGCGCAGGGTCGCGGTGATGGCCATCGCCACGATGGAGCGGTCGCGGCGCGACAGGCCGGGACGCCCCCACAGGTCGGCGAACCCGAACGCCGACGTCAGCTCCTCGAGGGCGGGGGAGACCCCCCGCCACCGCTCGATGACGCCCTCCCCGAGGTGCTGCTCCGCCAGCTCCCTGCCCCGGTCGAGGCGCGCGTCGCCGCTCGGCGTGGTGGTCATGGTCCCCCCTGGATCCGTCCGGCCCGCCCCCGCGAGCGGACGCCCCGGGGCCGGTGCTAGAATCGTTGCGTGAGCAAGCAAAAGGGTAGTTGACGATGCAAGCACACGTCAAGGAGGGCGCCCCGCCGGCCCGTCGCGGCGAGGACGGGGAGCCGCTGACCGACCTCGAGCTGCGGGCCTGGCGCGGCATGCTCCGCGCCCACGCGGGCGTCACACGGCGCCTCGACGCCGAGCTCCACGAGCGCCACGGCATGTCGCTGACCTCGTACGAGGTGCTGATGCTGCTGGGCGGCGCCCCCCGGGGGCGCATGCGCGTGTCGGAGCTCTCCGGCGCGACGCTGCTCAGCGTGAGCGGCATGAGCCGCATGATCGATCGGCTCGGGCGCGACGGCCTGGTCGTGCGCGAGGCCTGCGCCGACGACCGCCGCGGGGCCGAGGTCGTCCTCACCGCCGCCGGGCGGGCGCGGTTGCGCGCCGCCCGCGCGACCCACCTGACCGGGGTGCGCGCCGAGTTCCTGTCGCGGTTCTCGGACGAGGAGCTCGCGGCGCTCGGCGGCGCGTGGGACCGGATCGCGTCGCCCGGCGACGGGGACTGAACCGGGCGCTCGCGCGGTGCGAGGGGGTCCCGACACCCCCTCGCCGCGCAGGGCCGGCGTTCCGGCCCGCGGACCCCGGAGGACCGGAGCGGGGGCGGCGATGCGGTCGCCCGGGGTCGGAGGCCAGTCTCCCGGCCGCCGCCGCGCCGCGGGTTACGGCGCGGTGACCGTCCGGTGACCCGGCGTGACGCGGTGCGTCACTGGCCCGCCAGGGTGTCGACCGGGGCGGTGCCGCGCGAGGTGGTGCGCCGGTCCTCCTCCTCGGCCTGCCGGCGGAGCTGGCCGAACCCGACGCCCTCGGCGACCAGGAACATGAACCCGACGGCCACGCCGACGACGGCCTCGGTGGCCTGCAGCACCACCGAGAAGGCGATCGCCTCGGCGGCGCTGACGCCGTAGGACGCCGTGAGGGGCACGACGGCCGCCGCCTGGAAGACGAGCAGGTTGCCGGGCAGCACCGGGAAGGCCTGCGCGAGGGTGATCGTGACGAGCAGCAGGCCGGCGCCGCCCCACCCGACGCGCTCCAGCCCGAAGGCCATCAGCGTGAAGTAGATGCCGGTCCACTGCGCCAGCCACGTCGCGAGGCTCGCGCCCACGACGAGGCTCATCTGGCGGGGGTCGCGCAGGCCGAGGTGGCTCTCGCGCACCGCCCCCCACAGGCGGGTGACGGCCCGCGTGGCGCGGGCCCACAGCGGGCCGGTGTTCAGCCACGGCGGCAGCTGGCGGCCCGGCCCCGACAGCAGCGCGACCATGACGACCACCAGGCACCCGAGACCGAGCGAGATCGACGCCACCCACGCGTAGGAGGGCAGCGGCAGGAACAGGCCGATCGCGATGACGAGGCCCACCCAGGTGATGGTGGACACCAGGTTCTCCGCGACCACCGTGCCGAGGAGCGTCGTCGTCGGGGGGCGCTCGCCGCGCCGCTCGAGGCGCCGCCGCAGCAGCAGCACCTTGACGATCTCGCCGACCCGCGCGGCGAGGACGGTGTTGAAGAGGAAGCCGACGAACAGCGGGCTGAGCAGCTCGCGGTAGCGGGTGCGGCTGCGCATCCCCGGCAGCGCGTCGACCACGCCCTTCCAGGCCAGTCCCTTGAACCCGACCGAGGCGAAGTTGGCGAGGATCGCGATCGTCAGGAACGCCCAGGACGTGATGTGGAAGGCGTCGTGGACCTCGTCGAGGTCGAGCTTCCAGACCGCGAGGGCGCCGACCAGCACGATCGTCAGGACCCGCGCGACGGGCACGACGAACCGGCGGGCGGTCGATCTCTTCCGCTCGGCCACGCCGGTGGTCACGTCCCCGCCCCCCTTCGTCCCCCGCGACGACGGTACGCCCCCGGGGGGGCGTGCAGCTCGTCCATGGTCACGAGGGCCAGGCCCCGCTCCCGCGCCGACCGGCAGATGTCGGGGAGCGCCTCGGCCGTCTGGTGCCGGCTGCGCTCCGGCGCCCACCCGTCCGCGTCGTGCAGGAGCAGGACCGTACCCGGGCCGAGCGCGCGCGCCGACCGCCGCGCGATGACCGCGGCGCCGGGCTCCGCCGAGTCGAACACGCCATGCGTCCACGCGGCCGTCCGGTAGCCGCCGCGCCGGGCGGCCCACACCGTCGCCGGACCCCGGAACCCGTGGGGCGCGCGGAACAGGCGGCTCATCGCCTCCGCGCCGACCGCGGCCCGGACGGCGTCCTCGGTGCGGGTGAGCTGGTCGCGCACGTGGCGGGCGCCGCGGAACACGAGGATGCCGTGGTCGTACCCGTGGCTCGCGATCTGGTGCCCCTCCGCGACCATCCTCCGCACGAGCGCGGGGTGGCGCTCGACCTGGCGGCCGAGCACGAAGAAGGTCGCCCGCGCCCCCTCCCGCGCGAGCGCGTCCAGGACGTCCGGGGTCGAGGGTCCCGGGCCGTCGTCGAACGTGAGGGCCACGCACGGGACGCCGCGGGGGCCGCGGCCGAGCACCCGCCCGAACAGGGGGCTGCGCGGGGCGAAGGCCGAGGCCGTCGCGAGGGCCGCGCCGATCGCGAACGCCGCGGCGGCCGCCGGTTGCCGGCGGGCGATCAACGTGGCGGATACGGCGGCGCCCACGCCCGTCCAGACGGCGCGATGCACGGCCTGACCCTTTCGCATCGGCGCGGTCATGGCATCGGGAGGCGCAGCGGGCTCCGGGCGCCCACGCGCGCGGCGATGCTATCAACACGTCCCCGGCGCATCGCCGCCGCGTCGTTGGCACACTGGCGGGGAGAGTGCCAAGGGGCCGGGTGCCCGTCGTCTATAATCCCGGGCCGTCCGTGGTTCCACGTCGTACGAGGTGTCTGCGTGCCGTTCTACGAATACCGCTGCGTCGATGGTCACACGTTCGAGGTGACCCAGCGCATGAGCGACGAGCCCCTCACGAAGTGCGAGGTCTGCGGCAAGAAGGCCTCCCGGATGCTCTTCGCGCCCGCGATCCACTTCAAGGGGACGGGCTTCCACAACACCGACTACGGCAGCAAGCGCCGCGGGACCGGTGGCGACGAGGGCGGCGGATCGTCGGGTGGTGACGGCGGGACCGCGGGCACCGGCGGCTCCAAGGACGGCGCATCCACCTCGGGCGGATCGACGTCGTCGGACAGCTCGTCGTCGTCCTCGGGCGGCGGGGGCAAGACGGTGGGGCTGGACAAGGTCTGACCCGCTGACCGAGGGTCGCCTCGCATGAGGGGCCCCCTCACCTCCCGGAGCGTCGGCCACCCGGCGCAGCTCGTGGTCGCCGGCTTCGCCGCGACCATCCTCGTCGGCACGCTGGTGCTGCTGATGCCGTTCGCCACCGCCGGGCCGGGCAACGCCCCCGTGTGGACGGCCCTGTTCTCCTCGGTGGCGTCGGTGACGCTCGGCGGCATGGCGATCGTCGACACGTCCACGTACTGGAGCCCGGCCGGCCAGGTCGTGATCCTGGTGCTCGTCCAGCTGGGCGGGCTCGGCATCGTGACGAGCGCGTCGCTCCTGTTCCTGGTGGTCGCCCGGCGCGTCGGCCTGCGCGGGCGCCTCGCCGCCCAGACCGAGCTGCACACCGTCGACCTCGGCAGCACGAGGAAGCTGCTGATCGCGATCATCGGCTTCTCGCTCGCGTTCCAGGCGATCACCGTCATCGCCCTCACCGCCCGCCTGTGGCTCGGCACCGACCTCGGGTTCGGGCAGGCGGCGTGGAACGGGCTCTTCCACGGCGTCGCGGCGTTCAACAACGCCGGCCTGTCGATCTTCCCCGGCGGCCTCACGTCGTTCGCGGACGACCCGTGGGTCCTCGGGACGATCGCGATCGCGGTCATCGCCGGTGGCCTCGGGTTCCCCGTGTGGCTGGAGCTGCTGCGGCCGACGCCGCCGCCCGGCCTGAGCCTCCACACCAAGCTCACCCTGGTGACGACCGCGGCGCTGCTGGCCTTCGGGACGATCGCCGTCACGGCGCTGGAGTGGCGCAACCCCGCCACCCTCGGTGCCCTCTCCGGCGCGGACCGGCTGGTCGCCGGGATCTTCTCGGGCGTCATGCCCCGCACCGCCGGCTTCAACGTCATCGACTACGGCCAGGCCGAACCCGACACGGTCCTGGTGACGGAGATGCTGATGTTCGCGGGCGGCGGCAGCGGCTCCGTGGCGGGCGGCATCAAGGTCACGACGTTCGCCCTGCTGTTCCTGATCGTGTGGGCCGAGGTGCGCGGCGACCCCGAGGTGACGGCCTTCCGCCGCCGCATCCCGACGACGGTCCAGCGCCAGGCCCTGACCATCGCGGTGCTCGCCGTGAACGCCGTCGTCATCGGCACGCTGCTGGTGATGGCGACGAACGACATCGAGTTCCTGGACGCGCTCTTCGAGTGCGTCGCCGCCTTCACGACGGCGGGCCTCAGCACCGGGGTGACGGCCGGGTTGAACGGCTTCGGCCAGGGCGTTCTGATAGTCCTCATGTTCCTGGGGCGCGTCGGGCCGTTGACGCTCGGCGTCGCCCTGGTGCTGCGCGAGCGGGAGCGCCTCTACACCCACCCCGAGGAAAGGCCGCTCGTTGGGTAGGAACGACCAGACGCTGGTGATCGGGCTCGGCCGCTTCGGCCGGGCGATCGCGGAGACCCTCGGCCAGCTCGGCCACGAGGTCCTCGGGGTCGACGCCGCCGCGCGCACGGTGCAGGCGTGCTCGACGAGCATGACCCACGTCGTGCAGGCCGACGCGACCGACGCCGACGCCCTCCGCCAGCTCGGCGCCGGCGACTTCCCGAGCGCCGTCGTGGCGATCGGCTCCGACATCCAGGCGAGCATCCTCGTCACCTACGCCCTCGTCGACCTCGAGATCCCGCGGATCTGGGCGAAGGCGATCACCGCGGAGCACGGGGCGATCCTGCAGCGCGTCGGCGCCCACCGGGTCATCTTCCCCGAGCGCGACATGGGCGTCCGGATGGCGCACTCGATGGTGGGCCGCACGATCGACTACATCGAGATCGACGAGAACTTCGTCCTCATCGAGACGACGGCCCCCCGGGAGGCCGTCGGTCAGACCCTGGAGGCGGCGGGCCTCCGCAAGAAGTACGACGTCACCGTCGTGTGCGTGAAGAACCCCGGCGGCACGTTCACGTACGCGACCCCGGAGACGGTGCTGCAGCGCGGCGACCTGCTCGTCGTCGCCGGGTCCCCCGAGCGCGCGGAGACGTTCGCCGCCCTCGACTGACGGTCAGCCGGTCGCGATGAAGTTCGCGATCTCCCGCTCGTTGCGGTCCGGGTCGGTCTGGACGACGAACGAGATGCCGTCGATGAGCTGCGGCTCGCCGGAGAGGAGGATGCGGTCGCCGGGGCGCTGCTCCAGGCGCGCCTGCAGCCAGCCCATCTTCGCCATGTCGATCGTGCCGATGTCCGTCTGGAGGGCGCGCACGATGTCGGCCCCGCGCCACGGCGCCAGGAGCAGGCCGGACGGGGCGAGGACCTTGCTCTTGAGGCCGGCGACGACGGCCTGCTGGCGCAGCGCGCGCCCGAAGTCGCCGCCGCAGTCGCCCTGGCGGGCGCGGGCGTACTCGAGCGCCCGGGCCCCGTCGAGGGAGATGCGGCCCTCGGGGAAGCTGACGGTGCGGCCCGCCTCGTAGGGGCAGTCCACGAGCGACGTCGGGTTGTTGACGGTGACGCCGCCGACGGCGTCGACCATCTTCGGGAAGCCGTTGAACTTGATCACGATCAGGTGGTGCACCGGCAGCCCGGTGAGGCGCTTCACGGCGTTGATCGCGCCGGCCTGGCCGTTGAAGAAGAACGCGGCGTTGATCTTCTGGGTGCCCTGGCCGGGGATCTCGACGCGGTAGTCGCGGGGGATCGACAGGTACTTGATCCGGCCCGAGTCGGGGTCGGTCCGCATCAGCAGGATGGTGTCGGCACGGCTGCGGGTCTGGCCCCGGCGGGCGTCGACGCCCAGGATGAGGGTGTTGGTGGGCGTGCCGAGCATTCCCCCGGGGAGGGGGTCGAGCGCGGCGCGGGCGGAGGCCGTGATCTTGCCGTTCGACTCGTCGACGGCGCTGTCGAGGGCGAGGTAGCCGAGGACGCCCCAGACGGTGAACGCGACGAGCAGCACCAGCAGGCCGCGGGCGACCCAGCCGCCGGGGCCGAGGCCGCGCAGCGAGTACCAGCGGCGCCCCTCGCGCTGCAGGGCGCGGCGCTGCTCGCGCTCGAGCCGTCCGGGGCGGCGCCCCGGGGCGGGGCCGGGGGTGCCGGGCCGGGGCGGTGCGCCGACGCCCCCGCCCCCGTTCCCGCCGCCGCCCGCCGCACGGGCGTCGTCGCCCGCCTCGCGGGCCACGAGCGCGCGGAGCTGGGCGAGTCCCTCCTCGCCCTCGGGTGCGGCCGCCGCCCCACGGGCGCGGAACCGCTTGTACGGCTTGGTCGTCCGGCTCATCGGCGGGTGATGGTAGCGTCAGTCACGGTGACGACCGTCGAACTCGGGAAGGGGCCGCCGTGGAGGGAGCGGGAGGCCTGACGGTCGTGGGGACCCCGATCGGCAACCTGGCCGACCTCTCCCCGCGGGCCGCCGAGTGCCTCCGCGGCGCCGATCTGGTCGCCTGCGAGGATACGCGCCGCACCGCCGTTCTCCTGCGTCACGCGGGATCCGGGGCGCGGATGGTGGCGGTCCACCGGCACAACGAGGCGGCCCGGACGGCCGATCTCGTCGGCCGCATGGAGACCGGCGCGCACGTGGTCCTCGTCAGCGACGCGGGGATGCCGCTCGTGAGCGACCCGGGGGCCCGCCTCGTCCGCGCGGCGGTCGCCGCCGGCCTGCCCGTCGACGTGGTCCCGGGGCCGAGCGCCGTGACCGCGGCGCTCGCCGTCTCGGGTCTCGGCGAGGGCGACGGCTTCGCGTTCGCGGGGTTCGTGCCGCGCAAGGGGGCCGAGCGCCGCGCCGCCCTCGACGCGCTCGCCGGGTCGCCCGTCCCCGTCGTGGCCTACGAGAGCCCGCAGCGGCTCCCCGCCCTCCTCGCCGACCTCGCCGCCCGCATGCCGGACCGCCCCGTCGCCGTCTGCCGCGAGCTGACGAAGATGCACGAGGAGGTCCTGCGGGGGACGGCCGCCGAGCTCGCCGCCCGCGTCACCGAGCCCCCCCGCGGAGAGATCGCCGTCGTCGTCGCCCCCGCGCCGCCCGCCGACGGCGACGCCGCGACCGCCGCCGCGGACGGGCCGCTGCGGGAGGCCCTGGCCGTCCTCCTCGACGCCGGCCTCGGGGCGGGACGCGCCGCCGAGGTCGCCGCCCTCCTCGGCGCCGCCCCCCGCAACCGGGCCTACCGGGTCGCCCTCGAGGTCGCCGAGGAGAGGCGCCGCAGCACGTAGGAGACCCGCGGGGGCGCCGCGTCCCCCGCGGCGGCCTGGGACGCCACCCGCGCGACCGCCGCGCGGTCGCCCAGCACCAGCGCCCGCGCGACGGCCTCCTCGACGGGGGCCACCGGGACCGTCCGGTCGCCCAGCCGGACGAGGTGCCGCGCGGCGAGCTGGGCGTCGTCGTCCGCCGCCAGCGTCCACGCGGGGCCCTCCGCGGCGAACCCGGCCGTCACGTCGACCTCGACGCCCGCGACCCACGTCCCGCCGCGCCGCGACGACCGCCCCCCGCCGGAGCTCGGGGACAACGCGACGCCGAGGGCGGCCTCCGCCGCGGCGGCGTCGGCGACGGCCACCTCCACGTCGATGTCGCGGGGGCGCACCCGGTGCCCGAGCAGCGCCCGCCCGGCGCTCCCCGCCAGCACCCAGCGCACCCCCGCCGCGTCGAGGCGGGCGGCGACGGCGATCAGGGCGGCGTGGCAGCGCGGGGGCAACGGCTGTGGCACTACACTCCGGGGTCGTGGCCGACGGACGCTTCTACCTCACGACGCCGATCTACTACGTCAACGCGGACCCGCACATCGGGCACGCGTACACGACGATCATGGCCGACATCCTCGCCCGCCATCACCGGCAGCTCGGCGAGGAGGTCTTCTTCCTGACCGGCACCGACGAGCACGGCGGCAAGATCGCCACGTCGGCCGAGAGGGAGGGCCGCACCCCGCGCGAGCACGCCGACATCCTCTCGGCCCGCTTCCGCGACCTCGGCGGCCTGCTCGACGCGACCTACGACTTCTTCATCCGCACCACCGACCTCGAGCACGAGGCGGAGGTCGCCCGGATCTTCCAGGGCCTCCACGACTCCGGCGACGTCTACAAGGGCAGCTACGGCGGCTGGTACTGCTCCGCCAGCGAGGCGTTCTACGCCGAGGGCGACCTGCTGGAGGGGCGCCTCTGCCCGGTCCACAAGACGCCCGTCGAGTGGGTCGAGGAGGAGAACTGGTTCTTCCGCCTCTCCGCGTACCGCGACCGGCTGCTGGAGCACTACGACGCCGACCCCGGCTGGGTGCAGCCGCAGGCGCGCTACAACGAGGCCCGCCGGATGATCGAGCAGGGCCTCGACGACCTCTCGGTGTCGCGGGCGCAGGTGGAGTGGGGCGTCCCCGTCCCGTGGGACCCGGAGCAGACGATCTACGTCTGGATCGACGCCCTCCTCAACTACCGCACCGCGCTCGGGTACGCGCGGCCCGGCGAGGACCTCGTCGAGCGCTTCTGGCCGCCCGACCTGCAGCTGATGGCGAAGGACATCCTCAAGTTCCACGCGGTGATCTGGCCGGCGATGCTGATGGCGGCCGGCCTCGAGCTGCCCCGCCGGCTGATGATCCACGGCTACGTCCTCAAGGGTGGCGAGAAGATGAGCAAGACCACGGGCAACGTGGTCGACCCGTTCCCGTTCATCGAGTCGTACGGCATCGACGCCCTGCGCTACTACCTCGCCCGCGAGGTGCGCTTCGGGGAGGACGGGACGTTCACCGCCGAGGGCTTCGAGGGCCGCTACTCGCAGGAGCTCGCGAACGAGCTGGGGAACCTCCTCAACCGCGTGGTGAGCATGATCGGCCGCTACCGCGGCGGTGTCGTGCCCCCCGACGGCGGGGCCGACGGGGAGATCGCCGGGGAGGTGTCCGCGGCGACCGCGTCCCTCACGACCGCGTTCGAGCGCCTCGACGTGTCACGCGGCATCGAGGACGTGTGGCGCCTCGTCCAGCGCCTCAACCGCCTCGTCGAGCAGCGGGCCCCCTGGACCCTCGCGAAGGACCCCGCCCGCGCCGGCGAGCTCGACCAGACCCTGCACACCCTCGCGGAGGGCCTGCGCGCCGTGGCGATCCTGCTGTGGCCGGTCATCCCGGGGTCGGCGGAGTCGATCCTCGCCGCGCTCGGGCAGGACCCCGCCGCCGTCGCGATCGCCGACGCCGCCTGGGGCGCCGGCCGGCCGGGCGCCACCGTCGCGCCGTCGGGCCAGCTGTTCCCCCGCGTGGAGGAGGAGGCGGCGTAGTCGACTCGCACGCCCACCTCGACTCCTGCGAGGTGCCGCCGGCGGAGCTGGTGGCCGAGGCGGCCGCCGCCGGGGTCGAGCGGATCGTGGCGATCGGCGTCGGCAGGGAGTCGAGCGAGCGTGCCGTGGCGCTGACGCGGGAGCACCCCGGCGTCCACGCGGCCGTCGGCGTCCACCCGAACGACGCCGACGGGTTCACCGACGACGACATCGCCTGGATGCGCGACCTCTGCGCCGACCCGAAGGTGGTCGCGGTCGGCGAGTGCGGGCTCGACCACCACCGCGACCACGCCCGTCCCGCCAACCAGCGCCGCGCGTTCAGCGCCCAGATCGCGCTGGCCCGCGAGGTCGGGTTGCCGCTCGTCATCCACACCCGCGACGCGGCGCGCGAGACGCTCGACATGCTCGCCGCGGAGGCCGCCGGCCACCCCGTCGTCCTCCACTGCTTCTCGCTGCCCGAGCACCTCGACGAGGTCGTCGCGCGGGGCTACGTCCTGAGCTTCGCGGGGCCCGTGACGTTCCCGAAGTCCCTCGACCTGCAGCGCGCCGCACGGGACGTGCCGGCGGAGCTGCTGCTGGTCGAGACCGACAGCCCGTACCTGGCGCCGGTGCCGCGCCGCGGGCGCCCGAACCGGCCGGCCAATGTCGCGCACACCCTCCGCTTCATCGCGGACCTGCGCGGCGTCACCGAGGCGGAGCTCGACGAGCTCACCTCCGCCAACGCCGCCCGCGTCTTCGGCTGGTGAGCCCGGCTCGGGCCGGGTGGGCGTCATGCGCCTGCTCGCCGAGCACGGCCTGCGCCCCGACACCGACCTCGGCCAGCACTTCCTCCTCGACGAGAACCTCGTCGACCTCGCCGTGCGCGAGGCGGCCGTCGGCCCGGACGACGTCGTCCTGGAGGTCGGCGCCGGCCTCGGCGTCCTGACGGTCGCCCTCGCGCGCGCCGCGTCCCGGGTGCACGCCGTCGAGCTCGACCGGCGCCTCGCGCCCGCCCTCGCGGACGCCCTGTCCGGCCTCCGCAACGTGTCCCTCGCGTGGGGGGACGTGATGAAGCTCGACTGGGAGGCCCTCGACCCGCCGCCGACGGCCCTCGTCGCGAACCTCCCCTACGACATCGCGACCCCGCTGATGCTGGAGAGCACGTGGCGGCTGCCGTCCCTCGACCGCTGGTGCGTGATGGTGCAGCGGGAGGTCGCCGACCGGTGGCTCGCGGAGCCCGGCGGCCGCCAGTACGGGGGGCCCTCGGTGCTGCTGCGGCTGAGCCTCGCGCCGACGTTCCGCCGCCAGGTCGGCCGCGAGGTGTTCGTCCCGCGGCCCCGCGTCGACTCCGCACTCGTCGCGTTCCGCCGGGTCGCGCCGGCGCCGTCGCCGGAGGTCCGGCGGGTCGTCCGCGCCGCGTTCTCGTCGCGGCGCAAGACCCTCGCCAACGCCCTCGCGCAGGCGGGCTGCCCGAAGCCGGAGGCCGCCCGCGCCATCGCCGCCGTCGGCCTGCCGCCCGCGGCCCGGCCGGAGCAGGTCGCCCCGCCCGACTTCGCACGCCTCGCGGAGGAGCTGCAGTGGAGCGGGTGACGCTCCTCGCGCCCCCGAAGCTCAACCTCCGCCTGCTGGTCGGCCCCCTCGCCGCCGACGGCTACCACCCGGTCCGCACCCTGATGGTCGCGCTCGACGGCCCCGCCGACGTCGTCCGCGTCTCCCACGCCGCCGGGCGCGTGGTGCGGTGCCCCGGCGTCGACGGGCCCGGCAACCTCGCGTGGGCGGCGATCGACGCCCTGGAGCGGGAGACCGGCCGGTCGCTCCCCGCCGAGGTCGTCATCGAGAAGGCGATCCCCAGCCGGGCGGGCCTCGGGGGCGGGTCGAGCGACGCCGCCGCCACGCTCGTCGGGGTCGACCGCCTCCACGACCTCCGCCTCGGCGTCGACGCCCTCGAGCGGGTCGCCGCGCGCGTCGGCTCGGACGTGCCGTTCTTCGTGCGCGGCGGCGCCCGGTGGGGGGAGGGGCGCGGGGAGCGCCTCACCGCGGGGACGACCCCGCCGTTCGCCGCGGTCCTCCTGCGCCGCGACCCCGGCCTCGCGACACCCGAGGTCTACCGCGCCTTCGACCGGCTCCCCCCGCCGCGTCCCCCGGCCGGCCCCGGCGACGCGCCCGGGAGCTTCGAGGGGCTCGCGGCGTGGGTGCGCAACGACCTGTGGCCGCCGGCGTTCGCGCTGCGGCCCGCGCTCGGCCGCACCGTCCGGGCCCTCGCCGCCGCGGGCGCCGGCCCCGTGCTGCTCTGCGGCAGCGGATCGTGCGTCGCCGGGTTCGCCCCCGACGTGGACGCCGCCCGGCGCATCGCCGCCGCGATCCCCGGCGACGGTTTCCGGGCGGTCGTCACCCCCGCGGCCGGAGGGGTCCGGATCGTCGCGGACTGAGGTCGCGCCCGTTCGCCGCGGAGGGTTCCCGGCGAACGGCCGGGGTGCCGTCCGGTGAACCGTCCGGCCCCACCGGACGTATCGCGGAGCGACACGCGTCCACGGAGAGGAACGACATGGCCCGACGCACCTTCGGTCGCCGCGCGCTCGCACTCGGCGCCGCACTCGCACTGGTGGCCCCCGCCGCCGCACAGGCCCGCGACATGTACATCACCGACTCGGCCGGGAACCTGCACCGCCTCGACTCCCGTCATCCCGGCGTGATCCTCGACAGCGCGCCCGTGACCGGGCTGCCGGCGGGCGTGTCGCTCGTCGGCATCGACGTGCGACCCGCGACGGGCGACCTGGTCGGCGTCGGCTCGAACAGCGTCGTCTACACGATCAACCCCGACACCGGCGCGGCGACCGCCATCGGCACGGGCTTCGCGCCCGGCCTGAACGGCACGTCGTTCGGCGTCGACACCAACCCGGTGCCGGACGCCCTGCGCATCACGAGCAACGCCGAGCAGAACTACCGGATCGCCTTCGCGACCGGCAACCACGGCGCCGCGAGCCCCGACGGCGCGCTGAACCCCGGCGACCCCTCGGTCGTGGCGAGCGCCTACACCAACTCGACGGTCTCGGCGGTCCGCCCCGCGACGACGACGCTCTACGCGATCGACTCCGCCGCGAACACCCTCTCGGTGCAGAACCCGCCGAACGCGGGCACGCTCACCGACCCGAAGCCGCTCGGCGTGGACGTCGGCGACGCGACGTCGTTCGACATCGCCGGCGCCGGCAACCTCGGCTTCATGACCACGACGCCGATGGGCGGCACCGGCGCGGTCCTCTACCGGGTGGACATCACCACCGGCAGGGCCACCGAGCTCGGCCCGATCGCGACGGGGAGCCTCCTCCGCACCAAGGGCACCCCGCGTCTCACCGTCACGGGCCTCGCCGCCCGCCAGGAGGTGACCTCCCCGAAGGCGAACACGGCGCCGAACGTCCAGATCGTGAAGACCACCCTCCGGCCGAAGCCGAACCAGAGGGCCGCCTACATCGCCCAGGCGGCGGACCCCGACGGGGCCGTCTCCGCGGTCGCGTGGGACACCGACGGCGACGGCGCGTTCGACGACGCGTCGGGCGCCTCGATCCGTCTCGGCCTGCCCGCGGGCGTCCGCACGATCGGCGTGCGGGTCACCGACGAGAAGGGCGCGCGCACGGCCACCACGGTCCGCGTGCTCGTCACGAGGTAACACCGCCGACACGTCCCCCGGCGGCGGCGGAGCCGCCGGGGGACGGCGCTACACTCGGACCCGGTGAACGACCCGCTGATCATCGAGGCCCGTCCCTCGTCGGCCCGTGAGCGCCTCCGGCAGAGGATCCGCGGACGCCGGTTCATGCTGTCCGGCGTCCTCGCCCTGGTCGAGGTCGTCGGCTTCCTGATCTGGCGCCCCAGCGCGGTGCTGCTCGCGACCCTCGCGGTCGTCGTGCTGGCCCTGAGCGTCATGGGGGCGACGCGCGTGCGCCCCGGCCTGCTGCGCGACCTGCTCTGGATCGTCGCCATCGCGCAGGCGATCGTCGTCGTCATCCCGCTGGTCGTCGGGCTGTCCCTCGTCGCGGGGCTGATCGTCGCGATCGTCCTTATCGTCGGCCTCGTGCTCATCGCCGCTCGCTGGCGGGTGTGAGCCCGGCCGACCTCCCGCCCGCTCCGGTGCCCGCCTTCTCGCGGCCGGGTCCCGCCATCCCGGGCACCGACCCCCTCACGTCGCGTCAGGGCTTCCTGGCGCAGATCAACTGGACGCCGCCGGCGACCGGCGGGCGCCGCCCCCTCGTGGCCGTCCTCGACACCGGCGTCGACCGCACCGACCCGGACCTCGCCGGCGTCGTCGTGACGCAGGGGGGCCGCAGCTTCGTGCCGGGGTCGCCCGACCCCCTCCGCGACCCCGAGGGGCACGGCACGCACGTCGCGGGGATCATCGCGGCGACGTCCGGCAACGGCGTCGGCGGGAGCGGCGTCGCCGACGCGCGCATCCTCCCCGTCACGATCGCCGACGCCGACGGCCGCACCACGACCTCGGCGCTGGTGCGCGGCGTGCGGTACGCCGCCGCCCGCGGGGCCCGCGTCATCAACATCTCCTTCGGGGGGCGGGGGTTCTCCGCCCAGGAGCAGCGGGCGATCGACGACGCAACCCGGCAGGGGGCGCTGGTCGTGGCCGCGGTCGGCAACTCCGGCGGGCGGTCCGGCGGCCCCGACTACCCGGGCGCCTACCGCCAGGTGCTGGCCGTCGCGGCGCTCGGCGCCGACGGCCGCGCGCTCGGCATCTCGGAGCGCGGCGACCAGGTGGCGATCGCCGCGCCCGGGCAGGACGTCGCGTCGACGCCGCCCCGGGGCCTGCCCGGCGTCAGCGCCCAGGGGCTCGTGACCCGGACCGGCACGTCGATGGCGGCCGCCGTCGTCACCGGCGCCGCCGCCCGCCTCATGGCCCGCCGGCCCGGGCTCTCGGCGCAGCAGGTCCGGATGGTGCTGGAGGACTCGGCGCGCGACGTGCCGCCCACGGGGGTCGACAGCGCGACCGGCGCCGGGGCCCTCGACCTCGCCGCCGCCCTCGCCGCCCGGCCGCCCGTCCCCGGCGACACGGAGCCGAACGACGACATCGACATCGCCGCCGGCACGCGTCCGCTGCTCACCGTGACCGGACCCGACACCGCCGTCCGCCGCGGCCGCACCGGCAGCTGGAGCGACCCCGCCGACGTCTTCCGCGTCGCCCTCCGCGCCGGGGAGGCCGTCACCGCCACGCTCGCGCCCCAGGGGGCGCCGCAGGGCGGCGACCTCGACCTGCTCCTGTGGCGTCCCGGCACGCCCAGCGGGCGCCGCGGCCCCGCGGTCGCGCGCACGTGGCTCGTCGCCGCCTCCCTCGGCCCCCGCGCCGACGAGCGCATCAGCGTGGCCGCCCCGACGACGGGCATGTACTCCCTCGAGGTCCGCGGCATCCGTGGCGGCGAGTCGCGCGCGGGCCGCGGCACGCTCCCGTACCGCCTCGACGTCAGCCGGGCGCGACAGTGACGGGCCGGGGCTATGCCCGGGGCGGGGCGACGTCCACAATGGGCGCACGATGACGACGGCACCCGAGGCGCGACCGGTCCCCGACCTCTCGGACCCGGCGTTCTACATCAACCGCGAGCTCTCCTGGCTCGACTTCAACGAGCGCGTGCTGGCGCTCGCCCGGGAGCCGGGCACGCCCCTGCTCGAGCGGTGCAAGTTCCTCGCGATCTTCTCCAGCAATCTCGACGAGTTCTTCATGGTCCGCGTCGCGGCCGTGCAGGACGCGATGGAGGCGGGCCGCCTGCCCTCCACGCCCGACCAGCTGCCGCGGGAGGCCGTGCTCGACCGGGTCGCCGCCCGCGTGCGCGAGATGACCGACGAGCAGTGCCGCATCTGGCGTGAGGACCTCCGGCCCGAGCTGGCGGAGCAAGGCATCGAGGTCGCGTCGTACCGCGACTTGACGCCCGCCCAGCGGCGGGAGGTCGACGCCGAGTTCGACCGCGCCGTGTACCCCGTCCTGACGCCCCTCGCCGTCGGCCCCGGCCTGCCGTTCCCGTACATCTCGGGGCTCTCGCTCAACCTGGGCCTGCGGGTCCGCGACCCCGTCACCGGCGAGAGCCGGTTCGCGCGGATCAAGGTGCCGCCGCGCCTCCCGCGGCTGCTGCCCGTCGGGCCGCGGATGGTGCCCCTCGAGGACATCATCGAGGCCCACCTCGACCGCCTCTTCCCCGGCATGCGGGTCGTCGGGACGAGCCGCTTCCGGGTCACCCGCGACGCCGACTTCTCGATCTCCGACGAGTCCGACGACCTGATCGGCGCGGTCGAGGCGCAGCTGCGCCGCCGCCGCTTCGGCCACGTCGTGCGCCTCGAGGTCGAGGAGGGGGCGTCCGACTCCCTCGTCGACGAGCTGATGGAGGCGATGGAGGTCGGGGCGCGCGACACGTTCCGCATCCCCGGCATGCTCGACCTGACGGCGCTCTGGGCCCTCGCGTCCCTCGACCGGCCCGCGTTGCGCGACACGAGCTGGGAGCCGCGCACCCGTCCGCGCCTGCGCCCCGAGGAGGGCGAGCGCATCGACATGTTCGCCGCGATGCGCTCCGGCGACATCCTCGTGCACCACCCCTACGACGACTTCACCTCCAGCGTCGAGCGGTTCGTCGAGCAGGCGGTGGAGGACCCGAACGTCCTCGCCATCAAGCAGACCGTGTACCGCACCAGCGGCGACTCCCCGATCGTGCCGGCGCTGATGCGCGCCGCCGAGCAGGGCAAGCAGACCGTCTGCCTCGTCGAGGTGCAGGCCCGGTTCGACGAGGAGCGCAACATCCAGTGGGCGCGGGCGCTGGAGCGCTCCGGCGTCCACGTCGTCTACGGGCTGACGGGCCTGAAGACCCACGCGAAGCTCGCCCTCGTCGTCCGCCGCGAGGGCGACCGGGTGCGGCGCTACGTCCACATCGGGACGGGCAACTACAACCCGTCCACCGCGCGGCTCTACACCGACCTCGGCCTCTTCACCTGCCGCGAGGACCTCGTGGAGGACGTCGCCGACCTCTTCAACCACCTCACCGGCTTCGCCCGGCCCCCGAGCTACCGGCGCGCCCTGGTCGCCCCCGCGCACCTGCGCGACGGCGTCATCCGCGAGATCCAGCGCGCGATCGACGGGCACAGCGCCGAGCACCCCTCGCGGGTCGTGATGAAGATGAACTCGATCATCGACGGGCCGGTGATCGCGGCGATCTACCGCGCCTCGCAGGCGGGGGTCCCCGTCGACCTGATCGTGCGGGGCATCACCGGCCTTCGACCCGGCGTCCCGGGGCTGAGCGAGAACGTGAGGGTCCTGTCGATCGTCGGGCGGTTCCTCGAGCACGCCCGCGTGTTCGCCTTCACCGTCGGCGGGGCCACGACCTACTGGATCGGGTCGGCCGACATGATGGCCCGCAACCTCGACAACCGCGTCGAGCTGGTCGCGCCGGTGGACGATCCCGACGCCTGCGCCGAGATCCAGACGGTCCTCGACCTGCAGATGGCCGACACCGCCCTCGCGTGGGAGCTCGCGTCCGACGGGACGTGGGCGCGGGTCGTGCCCGCCCCCGGGGAGGAGCCCCTCAACTCCCAGGACGCGCTGATGGACCTCGCGGCGCGCCAGGCGCGGGCGGGCTGATCGACACCGGCACCGCCCGCCGGGCGTGCGGTAACCTGGGTCGATGAGCAGCGACACCCCCACGTGGACCCCCCCGGCGAAGCCGAGCTTCAACAGCCCCGCCGCCGACCTCAACCAGCTCCGCAACGAGGCCAAGCGGATCGCCGAGTCGGCGCCCGGACAGCCCGTGCACAAGGCGGTCCTGGAGCGCGCCCGTGCGCTGTCGGCCGCCATCGAGCACGACCTCGGCCTCCCCGTCACGCCGGACGGGTTGTCGTACGCGGACCTGGCCGTCCTGCTGTCGCAGTCGAAGTAGGCCCCGGCCTACTCCCCCGGCAGGTCCATCGTGAGGCGGGCGACGGCGCCGTAGTCGAGATCGGCGGGCACCTGTCGCAGCAGATCCGCCGCGGCGTCGGCGAGCGGCGGCACGCGGTCGTCGAGGTCGCGGGCGTGACCCAGGTCCTTCAGCAGGTTGCGGACCGTGAAGCCGGGGACGTGGTCGCCCTCCAGCACCCGCGCGAAGAGGTTGCGCAGCTGCCACGAGTCGCCGGACGACCGCATCACGATCTCCCGGGCGAGCGCCGGGTCCAGGCCGGCGCGCTGACCGCGGCCGAGGGCCTCCGCCGTGGCCGTCGTGATGGTCGCGACGAGCATGTTGTTCACCAGCTTCGCGACGAGCCCGAGGCCGACGGGTCCGCAGTGGAACCGCTTCTCCGGGTCGCCCATCGCGTCGAGTGCGGGGACGGCCCGGGCGAGGGCGTCGGCGTCGCCGCCGCACATGACGGCGAGCGTGCCGGCCGCCGCGCCCGTGGGGCCGCCGCTGACCGGGCAGTCGAGGTACGCCACGCCGCGCGCGGCGCAGCGCTCCGCGAGCTCCCGGGCGACGGCGGGGGCGATGGTGCTCATCTCGACGAGCACCGGGGGCGGGGAGGCGGCGTCCAGCAGGCCGTCCACGACGACCCGCACGTCGGGGGAGTCGGTGACGCACGAGCACGCGAGGTCGGCGCCGTCCATCGCCTCGGCGATCGACCCGGCCAGGGTGACGGGGAGTCCCGCGGCCCGCGACGACGTCCGGGCGTGGAGGACGACCTCGTGCCCGGCGTCCGCGAGGTTGCGGATCATCCCGGATCCCATCAGTCCCGCGCCGACGAAGCCGATCCGCATCGCCCCCACGATAGCGGGGGCGGGGGGAGACTCGAGGGTCGTCCCGGCGCTCGACCACGTCGCCGTGGGAGCGGTGCCCAGAAGATCCGAGTCGCTGTGCCCGAGCTCCTCGAATCCTCGAACTGCCGCGCGGGGGCAGTAGGACGACCCTCGAGCAGGAGCATGACTACGGTCATGGGCCTTTTCGCCCCCCGGGGGGCGAGTCGGGGTGGTGCGGGGACTCGCCGAAGGGGGAGTATCGGTGCCCCCCGGGGGGCGGGCGGGCGGTCGCGACGGGCCCCCCGCGGCGGGATCCCGGTTCGGGATCCGGCCCGACGGCGGATAATCACCCCGTGAGCACCGTCCCCACCACGGCCTCGCGCGTGCGATCCGTCGCGGGCCCGCTGCGCCGCCTCTCCGGATGGGTCGTCCAGGTCGTCAGCGGGACGACCCGCCGGTCCGTCGCCGACGACATCACCGGCGTCGCGAGCCAGTTCGCCTACAACGCCTTCCTCGCGACGGTTCCGTTCCTGTTCGTGCTCGTCTCGATCGTCGGGCTCGTGGCGGAGCCGGACACCTTCGACGAGTTCCTCGTCGACGACGCCGACAACGCCATCCCCGTCGAGCTGCGCGAGCTGCTCCGCTCGTCGCTGCGGTCCGCGACGGCGAACACCGGCCAGGCCGCCCTGTTCCTGACGATCGGCCTGATCGCCGCCCTGTACGTCTCGGCGAACGTCATGGGGTCCCTCGTCGGAGGGCTCGACCGCATCCGCGGCGTCCCGCACCGCCCGTGGGTGCGCGGCAAGCTGGCGGCGCTCGCGATCGCGATCGCGACGAGCGTCCTGGTCGTCGCGACGACGCTGGCGCTGATCGGCGGGTCGCGCCTGGTGGAGGCCGTCGCCGAGCAGATCTTCGGCAAGGGCGCGCCGAACGTCGCGGGCCGCATCCTCTACCTCATCGGCACCGGCAGCCTGCTCCTCTTCACCGTCGCGGTGTACCACTTCGGGCCGAACGCGCCGCGCCGGCGCATCCTCGCGTCGGTGCCGGGGGCGCTGATCGGCGTCGCCCTGTGGATCGGCGTGACCCGCCTGTTCGCCCTCTACATCGAGAACTTCGACTCGTACAAGACCGTCTACGGGGCGCTCGCCGGCGCCGCGATCTACCTGATCTTCCTGTTCCTGACCTGCGTGTCGCTCCTCATCGGGGCGGAGGTCAACGAACAGATCTACGCGATGCGCCAGCGCCACCGCGAGGCGCGCGCCGCCGCGGCCGACGCGACCCGGGTGATGTAGCCCGTCACCGCTGGCAGGTCGGGCACCAGTAGGTCGTGCGGTTCGCGTCGCCCTGCCCGCGGGAGCGGATGCGCGTGCCGCAGCGGCGGCAGGGACGCCCCCGGCGGTTGTAGACCCAGGTGCGCTCGCGGGCCCACGGCGGCGCGTCGGGCGGCCGCCAGGTGCGGATCGGCCCGCGGTCGCTGACGCCCAGCGCCAGCAGCCGCGCGGCCTCGGCGCCGAGGGCGGCCGCCTCCTCCGCGGTCAGCCCGCCCACCGGCCGCCAGGGGTCGATGCCGGTGAGGAAGCACGTCTCGCTCTTGTAGACGTTCCCGATGCCCGCCACGACGCGCTGGTCCATCAGCGCCTCCCCGACCTCGCGGGTCGGCTCCAGCCGCGCGAGGGCGGCGGTCGTCGCGGCGGCCGGGTCGACCGCGTCGTCGAGCAGGTCCGGTCCCGTCGCCCGCAGGCCGCGGGGCAGCGGCTCGCCGGGCTCCAGCAGCCGGACGTTCGGGCAGCGGTACAGCGCCGCGACGTGCGAGGACGTCCAGAGGGCCAGCATCATGCCGCCGGGCCGCGGCGGGCGGCCGACGGGCATGAGCCGCCACACCCCGCTCATCATCAGGTGCGAGTGCAGCACGCGGCCGCTCGCGAAGCGCAGCAGGTGGTGCTTGCCGACCGCCTCGGCGGCGGTGACCCGGTCGCCCGTCAGCAGGGCGGGGATGCCCCGGTCGGCGAGCCGCGGGTCGGGTGCGTCGACCCGCACGAGCTCCCGCCCCGTGAGGGCCGCGCCGAAGCGGATCGCGTTGCGGTGGCTGACCTGTCCCTCCGGCATCCGTCGACGATAGCCCGGGCGCGAGGCCTGGCGCCGGGGGTCGCGGCCGGTCAGACTCCGCGGCGTGAGCGAGCAGACCGCCGACCGTGGACCCGGGCACGGGAACCCCCTCGCGCGTCGCGCCCTCCTCCTCGTCGGCATCCTCGCGGGCATCGTCGTCGCGTACTTCATCGCCGCGGCGACCGTGCCGCGGTGGTGGGCCCAGCGGATCGCCGACCAGGTCGACGGCAGCATCGCCGCCGGCACCGGCATCGGGCTCTTCTACGGGTTCGTCTTCACGTTCGTCCCGCTGCTGGTGCTGTCGTTCGCGCTCCACCGGGGCCGCTCGTGGCGGCTCCGCGGCTGGCTGGCGGGCGCGGCGATCCTCCTCGCCCTGCCGAACCTGATGACGCTCGGCATCGTGCTGGGGACCGGGTCGGCGTCGCACGCCGGGGAGCGGATCCTCGACGTCGAGGGGCCGAACTTCCGCGCCTTCACCCTCGTCGGCGCCATCGCCGGCGCGGCGGCCGTCATCGGCGTGCGGTACCTGATGACGTCGCGGCGGCGCGCGAAGGGCCGGGCCTCCGAACTCGGCGACGAGCTCCGTCGCCGGCGCGAGGAGGACGAGCGCGAGGCGAAGGCCCGCGACGAGGCCGAGCGCGCCGAGCGGGGTGCCTGAGCTGGCGGACGTCCGGCTCTGCTTCGTGTGCCTCGGCAACATCTGCCGCTCGCCGACGGGCGAGGCGGTGATGCGCGCGCTGGTGGAGGAGCGGGGCCTCGGCGACCGGATCCTGATCGACAGCGCCGGCACCGGCGCCTGGCACGCCGGTCACCCGCCCGACGGCCGGGCGACCGCGGAGGCCGCCGGGCGCGGGATCCTGATGGACGGCCGGGCGCGGCAGTTCACGCAGGACGACTTCGCGCGGTTCGACCTCGTCCTCGCGATGGACGCGCAGAACGCGGCCGACCTCCGCGCCCTCGCGCCCGACGACGCGGCCCGCGACCGGGTGCGGCTGCTCCGGGGATACGACCCCGCGGCGGGACCCGGCGACACGCAGGTCCCCGACCCGTACTACGGCGGGCCCGACGGCTTCGCCGAGGTCTTCGACATGGTCGACGCCGCGTGCCGCGGCCTGCTCGACCACCTGCTGGCGGGGCCGCTCGCGCGGGCGTGAGCCCGCTCCCGCCCGCGGTCTCCGCCGCCGTCGCCGCGGCGCTCGGCGCGGCCCCCGCCGACGCCGTGCCGGTGGGCGGCGGCAGCATCAACCACGCCGCCCGCGTCACCCTCGCCGACGGGCGGACGGTCTTCGTGAAGCACCACCCCGGCGCCCCGCCCGGCGCGTTCGCCGCCGAGGCCCACGGACTGGCGTGGCTCGCCGCGGCCGGCGCGCTCCGCACCCCGGAGGTCCTCGGGGTCGGCGAGGAGCCGGGCGCACGGTTCCTCGCGCTCGAGTGGATCGCCCCCGCCACCCCGGTGGACCGCCGCGGCGCCGGCGCGACGCCCGCCGAGCGGTTCGGGCGCGGCCTCGCCGCGCTCCACCGGTACGGCGCCCCGTCCTTCGGGCTCGACCGCGACAACACGATCGGGCCCCTGCCCCAGTCGAACACCCCGTGCGACACGTGGGCGGCGTTCCTCGCCGAGCGGCGGCTGCTGCCCCTGACGCGGATGGCGGTGGACGGGGGCGGGCTGGGGCCGGCGACGGCCCGGGCGATCGAGGCGCTGGCCGGCCGGCTCCCGGACCTCTGCGGCCCCCCGGAGCCGCCCGCCCGGCTGCACGGCGACCTGTGGTCGGGCAACGCGATCCTCGACGCCGACGGCGGTCCGGTGATCCTCGACCCCGCCGTCCACGGAGGCCACCGCGAGGTCGACCTGGCGATGATGCGCCTCTTCGGCGGCTTCCCCCCCGCGACGTTCGCGGCGTACGCCGAGGACCACCCCCTCGCGCCCGGCCACGAGGACCGCGTCGAGCTGTTCCAGCTCCACCCGCTGCTCGTCCACGTCGTCCTCTTCGGCGGCGGCTACGCCGCCTCCGTGGAGCGCGTCGTCCGCCGGTACGCCTGAGCCCGCGCCGGCGCGGGCCCGGGTGGACGGGCGGGGCCCGCCGTCAGGCCCGCAGCACCAGCCCGCGCAGGTCGGTCCGGAACCCGGCCTCCAGCAGCAGCCGCTCGACCGGCGTCCCGAACACCGGCTCCCCGTCGACCCGCTCGATCGTGGCGCGGCGGCGGCGGTCGGCGCGGATCCAGTCGGCCAGTGCCGGCACCGCCCGCTCGAGCGCCCGCTCGTCGGGGGCGTCGAACGTGAGCAGCCCGCGGCCCCCGCGCTCCAGGTAGAGCGCCGGGGCCCCGTCCACCAGCACCACCTGCGCGCCGAACACGCGCGACGGCGACCGGGTGGCCCCCTCGCGCTTCGGCCACGGCGCCGCCGCCCCGTAGGGCTGCGCCGGGTCGGCGGCGCCGAGCACCAGGATGCGCGGCTCCTCGTCGAGCGGGGCGTCGCGCAGGTCGCGCATCCGCTCGACCGCGCCGGGCATCGCGAACTGGGCGCCGCCGAGGCCGTCCACGAAGTACCCCCGCCGCACCGTGCCGAGCGTCTCCAGCTCGGTCAGCGCCGGGTACACGCCGGAGTAGCCGCCCGGCACGCCCTCGCTCAGCACCGCCGAGCGGGTGAGCACCCCGTGGCGCTGGGCGAGCAGCTCCGCGGTCGCCCGCCGCCGCTCGGCCGGGTCGACGTCCCCGCGGAAGAGGCGGTCGGCCAGCGACCACCGCCCGGCGACGGCGGACGGCGCCGCCCGGCGCGCACCGAGCCGCCGCCGCGACCCGATGCCGCTCGCCCGCTGCGGCGCGGGGAGGCGCCGCGCCGCCCGCAACGGCAGCCACAGGTCGTTGGTCACCTCGCCCGCCCACACCAGCGCCCACAGCGCCGTGAAGACGTCCTCGCGGGTCGCCTCGCCCGCCGCGAGCAGGTCCTCCCAGAAGCTCGCCCCCGACGCCAGGGCGGCGCGCAGCCCGTCGGCGACCGGGCCCTCCGGCGCCGGGTCGACGGGGGGCGCCCCCAGCAGGGGCGCGTCGTCGCGGAAGTACAACGCGACGCGTCCGCCGCCCACCCCGCCGGCGCCCGCGCCGACCCAGACGATCTCGCCCCGCGCCGCCAGCTCGTCGAGCGCCGCGGGCGCGTACCCCGTCACGCGGCGCGGGAAGACCTCGGCCTCCCACTGCGCCGGGGGGAGCGCGAGGCCCTGGAGGGCGCCGAGCGCGTCGCGGAGGGCCTCGACCCCGTGGGTGCCGCCGGGGCGGTCCACGCGCTGCCAGTCCGGCAGGAACCGCCCGAGGGCCCGCGGCTCGGCCGGCTCGATCTCCCGGCGGAGGGCCGCGAGGCTCGCGCGGCGCAGGCGCCGCACCACCTCGGCGTCGCACCACTCCCGCCCCGACCCGCCGGGCCGCAGCTCGCCGAGCACCAGGGTGCCGTCGGCCTCGAGCGTCGCGAGCGGCGCCTCCAGCACGCCGGCCGGCAGCGCGTACCGGTCGCCGACGTCGACCGCGTGGAACGGCCCGTGCGAACGGGCGTACCGCGCGACGATGGTCCGCAGCGCGTCGGGGACCGTCTCGAGGAACGCCTCGGGCAGGCCGGAGGGCGGCATGCCGCCGAGGCCGTCGCGGTACCGCCCGGCGTCCTCGGCGGCGATGACCCGCTGCTCCCCGCCGATCCGCATCCGGGTGGCGCGGCGCTCGGAGATCAGCGACTCCACCCACGCGCCGGCGGACGCGGGCTCGGTGATCCGCTCGGCGATCTCCGCCTCGGTCAGGTCGCCGATGCGGCGCAGCAGGTCGTGCAGCCCGTCGGGTCCGCGGGCGCGGCCGCGGTCGGACAAGCCTTGCAGGTCGGCCTCGAGCGTCTCGAGGGCGCCGGGGTCGATCAGGTCGCGCAGCTCCTCCTGGCCGAGCAGTTCGCGGAGGAGGTCCCGGTTCAGCGACAGGGCCTGCGCGCGCCGCTCCGCGACCGGCGTGTCGTCCTCGTACATGTACGACGCGACGTACTCGAACAGCAGGGAGCCCGCGAACGGCGACGCCGTCGACGTCTCGACCTCCACCACCGCCAGCTCCCGCGACTGGATCCGGGTCAGCACGCCGCGCAGGCTCGGGAGGTCGAACCAGTCGTTGAGGCACTCGCGGTACGTCTCGAGGATCACCGGGAAGCTGCCGAACCGCCGGGCGACCTGCAGCAGCGACGACGCCTTCAGGCGCTGCTGCCAGAGGGGCGTCCGGCGTCCCGGCCGGCGACGGGGGATGAGGAGCGCGCGGGCGGCGTTCTCGCGGAAGCGGGCCCCGAACAACGCGGTGCCGGCCAGCTCGCCGAGCACGAGCTCCTCGAGCTCGTCCGGCGAGATCATCGCGATGTCCGGGGAGGGCGCCTCGTCGGCGTCGGGCAGGTGGAGCGCGATGCCGTCGTCGCCCCAGATCGTGTGGGCCTCCTGGCCCGTCTCCGCGCGGATGCGGGCGCCGATGGCGAGGGCCCACGGGGCGTGCACCCGCGCCCCGAACGGCGTCAGCAGGCAGAGCCGCCAGTCGCCGATCTCGTCGCGGAAGCGCTCCACCACGATGGCGCGGTCGCTCGGCACCGTCCCCGTCGCGAGCGCCTGGTCCTCGAGGTAGGCGACGAGGTTGCGGGCCGCCCGCTCGTCGAACGAGCTCTCGGCGCGCAGGCGCGCCTGGGCGACCTCGGGGCCCGCGGTGACGAGCTCGCGGGCGAGGCGTCCGACGGCCTCGCCCAGCTCGTACGGACGGCCCATGCCCTCGCCCTTCCAGAACGGCACCGCGCCGGGAGCCCCCGGGGCGGGGGTGACGATCACCCGGTCACGGGTGATCTCCTCGATGCGCCAGGTCGACGCCCCGAGCATGAACGTCTGGCCGCTGCGCGCCTCGTAGACCATCTCCTCGTCGAGCTCGCCCACCCGGGCGCCGTCGGGGAGGACGACGGCGTAGAGGCCGCGGTCGGGGATGGTGCCGGCGTTCTGGACGGCGAGCGCCCGCGAGCCGTCGCGTCCCCGGACCGTCCCGGCGGTGCGGTCCCACACCACGCGGGGGCGCAGCTCGGCGAACTCGTCCGACGGGTACCGCCCGGCGAGCATGTCGAGGACGCCCTCGAGCTGCTCGCGCGACAGCTCGGCGAACGGGTACGCCCCCTTCGCGAGCGCCTCCAGGTCGTCGACGTCCCACGCCTCGTCGCCGGAGCAGATCGCCACGAGCTGCTGGGCGAGCACGTCGAGCGGCAGGCGGGGGACGTGGGTCTCCTCGATCGCGCCGCGGCCCATCCTCTCGACGACCGCCGCGCACTCGAGCAGGTCGCCGCGGTACTTGGGGAAGACGCGGCCGCGGCTGGGGGCGCCGACCTGGTGCCCCGCCCGGCCGATCCGCTGCATGCCGCGCGACACGCTGCGCGGGCTCTCGACCTGGATCACGAGGTCGACGGCGCCCATGTCGATGCCGAGCTCGAGGCTGCTCGTCGCCACGAGGGCGGGCAGGCGCCCCGCCTTCAGCTCCTCCTCGATCAGGGTCCGCTGCTCGCGGGCGAGGCTGCCGTGGTGGGCGCGGGCGATCTCCTCCTCCGCCAGCTCGTTGAGGCGCAGCGCGAGGCGCTCCGCGAGGCGGCGGTTGTTCACGAAGATCAGCGTCGAGCGGTGCGCCCGGACGAGCTTCAGCAGCTCGGGGTACATGGCGGGCCAGATCGACCGGCGGCGGTTCTCGGACCCCGCGACGTCCGACAGCTCGCCGGGCGGGGACTCGAACTCCCCGAGCTCGCGCATGTCGTCGACGGGGACGATCACCTCGATGTCGAGCTCCTTCGCGGCGCCGGCGTCGACGATCTCCACGGGTCGCGGCGTCCCGTCGGCGGCCTGGCCGCCGAGGAACCGGGCGATCTCGGAGAGGGGGCGCTGGGTGGCGGAGAGGCCGATGCGCTGGAGCTCACCGCCGTCGGCCTCCACGACCCGCTGCAGGCGCTCCAGGCTGAGCGCCATGTGCGCGCCGCGCTTGGTGCCGGCGACGGCGTGGATCTCGTCGATGATGACCGCGCGGATGCCGCCGAGGATGTCCACGCCGCGGGAGGTGAGCAGCAGGTAGAGGCTCTCGGGGGTGGTGATGAGGATGTCGGGCGGGGTGCGGAGCATCCGCTGCCGCTCGCGCTGGGGGGTGTCGCCCGTGCGGACGGCGACGGAGATCTCCGGCGGCTCCAGGCCCTGCCGCTCGGCGACGGCGGCGATGCCGGCGAGGGGGCCGCGCAGGTTCCGCTCAACGTCGTAGTTCAACGCCTTGAGGGGCGAGAGGTACAGCAGGCGCGCGGGCTCGCGTCCCGCGAGGCGGTCGGCGACGATGCCGTTCAACGCCCAGAGGAACGCGGCGAGGGTCTTGCCGGATCCCGTCGGCGCGAGGATCAGCGAGTTCGCGCCGGCGGCGATCGGCGGCCACCCCAGCCGCTGGGCGGTCGTCGGCTCCGCGAAGGCGGCCTCGAACCACTCGCGCACCAGCGGGTGGAAGGGGGAGAGGGCGGGGTCACCCCCCCGCGCCGGCGCCGACGTGCTCACCCGTCGATGGTACCCGCGTGGCCGGAGGTCACCCCCGGACCGGTGCTACTTGTCGAGCATCACCCAGACGCCGAAGACGATGACCACCAGGCAGACGGCGAAGCAGGCGACCGCGACGACCCGGCGGACCGGGGAGAGCCCCCCCGTGGACCCCTCGGGGGCGGTGCTCGCGACGACGCCGAGGGCGTAGAGGCCGACCACGCCGACCCCGAACGCGGCGCTCAGCGCCGCGACGCGCCAGAGGGCGTCGACGTCGATGAAGTCGCTCACGCCGCCCCGGCCATCGCCGGGCCCTCGTCGCGGGCCTCCTCGGCGTCGGTGGTGACGACGGCGATGGGCGGCGGCGGGCCGGCGTCGGTGACGTTGCCGGCGTGCACCCGGTCGCGACGCGACGCGAGCCAGATCGCGGCGGAGGCCGTGCCGGCGATCACGGCGACGACCGCGATGCCGGCGTTGCCGCCGATGCCGGCGGCGATGCCGTACATGCCCGCGGCGGTGAGGCCCGCGGCGGGGAGGGTGATCGCCCACGCGAGGGCCATGCGCCCCGCGACCCTCCAGCGCACGTGGGCGCCGGGGGCGCCGACGCCGGACCCCATGATCGCCCCCGACGCCACGTGGGTGGTGGAGAGCGGGAAGCCGAAGTGCGACGACGTGAGGATGACGGTCGCCGCGGAGGTGTCGGAGGAGAAGCCCTGCGGCGGGGTGATGTCCGTGAGGCGCGTCCCCATCGTGCGGATGATCCGCCAGCCGCCCATGTAGGTGCCCGCGCCGATCGCGAGCGCCGCGGACAGGACGACCCACGTGGGGACGCCGGAGTCGGCGCCGATCGTGCCGTGGGCGACGAGGGCGAGGGTGATGATCCCCATCGTCTTCTGGGCGTCGTTCGTCCCGTGGGCGAGGGAGATGAGCCCGGCGGAGGCCACCTGGCCCCGCTTGAAGCCGCGCTCGGCGCCGGCCTTCGGGGCGCGGTGCGTCAGGCGGGTCGCGAGGCGGACGGCGAGGATCGCGACGACGCCGGCGATGACCGGCGCGAGGAACGCCGGGACGACGACCTTCTGGACGATGGCGGTCCCGTTGACGGCGTCGGTCCCGAGGGCCGCGAGGGTCGCGCCGACGACGCCCCCGATCAGGGCGTGCGACGAGCTCGACGGCAACCCGAGGAGCCAGGTCACGAGGTTCCAGAGGATCGCGCCGAGGAGGCCGGCGAAGACGATCGTCAGCGTGATGGCGCCGGCGTCGACGATGCCCCCGGCGATGGTCTTCGCGACCTCGAGGGAGAGGAACGCGCCGACGACGTTCAGGAGGGCGGAGAAGCCGACCGCGATCCGTGGCCGGAGCGCACCCGTCGCGATGGATGCGGCCGTGGCGTTCCCGGTGTCGTGGAATCCGTTGGTGAAGTCGAACGCGAGCGCGGTTGCGACCACGACGATCAGGATGAGGTCCTCGGCCATCCGCTGGGAACACTCCCGCCGGGCGGTCGATGTTTCAAGGTGGTGACCACGTGTTTCACCGCGCGGTCACATTCCCATCCGACTGCGGGTTTCCCGCGGCCCCGGCGCTCAAGGGCGCCCGCCGGCGCGCCGATCCCGCCCACAGGACGCCTCCGTCAGGGACACCGCTTGCCCATCGACACCCAGAGCACCGGCTTCGCGCAGGCGATCGCGCGCGTCAACGAGATCCGGCAGACCGTCTCGGGCGCCACCGCCGCGCCGCTCACCGGCGAGTTCGCAGGCGCGCTGACGTCGGCCATGGCCCCTGCCGCGACGGCCGCCGGCGCGGGCGGCACGACCACGACGGCCTCCCCCTTCGTGTCGGCGTCGCTCGGGACGACCCCCGGCCTGGCCGGCGTGTCGGCCGTCGGCGGCGGTGGGCGCGGGCAGCGGATCGCGGCGCTCGCGACGGCCGAGCTGGGGGTGGCGGAGGAGCCCGCCGGCTCGAACGACGGCGCCCGGATCGCCCAGTACCGCACCGCCACCGCGGGGTCGGGCGTCGGGCCGTGGTGCGCCTACTTCACCTCGTGGGTGGCGGCGCAGGCGGGCGTGCCGGTCGGGCCGGACGGCAGCGGCCTCGGATACGTCCCGACGGTCAAGCAGTGGGCGCAGGACACGGGGCGCTACATCCCGGCGGGCTCCGCCCCGCCGCAGGTCGGCGACCTCGTGGTCTTCGACCGTGGCGGCGACGGGGTGCTCGACCACATCGGCATCGTCACCGGCGTGCGTCCCGACGGGGGCATCGCGACGGTCGAGGGCAACTCGAGCGACAAGGTGTCGGCCCGTTCGTACGGCCCCGGCGGCTTCGCCGGCCTCGTCCGGCTGGTGCCGCCCGGCTCCTAACCGGCGGGGGGTCCCGGAGGTATCCTGCGCCCCGTGGGGACCGCGACGCCTGTCAAGCCACGCACGGGCCGGCCCGATTCCGGCTCGGGTCACGGCGACCCGTGCCACGTGATCGTGATGAACGACGACCACAACACGTTCGAGCACGTCGCGGCGACGCTCGCCCGGTACATCCCGGGCGTCGACCGGGCCCGCGGCATGGACCTCGCCAACAAGATCCACAACTCCGGACAGGCACGTGTATGGAGCGGCCAGCGCGAGCAGGCGGAGCTCTACTGGGAGCAGCTGAAGGGCGCGGGCCTCACCATGGCCCCCCTGGCCTGAGCCCGTCGTGAACGGCGCCGACTGGCTCCTCACGGCGATCGCCGCGGAGGGCGTGACGCACCTCTTCGGCAACCCCGGCTCGACGGAGCTGCCGATCACCGACGCGCTCGGCCGGCAGTCCGCCGTCCAGTACGTCCTCGGCCTCCACGAGACCACGGTGGTCGGGATGGCGGACGGGTGGGCGCAGGCCACCGGCGGTCTCGCGGTCGCCAACGTCCACGTCCAGCCGGGCCTCGCGAACGCGATGTCGGCGATCCTCAACGCCGCACGCTGCCGGGTGCCGGTGCTCGTCACGGTCGGCCAGCAGTGGCAGTCGATGCTCCCCGGCGACCCCTTCCTCGGCGGTGAGCTCGTCGCGATGGCCGCCCCCGTCGCGAAGGGCGCGTGGGAGGTCGCGTCCCCCGCCGAGCTACCGGAGGCCTTCGCCCGGGCGGTGCGGACGGCGATGACCCACCCGCGGGGGCCGGTGGTGCTGAGCATCCCCCTCGACGTGCAGGTCGCCCCGGCGCCGCCCCCGCACGTGCCCGTCCCGGTCCCCGGGGCCCCCGCCCCGTCGCCCGCGGATCTCGACGCCGCTGCCGCGCTCCTCGCAGGCGCCGCCGCACCCGCGCTGATCGCGGGCGACGGCGTGGCGCACATGGGTGCGGTGCCCGCGCTCGCGGCCCTCGCCGAGCGGCTCGGCGCCCCCGTCCTCGGCGAGCCGATGGGGGCGCTCGCGACCCTCCCGACCGACCACCCGCTGTGGCGTGGCCCCCTGCCGCCGTTCGCCGCGGACATCCGGCCCGTCCTGGAGCCCTTCGACGTCGTGGTCGCCGCCGGGATGCCGGTCTTCCGGCTGTTCGGCCACAGCGCGGGGCCGGCGGTGCCCGTCACGACCGCGCTCGTGCACCTCGAGGTCGACCCGGCCGAGATCGGCAAGGTCCACGCCCCCGCCGCCGGGGTGCCCGGCGACGTGGCCGCCTCCCTCACGGCGCTCGTCGCCCGCCTCGGCGCCCCCACCGACGCGTCCGAGGCCCGCCGGGAGGCGGCGGAGGGGAGCGCGGCCGACGCCCGCGCGACCGGGCGGGCGCGCGTCGCCGGCGCGGCGGACGGCGACCGGATCTCCCCGTCCGCGTTCGCGACCGCCGTCGCGGGGGCGGTCGGACCCGACGACCTCGTGGTCGACGAGGCCCTCACGTCGGGTCGCGGGCTGCGGGCGGTCGTCGGTCCCCGGCGCCACGGCACGTGGATCGCACACCGCGGCAGCGCCCTCGGCTGGGGCCTGCCCGCCGCGGTGGGCGCCGCGCTCGCGGACCGCGACCGCCGCGTCCTCGCCCTCCAGGGGGACGGGAGCCTGCTGTTCGGGGTGCACGCGCTCTGGACCGCCGCGCACGAGGGCCTCCCGATCGCGCTCGTCGTGGCCGACAACGGCGGCTACGAGATCCTGCGGGCCGGTCTCGAGGGGATGACCGGCCGCCCGGAGGGCGACTGGCCGGGGCTCCGCCTCGACGCCCCGCGCCTCGGCCTCGAGGGCATCTGCCGCGGCTTCGGGGCGACCGCCGACCGCGTCGACGACCGGGCCGCGCTGCCCGCCGCCCTCGACGACCTGTGGCGCCGGGCCGCCACCGGCCCCGCGGTGCTGGTCGTCGGCGTCGAGGGGTCCACCCCGCCGGTCGGGTACCCCCTGGCCTGAGCCGGGGGCCCGCGGGTTCGCCCGCGCGGGGGAGGCCCGGGGCCGCGATGTCGTCCGCGCGGGTGACGCCACCACGGGCGGCGGGCGGTTGGGTCGTGGGCACCACCACACCGCCGAAGGAGGAGCCGTGCCCGTCACCGTCATCGCCGAATGGACCCGCGGGGACCGGGACACCACGATCCACGACGAGGTCTTCCGCCGTCTGGGCATCGCGGACGACCCGCCCGCCGGGCTGATCGTCCACACGTCCGGGACGACGGGGACCGGGGTCTTCCGGATCCAGGACGTCTGGGAGTCCGAGCAGGCGTGGGAGGCGTTCCGCCGCGAGCGGCTGCGGCCGGTCGTGGACGCGGTCCTCGCCGGGCTCCCGCCGGGCGAGGCCGGCCCCGCGGAGTCGCCCTCGGTGAGCGTCTACGAGCTGCACCACCTCACGCTGCCCGGCGCGGTGGCCGCCCCCCGCTGAGGCGGCCCCGCCGATCCGCCCCCGGCTAGGTCCGGGGGCGGATCACGCCCTGCGCGTCGATCCGCGGCGCCCGCGCCCCGAAGTCGAGCCTCGACAGGCGCCGTACCACCGTGATCGCGTCGACCCCCGGCGCCGGGGTGCCCGCGCCGACGAGCGACGTCGGCCGGATCCGCCCGGTCCGCAGGCGGCCGTCCGGCTCGAGGGTCACCTGCAGCACCATGCTCGTCGAGAGCAGACCGCCGAGCGAGAACACCTCGTAGCCGGCGAAGTTGCCGAGGCTGTAGGCGATCAGGCGGCCCTTGTACATCTCCATGCCGCGCAGGACGTGGGGGCCGTGGCCGACCACCAGGTCGGCGCCGGCGTCGACGACGGCACGCGAGAAGCGGCGCAGGTCGCCGCGGGGCTCGCCGAGGTACGTCTCGGGGCCGTTCGGGACGCGGGTCCTGTCGCTGCCCTCCGCGCCGCCGTGGAAGGTGACGATCACGATCTGGGCGGATCGCGCGACCTCCTGCACCCGGCGCTTCGCGCGGGGGATGTCGAGCAGCGAGTCGGCCCACTCGTAGGGCGCGAACCCGAGGATGGCGACCCGCTGGCCGTCGATCACCTGGGTCGCGACGGTCCCCGGCCGGCCGGTGTTGCGCACCCCGACCCGCGTGAGCGCGGCGACCGTCTCGCGCTGGGCGCTCGCGCCGAAGTCGTACGCGTGGTTGTTGGCGAGGGTCATGACCGTGAAGCCCGCCTGCTTCAGCCACCTCGCGTACGAGGGCGGCGTCCGGAAGGCGAAGCAGTTGCTGCTCCCCGCGCCGCACTTCGACGACCCCCCGGTCGCGAGGGTCCCCTCGAGGTTGCCCAGCACCACGTCGCCGACGAGGAGGTCGTCGACCCGCGAGAAGAAGGACCGGCCGCCGTCGGGGGGGAGCCCGTAGGGGAGGCTGCCCATCACGGTGTCGCCGGCCGCGGCGACGGTGATCGCCCGTCCGCCGGGTACCGGCGGCGCGGGGGTGGTCGTCGTCGACGCCGACGTGCCCGGCCCGATCTGACCGGGTCGCGCGAGCGCCTCGCCCGACGAGCCCCCGCCACCCTGGAGGGCGGCGGCGACGCCGACCGCCGCGATCATCACCGCGAACAGGGCGAGGACCGTCCGCCGGCGCCGCCGGACCTGGTCGCGCTGGGCGCGTCGTCGCGCCTGGCGGTCCTGCTCCATCGCGCCGATCCTATGCCCCGCCCCGCGCCACGCCGAGCCCCTCCGCCACGACGGCCGCGACGGCGTCGTGCTCGGCGGGGGTGAGGTCGTCGCCGGCCAGGGCCACGCCGGCCCGGTCCGCGATCTCCGCGTCCACGGCGGCGACGAGCGCGTCGGCGGTGACGCCGTCGGCCAGCTCGTCCACGCCGGCGGCGCTCTCGGCGAGGGCCCGCCCGAACGCGGCGTCGCGGCCGAGCAGGCGCGCGAGGCGCGCGGCGTCGAGGCGGAGCGGGACCCCGGCCTGCAGCAGCGTCCCCGGTCCCCGGCGTGCCTGGGAGAGGCCCAGCACCTTACGGCCGCCGGCGGTCACCTCGAAGGGGGAGAGGCCGCCGAAGCACGCGAGCGCCGCCGCACCGGGGTGCGCCCGATCCGCCCTCGCCCGTTGCACGTCCACCACCTCCACGTCGCCCACCCCACACGTTCGCAACGCGGCGGCGAAGGCCTCCCCGAGCCACCGGTAGGCGCGCACCACGTCCCGCTCCGCGAGCCGGTGGCCGCGCGGCAGGACCACGTCGAGCGCCAGCAGGTCGGCGTCCCACAGGACCGGCCCGCCGCCGGAGCTGCGGCGCACCACCTCGACGCCCTCGGCGGCGACGGCCTCCGGATCGGCGGCGACGTCGACGCCGGACCGGCCGAGCACCAGCGCCGGGGCGGTGACCCGCGACCAGGAGACGACCCCCGGCCCGGCCGCCGGCATCGCCCGCAGCAGGCCGACCGGCCGGGCGACGGCGTGCCGCGGCGCCAGCCCGGCGGGGCCGAGCCGGCGCCAGGTCTCGCTGCGGCTAGCTGAGGTAGGGGGCGACGCCGACCGCCTGCTGCGCGGCGTCCATCACCATCTCGCTCACCGTCGGGTGCGCGTGGATGATCTCGCCGAGCTCGGCGACGGTCAGGCCCTCGGCGATGGCCACGCCGACCTCGTGGATCATCTCCACGGCGTGGACGCCCATGATCGTCGCGCCCAGCAGCAGGCCGGTCGAGGTGTCCATCACCAGCTGCGCGTAGCCGTCCGGCTCGCCCTCGCCGAGCGCCTTGCCCGACCCGACGAAACGGGCCTGGCCGAGCTTCACCTCGTGGCCGGCCTCCTTCGCGGCGTCGGCGTTCAGGCCGACGGAGGCGATCTCGGGGTGGGTGTAGATGCAGCTCGGGACGACGGTGCGGTCCATCGGGACCTGCGTGCCGGTGAGGGCGTTCTCGACGGCGCGCCCGCCCTCCGCGGAGGCGAGGTGGGCGAGCTGGAGCCCGCCGATGCAGTCGCCGACCGCCCAGATCTTCGGGTTCGCGGTGCGCAGGTACTCGTCCACGACCACGTGGCCGCGCTCCGTGACCTCGACCCCGGCCTCCTCCAGCCCGATGCCCGCGGCCTGGGAGCGGCGGCCGACGGAGACGAGCAGCTTCTCCGCGGTGACCTCGGTGCCGTCGTCGAGCGTCACGGTGACGCCGTCGTCGCGGTAGCCCGTGACCTCGGCCTGGCGGCCCAGGTGGACGGTCACGCCGTCCTTCTCCAGCAGCTTCTGGAACTGGCTGGCGGTGCGGTTGTCGATGCCGGCGAGCAGCCGCGGCAGGATCTCGACGATCGTGATGTCGGTCCCGAGCGCGGCGAAGAGGCTGGCGAACTCGCAGCCGATGACGCCGCCGCCGACGACGATCATGCTCTCCGGGACCGTCTCGAGCCGCAGGATGTCGTTGGAGGTCAGCACCGCGGGGTGGTCCATGTCGTACCCGGGCAGCCCCGACGGCTCCGTGCCGACGCACACGACGAGGTGGTCGTACTCGTGGCGCTCGCCGTCGACGACGACCGCGTCGCCGTCGACCCGGCCCTCACCGCGGACGACGTTGACGCCCTTGCGCTTCGCCGCGCCCTCGACGCCCTGGCGCATCTTGAGGACGATGCCCTCCTTGCGCTCCATCATCTTCGGGAAGTCGAAGGAGACCTCCGGCACGACCAGGCCGTACTCGTCGGCCCGGCGCACGCGGCGCAGCAGGTCGGCGGTGGCGAGCAGCGCCTTCGTGGGGATGCAGCCCCAGTTGAGGCACGTGCCCCCGAGCTCCGCGCGCTCGATCATGGTCACGGTCGCGCCCAGCTGGGCGGCGCGCAGGGCGGCGACGTCGCCTGCCGGGCCGCCGCCCAGCACGACGACCCGCGAGGGCTCGCTCATGAGTGGTTACTCCTGGTCTGGATTCAGTGCGGCACGGAGGAGTCGCTCCTGCTCGGCCTGGTGGGCCTGCGGGTACCCCTCGCTGGTGCTCGCGCGCCGGGCTCTGCCGACGTACTCCAAGGTTACGCCCTCGGGCAAGACGCGCTCGAGCTGGAGGCGCGCGAACTCCCAGGCGCCCATGTTGCGCGGCTCCTCCTGGACCCAGGTCACCGTGGTGAGGCCCGGGTAGGAGGCGACGAGCTCGGTGATCTGCTCGTCGGGGAACGGGAACAGCAGCTCGACCCGGCCGATCGCGAGCTCCGGGTGCGCGTCGCGGTCCTCGTGGCCGTCGAGCTCGTGGAAGACCTTGCCGGAGCAGAGGATCAGGCGGGTGACCTGGTCGCGGCGCCCCTCGGTGCGGGCGTCGTCGAAGACGGGGTGGAACGCGCCGTCGGACAGGTCGCTGAGGCGCGACGAGGCGCTCTTGGCCCGCAGCAGGCTCTTCGGCGTGAAGATGATGAGCGGCCGCTGGTGGTCGGTCAGCGCCTGCTTGCGCAGCAGGTGGAAGTAGTTCGCGGCCGTGCTGCAGTTGGCGACGCGGATGTTGTCCTCGGCCGCCGCCTGCAGGAAGCGCTCGATGCGCGCGGAGGAGTGCTCGGGGCCGTTGCCCTCGTACCCGTGGGGCAGCAGCAGCGTCAGGCGCGACGTCTCGCCCCACTTGGCGCGGCCGGAGACGAGGAACTGGTCGATCATGATCTGGGCGCCGTTAGCGAAGTCGCCGTACTGGGCCTCCCAGAGGACCAGCGTCTCGGGCGCGTGGGTGCTGTACCCGTACTCGAAGCCGACCGCGGCCGCCTCGGAGAGGGGGCTGTTGTGCAGCTCCAGCGACGCGGACGCCCGCAGCAGGTTGGCGAGCGGCGTGTGGACGCGCCCGGTGTGCGGGGTCCAGGTCTCGCCCTCGCCGACGTCGTGCAGCTCCAGGTGCCGCTGGCTGAACGTGCCGCGCGCGGAGTCCTGGCCGGTGAGGCGGACGGGGACGCCCTCGGTGAGGAGCGACGCGAAGGCGAGCGCCTCGGCGTGGCCCCACGTGATGGCGGCCTCGTCGGTCTCCAGGGCCTCGCGGCGGCGCTCGAGCTGGGGGCGCAGCTTCGGGTGGATCGTGAAGCCGTCGGGGACCGCGAGCAGCTGCTCGTTGAGGCTCCGCAGGGTCTCCTCGGCGACGGCGGTGGCGAGCGGCTGGGTCTTGCGGACGCCGGTCCGGCCGTTCTCCGCGTTGCCCTGGGTGCCGAGCTCGCCGCGGCTCGTGACGGCCTCGTGCGCCTCGCGCATCCGCCGCTCGGCGGTCGCGATCATCGCGTCGACCTGCTCGCGCGTCGCGATGCCCTCGTCGATGAGCTTCTGGCCGTAGATCTTGCTGACCGGCGGGTGCGCCTTGATCGTCCGGCTCATGACGGGCTGCGTGTAGGCCGGCTCGTCGAGCTCGTTGTGCCCGAGGCGGCGGTACCCGATCAGGTTGATGAGCACGTCGCGCTGGTACCGCGAGCGGTAGGCGGCGGCGATCTGGGCGGCGCTGATGCAGGCGTCCACGTCGTCGGCGTTGACGTGGATGACGGGGATGTCGAACCCGCGGGCCAGGTCGCTGACGTGGTAGGTCGAGCGCGAGTCGTACGGGTCGGTCGTGAACCCGATCTGGTTGTTCGCGATGATGTGGACCGTGCCGCCGGTGCTGTAGCCCTTGAGGGCCTGCAGGTTGAGCGTCTCGGCCACGACGCCCTGGCCGGTGAACGCGGCGTCGCCGTGGATGAGCACGGGGACCGCGGACGACGGGTCGTGGACGGGGTCGCGCCCGGAGCGCTGGGTCTGGATGGCGCGGGTGTGGCCCTCGGCGACCGCGTTGACCTGCTCGAGGTGGCTGGGGTTCGCGGCGAGGCGGACGGTGACGGTGCGGCCGGCGCGGCTCACGTAGGTGCCCTCGGCGCCGAGGTGGTACTTCACGTCGCCCGCGGTCTCCCGCATGTCCTCCTCGCCCGACTCGAAGGCCATGTGGCCCTCGAACTCGGCGAGGATCGACTCGGGGGGGCGCCCGACGACGTGGGTGATGAAGGCGAGGCGGCCGCGGTGGGCCATCCCGAGCACGACCTGGGAGGCGCCGTCGTCCGCCCCGAGCTCGATCACCTGGTCGGTGATGGTCACCAGGGCGTCCACGCCCTCGATCGAGAAGGTCTTCTGCCCGAGGTACGTGCGGCGCAGGAACCGCTCGAAGGCGTCCACCTGCACGAGGCGCTCGAGCGCGGCGATGCGGCGTTCGGCCGACAGGGGGGCGCGGAGGCGGCCCGACTCGATGACGCCGCGCAGCCAGAGCCGCTTCTGGTGGTCGGAGATGTGCTCGATCTCATAGGCGATGTTGCCGCAGTAGGCGGCGCGCAGGTGCGGGAGGGCGGCGGCGAACGAGTCGCCGGGGACCTTCACGCGCAGCAGCGAGGCCGGGATGCGGGCCATCACCTCGGGCGACAGGCCGACGTTCTCGGTGCTGAGGGCCGGGTCGCCGGGCGGCTCCGACCCGAGCGGGTCGAGGCGCGCGGCGAGGTGGCCGTGGCTGCGGTGCGCCTTGACGACGGACATCGCGGCGGCGACGCCGGCGAGCAGCTCGTCGTCGGTGACGACGGGGGCGCCGGCGGTCGCGGACGCGGCGACGGGTGCCGGCGCGGCGACGGCGATGGGGGCGGCGGCGCCCAGGCCGAGCCCGGCGCGGACGTCCTCGTAGAAGCCGTCGTCGCCGGAGAGCAGGTGGTCGATCTCGGCGAGGAACGCACCGCTCTCGGCGCCCTGGATGACCCGGTGGTCGTACGTCGAGGTCACGGTCATGACCTTCTCGACGCCGAGGTCCTTGAGGGTCTCGGGACGCACCGACGCGAGCCCGGGCGGGTAGGCGATCGAGCCGGTCGCGACGATGGTGCCCTGGCCCGGCATGAGGCGCGGGACGGAGGCGATGGTGCCGATGCCGCCGGGGTTCGTCAGCGTGACGGTCGCGCCGCGCAGCTCGTCGGGCTTCACCTGGCCGGCGCGGGTGCGGCCGACGAGGTCGTCGAAGGCGGCGCGGAAGGCGCCGAACCCGCCGGACGCGGCGTCGCGGACGACGGGGACGAGCAGCGAGCGGCTGCCGTCCTTGCGCTCGACGTCCACGGCCAGGCCGAGGTTGACGGCCTCGCGGACGAGCTTGTGGGGCTTGCCGTCCACCACGTCGAAGCCGGTGCCCATGACGGGCTGGGAGCGGACGGCGCGCACGATCGCCCAGGCGATCAGGTGCGTGAACGACAGCTTGCCCTTCTGCCCGGCGGCGGCGAGGTCGGCGTTGATCTGCCGCCGCTGCGCGTCGAGCGTCGCGACGCTCAGCGTCCGGAAGCTCGTCGCCGTCGGGATCTTGAGGCTCTCGTCCATGTAGCCGGCGAGCGCCGCGGCGGGGCCGCGCAGGATGACGGCCTCCTCGCCGGCGACCGCGGGGGCCGCGGACGGGGCGGGGGCGGCGGCCGCGGCGGGTCGCGACGCGGCCTCCACGACGTCGGCCTTGCGGACCATGCCGCCGGGGCCGGAGCCGGTGACGGTGGCGGGGTCGATGCCGTGCTCGATCGCGAGGCGACGCGCGACGGGGCTGATCTGCGGCCACTCGGTGCCCGCGGCGGCCGAGCCGTCGGGGGCGGGGCCGGCGTCCACTGCGGGGGCGGGCTCCCCGGCCGTGGGGGCGGGGGTCGCCCCGCCGGACGCGCCCGCGGCGATCTCGCCGAGGGGCTGGCCGACCGTGAAGGTCTCGCCCGCCGGGATCGCGATCGACTCGAGCCGACCCGCCGCGGGGGCGGGGACCTCGAGGTCGACCTTGTCGGTCGAGACCTCGACGACGATCTGCTCGGCGGCGACGGTCTCGCCGACGGCGACGCGCCACTCCACCACGACGCCCTCGGTGACCGACTCCATGTCGGGGAGGACGATCGGGACCATGGTCGCGGGGCCGTCGTCGGCCGGGGCCGCGGGCGCCGCGGCGGGCGCGGAGTCACCGGCGGGCGCCGCGTTGGCGGCGGGGGCCGGGGGGGCGGGGGCGCCGTTGCCGGAGCCGTCGGTGGCGGTGTCGCCGGCGGCGAGCTCGGCGAGCAGGGCGCCGACCTCGACGGTCTCGCCCGGCGCGGCGACGATGCGGGTGATGCGCCCGGCCGCGGGGGCGGGGACCTCGACGTCCACCTTGTCGGTGGTCACGTCGAGGAGCGGCTGGCCCGTCTCGACGACGTCGCCCTCGGCGACCCTCCATTCGACCACGATGCCCTCGGTGACCGATTCACCGAGCTCGGGCAGGAGTACCTGGATGGTCTGGGAGGAGGTCGTTGACACGCCGAGTTCCTAGGCTATCGCGTCGAAGGGGCGGAGGGCCGATCCGGGTCCACGGCGCTCACTTGTGCGCACGGCCACGTACTCCTGCCCGGAGCGGGCCATCGGGTGCCCGGCGCCTCGGCGGCGCCGGCCCCCACCCGCACCGCGGGTGTTAGGCGCCCATCTCCAGGATCCGCTCCATCGCCTCGGCCACGGCCTCGCGCTGGTTCTGCGTGAGGCGACCGAGTCGCGCGACGACGGCGTCGGCGTCCTCGAGCTCCAGATCGCGGGCGACGCGGGTGAGCTCGCGGAGGGCGCCCTGGCGCTCCCACTCGTCCACCGGCGGCTCCGCGAGGGAGAGGACCTTGATCTCGTCCATCGGGTTCTCGTTCACGGATGGGATCCTAGGCGGCCCCCGAAGCCATTCCGACCCCCCGATGGTCTAGCTCGTCCTGTGGATCCCGTGTGCGGTATAGTTGAGCGCACAAACGAATGGACGGTCCGATGAGCATCCCCGCCGACACCACCATGGGGCCCGTGCGACTCGTCGCCGGCGACCTCGACACCCTCACCGCCTTCTACGCCCGCGCGATCGGGCTGGACGTGATCGAGCGCGGCGCCGGCCGGGTGCGGCTCGGCGCCGGGGGGCGCACGCTCGTCGAGCTCGAGGGCGACCCCGCCGCCCCCGCGCGCCCGCCGCGCACGACGGGCCTCTTCCACATGGCGCTCCTCGTGCCGGGTCGCGCCGACCTGGCACAGGCGCTCCACCGGGCGTCCGCGGCGGGCGCGCGGTTCTCGGGGGCGTCGGACCACCTCGTCAGCGAGGCCGTCTACCTCGACGATCCCGAGGGCAACGGCATCGAGATCTACCGCGACCGGCCGCGCGGGGAGTGGGCCCACGACGCCTCCGGGCAGCTCGAGATGGCGACGCTGCCGATGGACCTCGACGGCGTCCTCGCGTCCCTGCCCGCGGGGACCCCCGACGAGGGGATGCCCGACGGCACCGTCATGGGGCACGTCCACCTGCAGGTGCACGACACGGACGCCGCGGAGCGCTTCTACGCCGGCCTCGCCGGCTTCGACCCGACGGTGCGCGGCTACCCCGGCGCGCTGTTCGTCTCGGCCGGGGGCTACCACCACCACCTCGGGCTGAACACGTGGGGCACCCGCGACGCCCCGTCGCCCCCCGCCGGCAGCCGCGGCCTCGCCCGCTTCCGGGTCGACCTGCCGACGTCCGGCGACGTCGACGCCCTCGCGGGGCGCATCGCCGACGCCGGTCACGAGGTCGTGCCCGACGGCGACGCCGTCGTCGCGACCGACCCGTCCGGCAACCGCATGGAGCTCGCCGCCCGGGGGTGAGCGGACGCACGTTCGCCCGGTCGCGCGCCGGGGTACCACCCTGCTCCATCCCCCCTGAGGACGTGAGCATGGACGAGGGACACACGGCGGCGATCGTGGACATCGACGGGACCCTCGTCGACTCCAACTACCAGCACGCCATCGCGTGGCACCGGGCCTTCCGGGCCCACGGGATCACGGTCGAGCTGCGCCGCATCCACCGCCACATCGGGATGGGCGGCGACCAGCTCGTCCCCGCGCTCGCGGGCGAGGAGGCCGAGGAGGCCCACGGCGAGAGCCTGCGCGCCGCCGAGAAGGAGCGGTACGCCGAGCTGATCGACGAGGTCGTCGCCCTCCCCGGCGCGCACGCGCTGCTGGAGGCCCTGTCGCGCCGCATGCGGTCGGTCGTGATCGCCAGCTCCGCGCCGGCGGAGGACGCCGAGCGCTACCTCGACCTCGTGGACGGACGCGACCTCGTCACGGGCTGGACCACCTCCGGCGACGTGGACGCCACCAAGCCCGAGCCCGACCTGCTGCAGGTCGCCCTGGGGATGGCGGGTGGCGGGCCGGCCGTGATGATCGGCGACTCGATCTGGGACTGCGAGTCGGCGAACCGCGCGGGCCTGCCGTCGGTGGGCCTCCTCACGGGCGGCACGGGCGCCGGCGAGCTGGTGTCCGCGGGCGCCGCGGCGGTGTACGACTCCCTCGACGAGCTGGTGGAGCGCCTCGGCGACCCGCCCTTCCGCGCGGAGGGACGCCACGTCGGCGACGCATGACCGGGGGCTCGCGCTCACGTTCGACGACGGTCCCGACCCGGCGTGGACGCCGATCGTCCTCCGCGAGCTCGCGCGCCTCGGCGCGCGGGCGACGTTCTTCGTGATCGCCCCCCTCGCCGCGGCGCGGCCCGACATCGTGCGGGACATCGGCGACGGAGGCCACGAGATCGGCCTGCACTGCTGGACGCACGAACGCCACAGCCGCTCGGCGCGGCACGTGGTGGAGGACGAGACCGACCGGGCGCTCGCCGTGCTCGCCGGCCTCGGTGTCGCCCCCCGGCTGTGGCGGACGCCGTGGGGTGACACCGCGGAGTGGACCGCCGACGTCGCCGCCGCCCGCGACCTGACGCTCGTCCGCTGGACCGCCGACACGCACGACTGGAGGGGCGACACGGCCGAGGAGATGCTCGACGCCATCCGCGACGACCTCGCGCCCGGCGGGAGCGTGCTGATGCACGACGGCCTCGGCCCGGGCGCGCGTCGCGCGGACTGCCTGCAGACGCTGCGCCTGCTCGCCCCGCTGGCGCGCGAGGCCCGTGTGCAGGGCCTGGCCCTCGACGTCATGGGCTCCCCCGTTGGCACCGCGTGACGACCGGGGCCGTGGCCGGGCCGGCCCCCGCCGCCCCCGCCGTTCCCGACCTGGAGGAGGCCCTCGCCCGGGTGGCGGCGGGGGCGGCCGCGCGCGACGCAGCCCCGCCGGCGTTCCCCGAGGACGCGATCGGCCTGCTGGAGCGGGCGGGCGCCCTGGCGGCGACCGTCGCGACCGCCGGCGCCGGGCTGCCGGACCACGCCGCCGAGTGGGACCTCGCCCGGCGGGTCGCCCGCGCCGACGGATCGGTCGGCCGGATCGTCGACGGGCACCTCAACGGGGTCGAGCGCGTCGGGGTCCTGGCCCCACCCGACCTCGCCGCCGCCGAGATGGACGCGGTGCGCGCGGGGCGTCGCCGCATCGGCGTGTGGGGCGCGGACCCCGCCCCCGGCGAGGGCGACCCGGCCCGGCTCACCGGCGACGGCCGCATCGACGGGGTGAAGGTGTTCTGCTCGGGCGCCGGCGGGGTCGACCGGGCCCTCGTCGTCGCCCGCGACGACCGCGGCGACGCCCGGCTGGCGTACGTCGACCTCACCGAGGACGTCGAGGTCGACCGGGGCTGGTACCGGGCGTCCGGCCTGCGCTCCTCCGAGAGCCACCGCGTCGTCTTCCACCGGGCGCGGGTCGTCGCGGTCCTCGGGGGCCCCGGCGAGATCGTCCGCGACCCGTGGTTCCCGCGCGACGCGATCCGCACGGCCGCGTCGTGGGCGGGCATCGCCGACCGCGCCCACGACGCCGCCCTCGACGCCCTCGCCGCCCGCGGGGAGCCCGACGACCTCGCCGGCCTCGCCGCCGGCCGCGTCGCCGCGGCCCGCGGCACGATCGACCGCTGGATGGACTGGGCGGCCGCCGCCGCCCGCGACCCCCGCCGCGACCTGCGCGCCGCGTCGGTGGCGCTGCGGACGGCGGTCGCCGACGCGTGCCGGGTCATCCTCGACGAGGGCGTGCGGGCCGCCGGGTCGCGTGCGCTGGCCGGGGGCGGGGACCTGGACCGCTGCCGCCGCGACCTCGACCTGTTCCTGCTCCAGCACCGCCTGGAGCCCATGCTGGCGCGCACCGGGCGGGCCCTGATCGAGGAGCGCCGCAGGTGAGGTCGCGCATGAGCGCCGAGTACTTCGACGAGCTGTACCGGGCGGACCCCGACCCGTGGGACCTCGCCACGAGCGACTACGAACGCCGCAAGTACGCCGTCACGATCGACGCGCTCGACGGGCGCCGCTTCGCCCGGGCGCTCGAGATCGGGTGCTCCATCGGGGTGCTGACCGAGCGCCTCGCACCCTGGTGCGACGACCTGCTCGCCGTCGACGCCGCGCCGCGCGCCGTCGAGGCCGCGGCGGCACGGGTCGCCGGGACGCCGGGGGTGCGCGTCGAGCGGCGCAGCATCCCCGCGGACATGCCCGACGGGCCGTTCGACCTGATCGTCTGCTCGGAGGTCCTCTACTACTGGGACCCGCCGGCCCTGGCGTCGCTCTGGGAGCGCCTGAAGGCGACGGTCGCGCCGGGGGGGTCGCTGCTGGCCGTGCACTGGCGCGGACCGGTGCGCCACTACCCCCAGGGGGGCGACGAGGTGCACACGCTGCTGCGGTCCGCCCCCGGCGCCCTGGAGATCGGCCGCTCGGGGATGTGGCCCGAGTACCGCCTCGACCGCTTCGACCGCCCCTCGTGACGGGCGTCCCGCGGCCACCGGACCCGGCTCTGACGGCGTGCGTGGTGGTGCCCGCGCACGACGAGGAGCAGCGCATCGGCGCGTGCGTGACCGCCCTCGGCGCGCAGCGGGGCGTCGCCCCCGAGGCGTACGAGGTCATCCTCGTCCTCGACGCCTGCACCGACGCGACCGCCGACCGGGCCGCCGCCGCCGCGACGGCCTTCCCCGGGCTGCGGCTCCACCTCCTGCCGGCCGGCGCCCACGGCGCGGGCCCGGCCCGGCGCCTCGGGATGCTCGAGGCGGCGCGGCGGCTGGAGCACGTCGGCCGGGAGGACGGGCTGATCGCCTCGACGGACGCCGACTCCGTCGTCGACCCCGACTGGCTGCGGCGCCAGCTCGACCTCGTCGCGGACGGCGCGCACGCGATCGGGGGCCTGATCGAGGTCGACGAGGAGGGGCTGGCGCCCGGGGCGCTGCGCCGCCGCGACACCCGGCTGCGCGACCGCCGCGCCGCCGCCGGAGGGGCGGACGCCGCCCACCCGTTCTTCAGCGGGGCCTCCCTCGGCCTGACGGTCGCCGCCCACCGCCGGGTCGGCGGGGTGCCGGAGCGGGTCGCGTTGGAGGACCAGGCGCTGGAGGGCGCGCTCGTGGCCGCGGGCATCCCGATCGTCCGCTCCCGCGCCGTCCGCGTCCGGACGTCGGGACGGACGGAGGGCCGCGTCCGCCACGGGCTCTCCGCGGACCTGCGGGTCGACGCGTGGAGCGACCGGCGGTGCTACGAGGGGTCGCGGTTCGACCCGTCCGACCTCGCGCGCCGACGCCGGGAGAGCGTCACCGTCGTGCTCCCGTGCCGCGAGACGGCGGGGACCATCGGCGGGATCATCGACGCGATCGAGCCCCTCGTCCGCGTCGGCCTGGTCGACGAGGTGCTGGTGATCGACGCCGACTCGGCCGACGGCACCGCCGACGTCGCCCGCGCGCACGGCGCGCGGGTGGTGCAGGAGTCGGAGGTCATGCCGCACCTCGGTCCGTGCGGCGGCAAGGGGGACGCCATGTGGCGTGCCCTGGCGGTCGCCCGCGGCGACCTCATCGCCTACGTCGACGCCGACACCACCGACTTCACCCCGACGTTCGTCACGGGGATCCTCGGGCCGCTGATCGACGAGCCCGACGTGGTGCTGGTCAAGGGCACGTTCTCGCGCCCGATGCGCGCGGGCGACACCCTCCTGCCGGACGAGGGCGGCCGCGTCACGGAGCTCGTCGCCCGGCCGGTGCTGTCGCTCGTCGCACCCGAGCTCGGGTGCTTCGCGCAGCCCCTCGCGGGCGAGACCGCCGGCCGGCGGTCGGTGCTCGAGACCCTGCCGTTTCCCGTCGGCTACGGCGTGGAGACGTCGATGCTGATCGACGTGTGGCGGGCGCACGGGCTCGACGCGATGGCCCAGGTGGACCTCGGCACGCGCCAGAACCGGCACCAGCCCCTGCGGGCCCTCGGGGCGATGGCCCTCGAGGTGATGTGCGCCGGGTTGTCGCGCGGGCTGCCGGAGGACGCCTTCGCGGCGCTCGCGGCGGGGCGGATGCTCGTGCCCGGCGCCGACGGGACGGTGCGCCCGCGCGACGTGTCGCTCCTGGAGCGCCCCCCGATGGCCGAGGCGCGTGGCTCCCTCAGCGTCGTGCGGTGACCGGGCCCCGGGCGCCGCGGCGCCCGGGGCCGGCACGCGCTAGGTGGTCTGCCCCTCGTGCGGGCCCTCGGCGAACTCCTCCACGATCTTGTCGCAGAAGGCGGGGAGGTCGTCGGGGTTGCGGCTCGAGACGAGTCCGGCGTCGACGTGGACCTCCTCGTCGACCCAGGTCGCGCCCGCGTTGACGAGGTCGGTCCGGAGGCTCGGCCAGGAGGTCAGGGTGCGCCCCTCGACCACGCCGGCGTCGATCAGCGTCCACGGCCCGTGGCAGATGACGCCCACCGGCTTGTGCTGCTCGAAGAAGCCCCGGACGAAGCGGGTGGCCCGCTCGTCGGCGCGGAGGGTGTCGGGGTTGTGGACGCCGCCGGGCAGCACGAGCCCGTCGAAGTCCTCGGCCCAGGCGTCGTCGAGCCCCAGCTCCGCCGTGCGGCGGTCACCGGCGTCGAGGTGGTTGTAGGCCTGGATCTCGCCCGCGTCGGGGGCGATCAGCACGGCGGTGCCGCCGGCCTCGGTCACGGCGCGCCACGGCGCGTCCAGCTCGACCTGCTCCACGCCGTCGGTCGCCAGGAAGGCGATCCTGCGGTCGGCGATCTCGTCGGACATGCGGTCCTCCTCGTCTCCGGTCGGTAACGGGTCAGCGATACCCGCGCAGGTCGGCGGGAAACGGCCGCGGTTCCCCGTTTCACCCACCCGGGTGCGGGGGAGCCAGCAGGGCATGGACGACGCCCCCGCGCACGACATCGACCCGGCCGCCGCGGCCGCCGGCGCCGACGAGGCGACCCTCGTCGCCGTCCACCGCGTCGAGGTCGCCGTCGAGTGGATCGAGCGGGCGTTCGGCGCGCTGCTCGACGCCCACCACGAGGTCGGGCACGCCCAGGGCCTCCTCCTGGAGGCCGCCGAGTCGCTGCGCGCCGCGGGCCACCCGGCGCTCGCGGACCGGGCGGAGCGCGAGGTGGCCTCGCGCGACGCCGCGGCCGGCCGGTGGACCTACCAGGTGGTCGACGAGTTCCGCGCGCACCTGCTCGAGCCCGCCCGGTCGTTCGACCGGGAGGTGCGCGACGCCCTCGCCGGCGGGGTGCGCCACCGGTTCGAGGCACGCCAGAAGGAGCGCACCCCGGGGGCGGGTCCCCGGACGTCGGTGACCCTGCCGGGGGATCCCGGGTAGGTCACGCGTCGTCGGGGGGCGGGGGCCAGGGCGCCCCCGCGCGCACGAGGGCGGATCCGCGGTCGTAGTCGTCGTCGCGGTCGTGCGTCAACACGCCGACGATCCGTCCCCCGCGTCCGTACCAGGCGGTGAACGCGCCGCCGCCGTGGTCGCGCACCGTGTCCACGTCCCATCCGTCCCCCCACGCCGCCTGCTTCAGGGTACGGCGGCCGATCGTCGACCAGAAGCCCGGGACGGCGTCCCACACGGCCTCCTCGCCGGCCATCACCCGGCCGGCGACCTCCCCCTGGGCGAGCGCCTCGCCCCAGTGCTCCACGCGCAGCGGCCGCCCCGCGGCCGGGTTGTCCGCCAGGGCGACGTCGCCGGCGCAGAGGACCCCCGCCGCCGAGGTGCGCATGGAGGCGTCGGTGCGCACCGCGCCGGCCTCGACCCGCAGACCCGCGCGCTCCGCCAGGTCGGCGCGGGGCCGACCGCCCGTCGCCACCAGCACCAGGTCGGCATCGGTGGCGCCGCGCCCGGCGGCGACCCGCAGGGTCCCGTCGGCGGCGGTGACACCGGTGAGCGGGCGGCCGGGGCGCAGCGACACGCCGTGCGCGGTCAGCCATGAGGTCAGGCGCGCGCCGACGGCGGCGCCGAGCCGCGTCACCTGGGGCGCCGCCTCGGCCGTCACCATCGTGACCCGCGCGCCGGTCATCGCCATCGACACGGCCGCCTCGCACCCCACGAACCCGGAGCCGACGACCACCACCCGCCCCCCGGACGGGAGCGCGGCGCGCAGATCGAGGGCGTCCCGGGCGCTCCGCAGCACGTGGACGCCCGGGAGGTCGATCCCCGGCACGGGAGGCCGCCCCGGCTCCGCACCGGTCGCGATCAGGCACGCCGCGTACGGGAGCCGCTCGCCGTCGCCGGTGACGACGACGCGGGCCGAGGTGTCGATGCCCGTCACCTCCGTGCCGCACCGAACGTCGATCCCCTCGTCGGCGTACCACCCGTCGGCGGCCAGCGGCAGGTCGCCCTCCCCGATCTCGCCGCGGAGCAGCTCCTTCGACAGCGGGGGACGCCGGTACGGGGGCCGGTCGTCGGCGGTCAACAGCACCACCGGGGCCGTCCCCCCGGCGGCACGGTAGCCGCGGGCGCCGGCGAGGCCCGCGGGCCCGCCGCCGACGATCACCACGGTCTCGTACGCCGGCATGCACCGTGGCTACCCGCCCCCGCCACCCGCCACGCGTGGGGGGCGCCGGGCCGGCGGGGCGTGATCCCCGTTTCGCGCGGCGCGCCCCGGGCATCCACCCGGTCCCGGAACGAACGAGACCCGATGGAGGCGACCCGATGGCGACCAGCACGAGCACCGGCATCCTCGACGACGCCCGCACCGCGGAACGCGAGGAACTCGTCGAGATGCTGACCACGGCGTACTGGATGGAGATCGAGACGGTGATGAACTACATCGCCAACTCGGTGAACCCCGACGGCGTCCGCGCGCAGGAGATCATCGAGTCGCTGCGCGAGGACATCGCGGAGGAGCTCGGGCACGCGCAGCAGTTCGCCGAGCGCATCAAGGAGCTGTACGGCGTCGTCCCCGGCTCGGAGGCCTTCCGGCCGAGCCAGGGCTACCTGCAGCCCCCCGACCGCCAGACGGACATCGTCCACGTGATCCGCGGCGTGATCGAGGCCGAGTCCGGCGCGATCGAGCACTACCAGCGGATCATCGAGTTCGCCGGTGACGTGGACCCGGTCACCGAGGACATGCTGATCGCGATCCTCCGCGACGAGCAGAAGCACCGCCGCCTGTTCGAGGGCTTCCTCCGCGAGTACGAGGCGGAGGGCCGGGCGTGAGCGCCCGCGGTGCCCGGCCCCGCGCGGGCCGGGCACCGCGCCGCGTCAGGTCGCGGGGTGGGCGGGGTCGGTACCGAGCTTCGTGAGGGCGTCCCGCGCGGCGTCGTCCGCGGTGGCCCCGACGCCCTCGATCAGCTGCCCCGACGCGTCGCCGATCTGGACGTGCATGCCGGGGGTCGTGACCTGGGCGTCCGCGGTCGGCGTGGTCTGGCCCGGCGTCATCGGGCCGGGGCCGAAGACCCGGTGACCGGCGGCGCGCAGGTCGTCGAGCTGCCGCGCGAGGTCGGGGCTGAGCGTCGTGTCGGACATGGGTCCCTCCCGGGATGTGGTTCGTCACCGGCCCCACTGCCCCCGGGGTCGCACCGGTAACCCGCGCGCGTCCGCCGGGGACGGCGTCCGCCGCCACCGGACGCACCCTGTTTCGGGCGCGGCGGCGTGGGAACAACCCTCGCGCCGATGCCGAGCCTCCGCCACAGCACCGACCGCGAACCGGGCTACACGCGCCGGCGGCGGGGGCGCGGCTGGAGCTACCACGACCCCGAGGGCCGGCCCGTCACCGACGACCGGCTGAAGGCGCGGTTCGCGGCCCTCGCGATCCCGCCGGCGTGGACGGACGTGTGGATCTGCCGGTCGTCCCGCGGTCACCTGCAGGCGACCGGTCGCGACGCCGCCGACCGCACCCAGTACCTCTACCACCCGGCGTGGCACGAGCAGCGCCAGCAGGAGAAGTACGAGCGCATCCTCCGCTTCGCCGAGGGGCTGCCCGACCTGCGGCGGACCACCGAGTCGCAGCTGCGGCGCAGGCGCCTCGACCGCACGAAGGCCCTCGCCGCGGCCGTGCAGATCCTCGACCGCACCCGGATCCGGGTCGGCAGCGAGCAGTACGCGAACCGGTACAAGACGTACGGGCTCGCGACCCTCCGGTCGAAGCACCTGACGATCGACGGCGACACCCTCGTGCTGGACTTCGTCGGCAAGGGCGGTGTCGCGAACCACGCCGAGATCACCCACGCCCGGCTCGCGAAGGTCGTCGCCGAGATGGACGCCCTGCCGGGATACGAGGTGCTGTCCTACCTCGACGAGGACGGGAACCCGGCCGACGTCCGCTCCGAGGACGTGAACGCGTACATCAAGGAGCAGATGGGGGAGGACTTCTCGGCGAAGGACTTCCGCACCTGGGCCGGCACCGTCGCGGCGGCGGTGGCGCTCGACGAGGTCGGCCCCATCGAGGGCGCGCGGGAGCGCCAGCGGGCGGTCACGCGCGTCTGCCGGGTCGCGTCGGAGCTGCTCGGCAACACCCCGGCGGTCTGCCGGGCGAGCTACATCGACCCACGGGTCATCGACCACTTCCTCGACGGCCGGACCATCTCGTCCCTGATGGGCGAGATCGACCGCAAGCTGCGCAACGGCCACAGCGCCGAGGAGCTCGCGGTGCTGGCGCTGCTGCGGCGCGGCCTCGAGGAGCGCGCGAGCGGAGGCTGACATGGCACCGAAGGCGGAACGCGACGTCCCCGCGACCATCGCACGGTCGGCGCCGAGCGCCCGCGCGGTGTGGCTCGGCGCGCTGGACGGCGCGATCGCGCAGTACGGGGAGAGCGAGCGGGCGTACCGGACGGCGTTCGCGGCGTTGAAGCACACGCACGAGAAGGTCGGCGACGAGTGGGTCGAGAAGGACGAGTACGGCCCCTCCGACCCGCGTTCGGAGGCGTCGCCCGCCGAGAGGCGGCGGGGCGTCGGCGAGACCTACGGCGGCGTGGACGCGGTGGGGAACACGAAGGCGCAGCTGATGGAGCGGGCCCGCGCCCTCGACATCCGCGGCCGGTCGAGGATGACGAAGGCCGAGCTGGCCGCCGCGATCGGCCGCGCCCAGGGCTAGGCGCCGCGGCGGGGTAGCATCGGTCCGTGGCCGACACCGGCATGCACCGCGGCACGACGACGTCGACGGGCTCGCCCCAGGCGGCGTTCATGGGCCTGGGGATCTCCGCGGAGCAGGACCCCGGCGACCCGGGCCGCACGATCGTGACCCGCGGCGGCAACTACCGCCACATCCGTCACGCGGAGATCCTCGCCCGCTGGCCGGTTCTCCCGGAGGAGTGGGCGCGGGTGATCGAGGCGGGGCGGCTGGCCGACCGGTGAGCACCCCCGGGGCCCCGCGGGGCCCCGGGGGTGCCACGGTGGCCTCAGCGCACGCGGACGGTGCGGGCGACGGAGAGGCGCGGGCCCCGCGCGGGCACGACGGTCGCCACGATCCTCACGGTGCGGCCGCGCAGGGCGACGGCGCGGACCCGGGGGACCTTCGTCAGCCGCACGGCCACCGCGCCGGGACGCGCGACCCGCCGGGTGCCGGTCGCGATCGTCCGGCCGGCGGAGGTCACGGTGACGCGCACGCGCCCGGCGGCGGGGGTGCGCACGCGCACCACCAGCCCGGCGCGCAGGGCGGCCCGGGTGGCCCTCGGCGTGGTGAGCGCGACCCGCGCCGCGCCGGCGACGGGGCCGGGGCCGCCGGCGGGCGGGGCGCCGCCCCCGGCGGGCGGGGTCCAGCGGGCGGGCGCCGGGTCGGCGGGCCCCCAGTCGGGGGAGTGCCCGGTCGCGGTCAGGACCGCCGACGAGGCGACCGAGCAGTCGCCGGGCGCGAGCCGGGCGAAGCGGAGCACCTCGATACCCGCGGAGCTGCGGATCGCGATGGACGTGCCGTCGGGTGACCACGAGGGGTCGGAGTAGGCGGCGTCCGGCGGGGTCGAGGTGCAGGCGGCCTGCGGCAGCGGGGGCGGGAGCTGGGTGCGGGGGTCGCCGGTGACGGCGAAGAACGCGATGACGGTGTCGGCGCCGTAGAAGAAGGTGGTGGCGAGGCGGGTGCCGTCGCGGCTGAGCTCACCGTCCCCCTGGTCGGCGTTCGGCGTCATCCACGGGGTCTGGGAGTAGTCGCCGGGGCCGAGGTCGTCGATCGACACCTGGCTGCCGTACCCGCCGAAGACGAGGGTGCGGTCGTTGGTGACCCACTCGGGGTCGGACACGCCGAACTGGTTGCCCCACACGGAGTGGGGCGTCGCGTCGGTCACGTCGGCGCGGGTGTAGAAGGTCGAGCGCTGGATGGTGCCGCAGCTGGACGCGACGGGGCACGAGTTCGCGACGTAGGCGTAGGCGATCCTCGTACCGTCCGGGGAGAAGGAGAGCTGCACCGGCCGCGGGGCGAAGGTGCCGCCGTCCCCGGACCGCGCCGGCGGGGTGGTGATGGTGCGGATCGGGCGGCCGTCGCGGGCCATCACCTGGATCGGCCCGGTCCCCTTCACGGCGGCGATGGTGCCGTCGTCGGCCTGGGTGGGGGAGTGCCAGTCGCCGCCGTCGGTGAGCTTCACCTTGCCGGACCCGTCGGGCCGCGCCGACCAGACGTCGCCGCCGTCGATGTAGACGATCGAGTCGGCGACCGCGGAGCCGGGGAGGGCGAGGCAGGCGATGCCGGCGAGCAGGGCCGCGGCGCGGGCGGCGCGGCGGCGGGGGGTGGGGTGCGTGTGTGTGGTCATGCCGGGGATCCTGCGATCCGGGGCCGGGCACCCGCCTCCGGGGGTTCCCCGGTCGGGGTCCCTAGTCGCGCCCCCCGGGGGCCGGGGTCGCCGCCGGGTCGTCGGCGCCGCGCGCGGAGCCGTCGCTCAGCGCCCCGTCGACGATCCTCACGATGCGGTCGGCGTAGTGGGTGATGCGGTCGTCGTGGGTGACGATGATCGCCGCCGTGCCCCGCGACTTCATCTCGTCCCGGATGAGGCGCATGACCTGGTCGCCGAGCTCCGTGTCGAGCGCCGAGGTGGGCTCGTCGAACAGCACGAGGGACGGTTCGTTCATGAGGGCGCGCCCGATCGCGACGCGCTGCCGTTGCCCGCCGGAGAGCTCCGCCGGCAGGCGGTCGGCCTTGTCGGCCAGCCCGAGCTCCTCGAGGAGCTGGTCGGCCCGGTCCCGGGCCCGGCGGCCGGTCCGCGGCCCGAGCTCGTCGACGACCAGCAAGTTCTCCCGGGCGGTCAGGAAGGGCACGAGGTTGACCGTCTGGAAGACGAACCCGACCGATGTGCTCCGGAACCCGGTGAGCTCCCGTGCGGAGTAGCCGGAGATGTCCCGGCCGCCCACGACGACGGTGCCGGCGGTGGGCTGCAGCAGCCCACCGGCGATCGAGCAGAGCGTCGTCTTCCCGGAGCCGGACGGCCCGACGAGGGCGACGATCTCGTCGGCCCCGACGGTCAGGTCGACGTTGCTCACGGCGACGACCTCGTCGTCCCCGCTGCGGAACGTCCTGCGGACGCCCTCCATCCGCAACGCGGGGGTGCGCTCGTCGTCCATGGGTGCTCCGGGGTCGGTGGGGGCGGGGAGGGGCGTGGGCGGCGTCGCGGGGTTCATCCCTCGCCGCCGATCGCGCGGGCGGGGTCGACGCGCAGCACGCGGCGCAGGGAGAACGCGCAGCCGACGACGGAGGCGACGACGAGGTACCCGACGTTGGTGAGCAGCCGCGCCGGGTCGGCGAGGAACGGCAGCGACCCGGCGGGGATCGCGGCGTCGAGGGCGAGCGAGGCGGCGATCCCGATGACCGCGGCGACGAGGGTCACGACCAGCGCCTGCAGGAGCACCCCGGCGAAGAGGGTCCCGGAGCTCGCGCCGATCGCCTTGAGCACCCCGTACAGTGCCGTCCGCTCGACGGTGATGAGCGCGAAGAAGAGGGCGACGACGACGAGGGCCACGACGACGGTGACGGCGATGATCTGGTTGAAGACGGTCCGCTGCTGCGCGACCCCGGGGAGCGCCTCGATCGCCGCGTCCACGGTGAGCGTGGAGGTGGCGCCGCCGGTGGCGTCGTCGATGTCCCGGGCCGCGGGGGCCGGCGCGGACCCGCCGCCGCCGATGACGAGGGCCTGGACGACGCCCTCGCCGACGCGCGCCCCGGGCCGGTTGGCCTCCAGGACGGCACGCCAGGTGGGGAGGGAGCCCCACAGCGTCGCCTGCCCCGAGTAGCGGCTGTCGTCGAGGAATCCGATGACGGTGACGGGCGTCCGGTCCGCGCCGAGGCGCACGACGTCGCCCCGCTCCACGCCCTCGGCGCGCAGGGAGTCGTCGGCGTAGACCTCGCCGGGTGGCGGCGGGTCCCCGTCGATGCCGCGCGGCGGCGCCTCGAAGCCGAACAGCACGACCGGCACGAGGTCCCGGGGGCCGCGCCCGTCGAGGCGCGCGCCGAGCTGGACGCTGCCGAGACCCGCGACGCGCGCGCCGTCCGCGGCGCGCGCGACCTCGGCCCGCACCTCGGGGGTGATGCGGCTGCGCACCAGCGACTCCTCCGCGTCGGAGGAGTACGCGATGAGGTCGGCCTGCTGCGCCCGGTACGCGCCGGTGCTGCCGGCGAGGAGCCCGTCGAGCAGCCCGCCGAGGAACATCAGCAGCAGGGCGATGAGGGTGAGGATCGCCGCGGCGACGGTGAAGCGTCCGGGGCGGCGGCGCATCTCGCGGAGGGCGAGCCTCACCGGGCGCCCCCGCCGCTGGTCGCCTCGACGGGGTCGATCGCGAGCACCCGGCGCGCGGCGACGAGCGCGCTCAGCAGGCCGAGCGCGAGGAGGAGGGCCGTCCACGTGAGGACCGCCCGCCCGTCGAAGCTCAGGGCGACGGTCCCGAGGGTCGCCTGCGACAGCGGGAGGTAGAGCAGCACCCCGCCGGCCGCGCCGACGCCGATGATGAGCACCACCTGGATCAGGAGCGCCCGGACGAGGGCCCCGGCGGGCGCCCCCACCGCGCGGAGCAGGGTCAGCGCCCGGGACTTCTGGAAGGTGATGATCAGGAAGAACAGGCCGGTGACGAGGGGGACGACGAGCGCGAAGAGCACGAAGATGATGTCGAACGAGCGCCGCACCTCGGCGACGCCGGGCGTCTCGTCCGCGGCCGCGGCCCGGGTGAGGGCGTCGGCCTCTCCGGAGGCGGCGTTGACGCGCTCCGCGAGCGCCGCGTCGCCGACGCCCTCGGCCGGGCGGACGCCGATGACGCTCGGCAGCACCGTCCGGGCGTCGGGGTTCGCGGCGCGCGTCGCGGCGACGTAGTCGGGCCACGCGACGAAGAGGGTCGGGGTCGCCTGGATCTGCGCGCCCTGCGCGAGGCCGACGACCCGTAGGGCGGGGCCGTCCCCGCCGGCGACGAGCCGCACCCGGTCGCCGAGCGAGAAGTCGCCGGCGCTGCCGACGGCCTCGCCGCCGTCCCGCGGCATCCGGCCGGCGGCGAGCTCGTCCGGCCCGCCGAGGTCCGCGCGCTCGTAGCCGATGAGGGCCGCGTCGGAGCGGTCGCCGCCGTCCCCGACGACCACCGTGAACGTCCCTTGGCCGATGCGCCCGGCGTCCGCGACGCCGGGGGTCCCGTCGATCGCCGCCTCGAGCGGCGGCGTGATGACGCTGCCCTGCAGCGTCCGCTGCCCGTCGACGGCGTAGACGAGCACGGGCGCGGACTGGCGCTCGATCGCTCCGACGAAGGCGGTGATCAACCCGCTCTGGAGCGCCTGCTGCACGAGGATGAGGAACATGAGCAGGGCGACGGCGGCGGTGAGCAGGCCGAAGCGCGCCTTCGCGCGGCGGATCTCGCGGAGGGCGAGGAACACCCCCTCAGCCGTCCCGGCGCGGCGGCGCGGGCGGGGTGCGCGTCAGTTCCAGCGGAGCCCCGACCGGTGCGACCAGTATGCGGCGCTGTCCTCGCGCAACGGCGCGAGCCGCTCCTCGAGCCGGTCGGACCAGGCGACCCCGGTCGCGGCGAGGTTGCTCCGCAACGTGTCGGCGCTCGCGGCGCCGCTCAGCACGACGTCCGCCCACGGCCGGGCGAGGACCGCCGCGAGGGCGAGCGCGTCGGGCGTGGCGCCGGCCTCGGCCGCCGCGGCCTCGAGCGCGGGCACGGGCTCCCGGCCCGCGAGGCGGCCGTTGGCGAGGGCCTCCTTGACATAGACCCGCAGGCCCGCGGCGTGCGCCCGGGCGAGGGCGTCGCCCGCGGCGCGCTCGTGGAGGTTCCACGTCGCCTGCACGGCGTCGAACAGGCCGAGGTCGAGCGCGCGCCCGATCGTCTCCGCCTGGCTGGTGCCGCTGACGGTGACGCCGACGGCGACGCCGTCGCGCCGCAGCCCGGCGAGCTCGGCGAGGACGGCGTCGTCCTCGAGCACGCCGCTCTCGGGGGTCGCGGAGTGGATCTGGTAGAGCGAGAGCCAGTCGCCGAGGAGCTCCCGCGTCTCGCCGAGCTGCCGGCGGAGCGTCGCGAGGTCGTGGTGCTTGACCTCCGGGGGGTCGGCGTCGACCTGCCAGCCGGCGGTGTAGACGTAGCCCCACTTGGAGCTGACGACGACGTCCCCGGGACGGCGCGACGCGAGCCACCCGCCGAGGAACTCCTCCGCCCGCCCGTAGGAGCGCGCCGCGTCGAAGTGGCGGACGCCCTCCTCGTACGCGGCGTCGAGCACGTCGTGGGCGCGGCGCCGCATCGCCTCGACCGACCGGTCCCCGCCGAGGTCGGCGTGGTGGCCGAGGTTGAGGTAGCCGGGGCGCCCGAGCGCCGCGAGGCCGAGGCCGATCCGGGCGCGGGATCCGTCCGGCGAGGTCACGGAGAATCCGGCCGGGAGCGTCGTCATCGTCGCTCCAGGTTACCCGGGGCCGGCGAGCCGGAGGACGGGTCGGTCGACCGTCGCGTCGGCGCCGTGAACGACGAAGGGCCCGTCGATGACGGGCCCTTCGGAAGTAGCGGGGGCAGGATTCGAACCTGCGACCTTCGGGTTATGAGCCCGGCGGCTCCTCGCTTGCGCCCATCGGTGTCATTGCCAGCGATCGCGCCCGGTCCTGGGAATTCAGCGACGGCCTAGCGGCTTAATCGTGAGCGTCGGGGGCACATCGCCATCTACCTGAAGCTCACATCAGGGGGTGGCCGACGCCTGCGAAGATCTTCCGCATCCGGCCGCGCGGTCCCACGAAACACACGGTCTCCCCGTCCTTCGCTACGACCTCGACGACCGTGTTCAGGCCGCTCTTGACCTTGTCTGCGCGCCGGAGGTCCTCGTTGGCGATGGCGAAGAGTGGGCCCTCCTCCCGCGTCGCGAACATCAGCGCGAGGTTGCCGTCTTGTTCGACCGCGGCGAGGTGTCCGTTCGTAATCCGGGCGCCTCGGATGCTCGTGTACTCGGAAAATCGCCCTGGGTAGAAGCCAGCGGACGACTCGGCGACCACAATCAGATCCTGAGGGGGGGTCACGCGTATCGCCATCCCTTCTCTTGTTGGTCTGACTCGGCTGCGAGCCCGGAGGCGACCCAGTTCACCACGGGGGCTAACTTGGTGACAAGGAGGCAGGAGCCAGACGCTAGATGGCATCTCGCGATCCAGCTTTCTACGAGCAGGCGGCGTTCTCGACGTCGTCCCCCCGGGCACGCGGCTGGTGCTCCAAGCCTGGATCGACTTGGACGCGACCCAGGCAGCCGGTTCCTGTGTCACGAGCGCAGTGCAGAGCCTGTCTAGACCGATCAGCCCGCCTAACCAAAGAACCCCCCGTGCGGGGGGTGCCGCAAGAGTTTGTCTCAGAGGACGATGCCGCTATTCCAGTCCCCGAACCCTCAACAGGGCGTCTCGGGCGTCCTGACCTGGCTGGCCGTTGGCGGCTGTCGCGGACATATCGCCGTCGAGATCTTGGCGGTTGCTTCGGCCGCGAAGTCGCGAGAGCCGACACGTCTTTGGTCGAGAGGATAGCGCTGTGATCTTTGGTGGCTACGGGAGAAAGGCTAAACAGCGGGGCGAGGTCTTCTTTGTTTGCTTCGAATGCCAGCGCTTGAACGTCTTCGGTCTGCTTGAGAACTACGGATACGCGCAGCTGTACGGCGTGAGGGTGGCGAAGTACGGTTCCGAACGTTTCATGGCCTGCAGCCACTGCCAACGCGGGTGGGACCTAGACGCCGACCAATGGCACCACGCGCTCAAGGTGTCGAAGGTTCTTGGCCTCCAAGCGGATCTGTCGTCTCGCCAGCTCTCCCAGTCAGCGCTCGTTCTGGCCGAGGGAGCGTTTCCTGACCTTGTGCCCGCAGTGCGCGAGGTTGTCGCCGATGAGTTGGCCGGAGGCCTCGACACCATCTTCCAGACCCTGCCTGAGGTAGCCGACGATCGAGACCTAGCGGCGAGCACACTGAGTCTCATGAGCGGGGGCAACATGCCCTTGCCGGCCGAACCTCCACCCAGCAAGGCCGTTGGGCCGCCCATCGACGCTCTCGGCCTCATTAGTGGGGCCACACCCCCCAACGGCGGATCCCCGCCGCCTCCCCCGCCCCCCCAGGCCTCGGGTGCGCCAGCGCCTCCCCCCACGGAAAGAAAGGAAGCAGCCCACATTGACGGACGACGGTCCGCCCGACCCGACGGACGAGGAGGTCGAAGCGAAGAGGAAGGCGCTCCGGTACCGGGTGGTCGAAGCCTTCGAGGGCCTCGGCTGGGATGTGCGACTCCGGAGCGGCGACATCATCCTGGGCGCCGGGCGGGCGCACCTTCAGGCGCTTGCGTATGACCGGGTTCTAATCTACGCCCCGGTCGAGGATCCAAGCTTTTCGCCCGAGGACGTGAACGACATCAACGCCGACATTGACCTAGCCGCCTTCTTCGCGGCCTACCGAACTGAGGGCGGAGGGACCGCCTGGGGGGGCTTTCTTCGCGTCTCTTTGCCCGACGGAGACCTTGGAACGGATGAGCTTGGGCGATGGCTGGAAGCCCAAGTCGTCGATGTACTCGGAGCGACGCGTGCATTCGACAAGGCAACTGGAGACGACTCGGCCTAGCCGGAATCGAACTCCCAGAAGAGTGTCGCGTCGGCGCGCGAGGGCGCCGATTTCTACCCGTCACCCAGCACAGGTGGCCAGACGCGGTGCGCCAAATGGGAGCCTCCGCCGGTCGATGTGCACCGTCCGCCCAACCGGGGGAGCCAACAAAGAAGCAACACGACCTGCCGAGAGTGGCCGAGATCAGCTGTCCGGCCCGACGTCCGAAAAAGACACCAAGAGCGGGAAAGCGCGGAACCAGCCGAGGTCGCTCGAGGCCCTCGGCTGCTTCTCATGATCCCTGGGCGGCCGGCTCGACTTCTGGGCAGTCAGATGGTTGCGACGAGGAAAGGGTTGCCGGTGGGGCCCGTCCGCTGAGGCGCGGCTTGGAGTCGCCCCGCTTTGGCGGACAGTTTTCCTAGGCCGCCGACTCCTGCCGGCGGTGGTGCTGTGCCTCGAACTCGGCGGGGCTGAGGTAACCGAGGCCCGAGTGCCGGCGGCGTGGGTTGTACCAACTCTCGATGTAGTCGTAGATCGCGGTCCGCGCCTGCTGGCGGGTCGGCCAGGAGCGTCGGTCGATCAGCTCGGTCTTGAGGGTCGACATGAACGACTCGGCGAGGGCGTTGTCATAGGCATCGCCACGTGAGCCCATCGACTGGGCGATCCCCGCCTCGCGCAGGGCGCGTCCGCAGGCGAAGCTCGTGTACTGGGATCCCCGGTCGCTGTGGTGCACCAGCTGGCCGGGCTCCACCTGGCGCCGCCACAGCGCCATCTGGATCGCATCGACGACCAGTTCGGCCCGCAGGTCCTCGCGCATCGACCAGCCGACGACGCGGCGGCTGTAGGCATCGACGACCACCGCGACATAGAGCCACCCCGCCCAGGTCCGCACGTAGGTGATGTCAGCCACCCACAACGCGTTCGGGCACTCGGCGAGGAAGCGTCGCTCCACCAGATCCGCGGCCGGGGCCCGCAGCGGGTCGCGCTCGGTGGTGCGCTGGAAGCGGCGCCGGTGGGTGCCCTCGATCCCCGCCTCGCGCATCAACCGGGCGATCCGCTTACGGCCGTGGCGGTGGCCGTCAGCACGCAGTTCGGCGTGGATGCGGGCGGCGCCGTAGGTGCCGCGGCTCATCCGATGCACCGCGCGGAGCCGCTCGAGGAGCTGTTCATCCTCGCGCCGGCGGCTCGACGGTGGTCGGGCGGCCCACGAGTAGAAGCCCGAGCGTGAGACGCCGAGCGTCCTGCAGAGGGTGGAGACCCCGTGTGCGGCCTTCTCGGCGGCGATGAACCGGTAGAGGCTCACCGCGTCGTCTCCGTGGCGAAGAAGGCCGCGGCTTTTTTCAGGATCTCCCGCTCCTCACGCAACACCTTGTTCTCACGCCGAAGCCGGGCGAGCTCGGCGCGTTCGTCGCTGGTGAGCCCCGGCGCCGTGCCCTGGTCGATCTGCGCCTGCTTGACCCACCGGCGTACCGCCGTCTCGCTGAGGTCGAGCTCTCGACAGACCGCCCCAATGGACTTCCCCGAGGACTCGATCAACTCGACCGTGCGGGCCTTGAACTCCTCACTGAACTCCCGCCGTGCCCGTCGCTCCCGCTGCTCCATGTGGACCTCCTTGGAGAAGCATCATCGCCTCTCCGATGGTGTCCGCAGAAGCGGGGCGACCCCAGCTGCGGAGGCTTGGGCCCACGCCTGACTCGCCCTACGCGACCGCGTGTCCCGTGATGAGTGTGAACGCCGCCTTGGCGTTGGAGCGGGCGGCGATGTCGAGCCCTAGCCAGGCGGGATGCTCGTCGTCGGCGAGCGCCGAGACCGCCCCGATGCGCCCACAGTTCTTCGCGCCGAGTTCGTCGCGCAGCGCGAACGGGTCGGGGACGAGGGAGAGGAGGAGCGCCAAGTCGCCCAGGTGTCGCTCCGGTCCGCGCTTGCGGTCTGCACGCGCCGCGGCGGCCTTCACCACCAGGGCGCCGGCGAGATCGGGACGCGGGACGCGTCCGACGCGGCCGCCGGCCGAGACATCGACGAGTTGGGTGCGCCTGAGGGCGTATGTGCCCCCGCGGATCGGGACGGTCTCGGCCCCACCGCCGACGGTCAGGTCGGCGCGGGGCCCGGCGCCCTCGGGAGCGAGGAGGTCGATCGTGACCGGTCCGCGCATGAAGCGGTGACCCACCCCGTCGGGCGCGACTCCGCCGAGTCGGAAGCCGAGGTCGTCGAGGACCTCGGCCATCGCCGGGATCGCAGGCGGGCGCACGCGGGCGTCGACGACCAGGTCGAGGTCCGTGCTGATCCGCGGTGGCGTGGCGCCGTGCTCGAGCGCATGCAGCAGCACCATCTGGCCGCCCACCAGCGTCCAGTCCCCTGCGCGCCGCTCAGCGATCTCCATCAGCGCCAGCCAGAGCCGATCCTCCAACTCGCCGAGAGGCGGAAGGGTGATCACGCGATCAGCCCGTGCGCCGCACGGACGCTCCGCTCGTCGCCGGCATCGCGGAGGTCGGCGGCGACGACGAGCCGCGGCGCGTACCGCTCGCCCTCGGGAAACGGCCACACCGGCGCCGGGACGCGCAGCACCACGTTGGCGCTGTCGCCGTCTGCAGGAGGGCCGAGGGCGTACTCCCGCCGGACGTCGTCGAGGTCGGCGGCCCGGATGTAGCCCTCCACCCGATCCAGGGCGATGACGTCGGCGCCGTGGTGGGCGGCCGCCGAGACACCGCCGAGGACGATCCGAGGGTCGTCCGCGAGGCGCCGCAGCGCGGCCGGATGGGCGACGACATGGTGCGCCTCGGCGCGGCGGGCCAGCGCGGCTGGCGGCAAGTCCGCGAGTCGCCCCTGTCGCTCACGGGCCCGCTGACGCTCCGAGCGGGAGAGACCCTCATGACCGAGGCCGAGGACCGCCCAGGCCGAGCGGGCCGACAGCCGCCGGCCGGGAGGGCGTGGCGGCTGCCGTCGGTCGAGGTCGATCACCCAGGCTCGGCCCACCCGGCGGGCGGGGAGTTCTCCCGCCTCGGCGAGCGCGCGCACCCGGCGGGGGCTGATCCCGAGGGCCTCGGCTGCTTCGGCCACGCTGGCGTCCATGGCGCGAGCGTACCACTGACATCCGATATCGGAATAGAAGTGGAACGCACGAGGCCACCCGCGCGACCGGTCGGCGGACGCCTCGCGCGGCCTCACGCACGCGGCCCCTGAACGACGAAGGGCCCGTCGATGACGGGCCCTTCGGAAGTAGCGGGGGCAGGATTCGAACCTGCGACCTTCGGGTTATGAGCCCGACGAGCTACCAGACTGCTCCACCCCGCGGCGGACCAAGGATTGTAGGGAATCGTGCCGGGAGGTCAAGCCGTCCCGCCCCCGTCGGGGGTCATGCGATGCGGACCTCGTCGCCCACCGTCAGCCATCCCGCGCGGGCGACGGTGGCGTACACGCCGAAGAAGTTCTCCCGGTCGCGGGCGAGCCCGGCGAGCACCCGGTTGTCGCGTTCGAGGGTGTCGGGGTCGAACGTCGTGACGGCGCAGCGCTCCGTCGGGGAGACGACGCGGAGGACCGCCCCGCCGTCCCCGACGCGCAGGGACGCGCCGACCCACCCGGCCTCGGCGAACGGCTCGGCGTCCTCCACCTCGATGACGAGGTTCGCGCGGAAGCGACGCCGGTCGAGGGGCTCGCCGGCGGTCCACGCGGCCCCCGCCTCCAGGGACCGGGTGCTGACGATGTGGATGGGGGCGGCGTCGTGGACGCCGACGGCGCTGCGGGTGAGCGTCACGTCGCGCCCGAGCGCGGCGGCCACCTCGCGCGTCACCTCCGGGTCGTCCCAGGGGAGGGTGAGGCCCGACGGGGTGGTGACCTCGACGCCCTCGCCGGTCTCGGGCTCGCCGCAGCGCGCTGAGAAGCGCAGCATGCCGTGGGCGCGCCGCGCGCTGACCGCCTCGCCCGCCGGGTCGACCACGGCGTGGCGGCGGTCGCCCAGCAGGCCGAAGGGCCCGGCGAACGCGCGCCGGGCGCGTTCGCCGCCGAACGACTTGACCGGGAACCGCCAGAGGTCGGAGAGGATCCCGACCGCCGGGCCGTCCCCGCTCAGCGCGTCATGGCCAGCACGATGACGATGATCGCGAGCAGCCCCAGCCCCGCGTACACCCAGCGCAGCACGTTGCGCCGCACCTCATAGAGCTCGCGGATCCCCTGTCGCGACCGTTCGATCGCCTCGGGGTCGGTCACGCGCTCGGGCTCGGGCTCTTCGTCGTCGTAGGCCATGGGCCGAATCTAGCGCGCCGGCCCGGTGACGGGGCCGGTGCGGACGACCGGACGACCGGATGGCGCGCGAGCCCCCCGGCCCGGAACGACGAGGGGCCCCGTCTCCGGGGCCCCTCGGTACCGCCGATCGGTGGTGCGGCTACGCCACGTCGCGCAGGCGCTGGGCCTCGGCGAGGCTCGCCAGCTTCTGCAGGGACTGGTTCTCGATCTGCCGGATCCGCTCGCGCGTGACGTTGAACGTCCGCCCGACCTCGTCGAGCGTGCGCGGGTGCTCTCCGCCCAGGCCGTACCGCAGCTCCAGGACGCGCCGCTCGCGGTAGCTCAGCGAGTTCAGGACGTCGCGGAGCGCCTCGTTGCGGAGGACCGTCTCGGCCGCCGCCTCGGGGGCGATGGCCTTGTCGTCGGCGAGGAACTGGCCGAACTCCGACTCCTCGTCGTCGCCGACCGGCTTCTCCAGCGAGACCGGGGTCTGCGCGCTCCGCTTGATCGACTCGACCTCGGGCTCCGGCAGCTTGACGGCGTCGGCGATCTCGGCGATCGACGGCTCCCTGCCCAGCTCGCTGACGAGCTTGCGCTCGGCGCGGTTGATCTTGTTGAGCTTCTCCACGACGTGCACGGGCATCCGGATGGTCCGGCCCTTGTCGGCGATGGCGCGGGCCACCGCCTGGCGGATCCACCAGGTCGCGTAGGTCGAGAACTTGAAGCCCTTGCGGTAGTCGAACTTCTCCGCCGCGCGGACCAGCCCGAGCGTCCCCTCCTGGATCAGGTCCAGGAAGGCGAGGCCCTGGTTGCGGTAGTTCTTCGCGATCGAGACCACGAGCCGCAGGTTGGCCTCGACCATCTTCTTCTTGGCCTGGAGATCGCCCAGCTCGATGAGCTTCGCGAGCTCGACCTCCTGCTTGGCCGTGAGCAGGGGGACCCGGCCCACGTCCTTGAGGAAGAGCTGCAGCGCGTCGGTGCTGGTGTCCGCCTTGAGGTTGAGCTTGCGGGGCGGCTTGTCGGCCGCCTCGGCGATCGCGGCGAGGCGGTCACGCGCCTCGCTCTCCTCGATCAGCTCCACCCCGACCTCGTCGAGGTGACGGTACAGGTCCTCCGCCGCGCCCTCGTCGAGGGACACGCCCTCGACCGACTTCGCGACCTCGTCGATGCTGAGGAAGCCCTGCTCCTGACCACGGGTCAGGAGAGCCTGGACCTCTTCCAGCTCGACCATCTCACTCACCGTCATGTCCTCACCTCCGGCTGAACGCCATCGGACCATGGACGAATCCATGCGACCGCCGGCCGTCCGCATCGAACGCCCGTTCGGTACGGTACCGCTTCGATCTTTGAAGTGCAAGGGCCGCGCGACGTGCCGCAGCGAACATCTATCGGCACATCGGCCCCAGACCTTTAGCCCTACGACGGAATTTCTTTCCCGGGCTCCCGGACCCCCGCACACTTCCCGGCTGCGTCGGACCTTCCTGCCCATGCTGATGGCGCATGCAACCAGCCCCGCCTTAAGCGCGGGTTAAGCGCTCGTACGGACGTGGTGAAGTCGGTGACGCCGTCCCTAGGGGTTTCGGCCGGAACCGGGCGGAGCGAGAGAGGCGATGAGCGCGGTCGCCACCCGGCCGAGCCGCGTGGCGGGTCCCAGTTCCACCGTCCGCTCCCACGCCGCGCGGGCCGAATCGCCGCGGCGACGGTAGATCTCGAGCCACCCCTGGTTGAAGACGAGCAGCTGGTCGCGGGGCCGGGCGGCGACGAGATCGGCGAGGCGGGCCGCCGCCCGGGCGGGGCCGTCGCCGGAGCGGGTCCCCTCGATCAGCGCCAGGCCGGCCTCGGCCGCGGGGTCGTCACCGCCGATGCGCAGGGCGGTGCGGTACGCGGCGGTGGCGCCGACCTCGTCGCCGAGCGTCTGCAGCACCGACCCGAGCTCCACGTGCGCCCGGGCCGTCGCCGTCCGCTGCGCCCGCGCGCGGAGCGCGGCGACCTGCCGGATCGGCGGCAGCGCCGCGATGGCGGGGGGCAGGGGGCGGTCGAGGATCAGCGACAGGGGCGGCAGGCCCTCGACGAGGCCGTCGGTGGTGCCGGCCGTGGGGTCGTCGATCTGCCCGGGCACCGCCGGCTGGGCGGCGTCGCGCGCGCCCTCGCCGACGGGCGAGTCGAGCGCCTGGGCGACCAGCAGCGCGCCGCCCGCCGCGACGACCCACACCGCGAGGATCACGCCGGCGCGCCGCAGCGAACGGCGGGCCGGTGAGGGCGAGGGGGCGGGGCCGGGGCCCGGGGTGGTCGCGTCCATCGCACGGACGTTAGCCGTCCCCGCGTCCCGCGCCGCCGGCCGACGTCCCGGCACGCGGGGACGGACGTCGTCGGCGGACCTCCGTTCCGCGTCTCATGGACCGCGGGGGACCTGCCGAAAAAGAGGGCGTGACCGCCGATCGCACGCCCCCGCCCACCGGTGACGACCGCCTCCGGACGCTCCTGGCCTACGCCGTCGAGCGTGGCGCCAGCGACCTGCACCTGAAGGTGCCCGCCCGCCCGGTCGTCCGCATCAACGGATCGCTCGAGCCGATCCCCGACCTCCCCGCGCTCGCCGCCGCCGACACGCAGCGCTTCGCGGACGAGCTCCTCACCGGCCACGACACCAAGCGGGCCGAGTTCGAGGAGAACGGCGAGACCGACCTCTCCCACTCGCGCGAGGGCCTCGGCCGCTTCCGCGTCAACATCTTCCGGCAGCGCGGCTCGGTGAGCATCGTCCTGCGCGTCGTGCCCTTCCGGGTGCTGTCCGTGGACGACCTGCAGCTGCCGCCGGTGGTGTCGCGGCTCGCCGAGCAGGAGCGGGGGATCATCCTCGTGACCGGCACGACGGGCTCCGGCAAGAGCACGACCCTCGCCGCGATGATCGACCGGATCAACCGGACCTCGCACAAGCACGTCGTGACGATCGAGGACCCGATCGAGATGCTCCACGTCGACCGGGGGTCGCTGGTCAACCAGCGCGAGGTCGGCCTCGACACCTCCTCGTTCTCCAGCGCCCTGCGGCGGGTGCTGCGGCAGGACCCCGACGTGATCATGATCGGCGAGATCCGCGACCTGATCACCATGGAGACGGCCCTCAGCGCCGCCGAGACCGGCCACCTCGTCCTCTCGACGATGCACACGCTCGACGCGACGGAGACCGTGAACCGCGCGATCGGCTTCTTCCCGCTGCACCAGCAGCAGCAGGTGCGGGCGATGCTCGCGGGGACGCTGCGCGGGATCATCTCCCAGCGCCTCGTGCGGACCGTCGACGGCGCGGGCCGCGTGCCCGCCTGCGAGGTGCTCGTCACCACGGGACGCGCGCGGGACATGATCCTCAACCCCGACGAGACCGGGCGCCTGCACGAGGTCATCCGCGAGGGCGACTACTACGGCATGCAGACGTTCGACCAGTCGCTCTTCGACCACGTCACCTCGGGCCGGGTCCACCTGGCCGCGGCGATGGAGGCGGCGTCGAGCCCGCACGACTTCAAGCTGATGCTCGACTCGGGCGCGGCCCGGCGCGAGGCGGCGCAGTACAGCTGACGGGCGGTCGCGGGGTGTTTCGGGACCCGGCACACTCGGTGGTATCTTCTGTCACGTATGGCGACCACCGCACCGCGCGAGACGTCCCCGTCCGACTGTCCCGTCCTCGCCACCGCGAGGATCGTGTCCGGCAAGTGGACGCTCCTGCTCCTCCGTGACCTCGCCCTCGGGCCCCGCCGCTTCTGCGAGCTCCAGCGCTCGCTGGCGGGCATCAGCCCCGGGACGCTGTCCGTGCGCCTGCGCTCCCTCGAGGAGGAGGGGATCATCGAGCGGCGCGAGTTCGCCGAGATGCCGCCGCGGGTCGAGTACACGCTGACCGCGCAGGGCGAGCACCTCGTCCCGATCGTGGACGCGATGCGCGCCTACGGCAGTCGTTGGCTCGGCGCCGACGGCGACTGCGACGACGGGGTCCGGCTCCGGGCCGTCGGCGCGTAGCAGCGACACGGCGGTGCGCGGCCTGATGATGGACGGGCCGCTCACCCTGGGCGCGCTCCTCGCCCGCGCCGAGACGATCCACCCCACCCGCCCGGTCGTCTCCCTGACCGGTGGCGGCGGCGCGCGGCGCAGCACGTACGGCGAGGTCGTCGCCCGCGCGCGGCGGCTGGCCGCCGGCCTGCGCGACCGGGGCATCGGGCCCGGCGACCGGGTCGCCACGCTCTGCATGAACCACGACCGCCACCTCGAGACGTACTTCGCGGTCGCGCTCATGGGCGGGGTGCTGCACACGCTGAACCCGCGCCTGCCGGTGGACGACCTGGCGTACATCGCCGCCGACGCCGGCGACCGCATGGTCGTCGCCGACGCCGAGCTCGGCGAGGTGCTCGCGGCGCTGCGGGGACGGGTGCCGCTGGAGCACGTCGCCGTGGTCGGCGACGGGGTGCTCCCGGACGGCGCCGTGGCGTTCGAGGACCTGCTCGCACCCGAGGGCGCCCCGTCGGCGGAGGTCGCGGCGGACGAGCGCGACGCCGTGGTGCTCTGCTACACGTCGGGCACCACCGGGCGGCCGAAGGGCGTCCTCTACTCGCACCGCGCCCTCGTGCTGCACTCGCTCGCCGGCGCCCTCGGCGACGCGTTCGACATCCGCGAGGCCGACGTCGTGATGCCGGTCGTCCCGATGTTCCACGTCAACGCGTGGGGCCTGCCCTTCACCTGCCCCATGGTCGGCGCGGCCCTCGTGCTGCCCGGGCGCCACCTCGACCCCGCCAGCCTCCTCGCCGCCGTCGCGGCGGAGGGCGTCACCGTCACGGCGGGGGTGCCGACGGTCTGGCTCGGCATGCTCGCCGCGCTCGACGCGGACCCCGGCGCGCACGACGTGTCGTCGCTGCGCACCGTGATCATCGGCGGCTCGGCGCCGCCCCGCTCGCTGATGGAGGGGCTGGAGGCCCGCCACGGCATCCGCACCGTCCAGGCGTGGGGGATGACCGAGCTCAGCCCCCTCGGAACCATCAGCCGCCTGCCCCCCGACGTCCCCGACGACGGGTCCGACGACGCGTGGCGCCGCCGCGGGTCCCAGGGCCGGCCGATCCCGTTCGTCGAGATCCGCGCGCGGGGCGCGGAGGGCCTCGTGCCGTGGGACGGCGTCGCGATGGGGGAGCTCGAGGTCCGCGGGCCGTGGGTCGCCTCGGGGTACCACGGCGCCGACGACGGGGACCGGGTCACGCCCGACGGCTGGTTCCGCACCGGCGACGTCGTCACCATCGACCCCCGCGGCTTCGTGCAGATCACCGACCGCGAGAAGGACCTGGTGAAGTCGGGCGGGGAGTGGATCAGCTCCGTCGCGCTCGAGAACGCCCTGATGGACCACCCCGCCGTCGCGGAGGCCGCGGTGGTCGCCGTGCCGCACCCCGAGTGGCTCGAGCGCCCCCTCGCGTGCGTCGTGCTCGCCGAGGGCGCGAGCGCCGGCGCCGACGAGCTCGTCGCCCACCTCGCGACCCGCTTCCCGCGGTGGTGGCTGCCCGACGCCGTGGAGTTCATCGACGCGATCCCGCGGACGGCGACCGGCAAGTTCCGCAAGGCCGACCTGCGGGAGCGGTTCGGCGGGGGCGCCTAGCCGGGCCGGCGGGTCCGCAGGAAGCGCAACGGCAGGTAGAGGGTGTGCGGCGTCCGGCGCGTCAGGATGCGCCGCAGCTCCTCCTGCCCCTCCTCGTCGAGGATCTGGGCGATGTAGGTGCGGGAGAAGACGCGCCAGGCGTCGTCGAGGTCCTCCATCACCACGGCGAACTGGACGTCCTGCTCCTCGACCGTCGCGAGCCCCGCCGCCTTGAACGCGGCCTGGTCGAGCGGCTCGTGCGGGATGCTGGCGCGGCTCGCCCGCCCGGCGAGGGCACCGGGTGCGTGGCGGCCGACGACGGCGATGACGGCGCCCATGAACGCCGCGTCGATCGGCCGGAGGCGGTCGAAGGCGGTGACGCTCGCGACGAAGCGGCCGCCGGGGCGCAGCACCCGGAACACCTCGCCGAGCAGCGGCCCCAGGTCGTCGAGCTGCTCGAGGACCATGCTCGCGATGGCGCAGTCGAAGGTGCGGTCCGGGACGGTGCCGAGGCGCTGGACGTCGCCCCGCCGGTAGAGGACCGGCAGGTCGGGGTCGGTCCGCGCCTGCGCCTCGGCGATGCACTCCGGGCTCGCGTCGATGCCGACCACCATGCCCTCGGGGCCGGTGGCGCGCGCCGCGGCGCGGGTGGCGCCACCCGACCCGCAGCCGAGGTCGATCACCTGCTCGCCCGCCACGATCGGCGCCCACGACACGATGGTGTCGTAGAGGTGGACGCCCCGGTTCCCGGGCAGCACGGCCAGGGAGTCCTCGGTGGCGGCGGGGTCGAGGGCGTGCACGGCCCGCTGGAAGCGCGCCGCGAGGGCGCCGACGAGGGGCGTCCCGGCGGCGACGAGCGCGCGGATCTCGGTGAGCGCCTCGGCGGGGCTCTGGGCCGCCGTCCCCGGCGGGGCGGCCGCTTCGCTGTCGGCGGACATGACCGGACGATCGTATCCGGGGGCGCCCGCCCCGGTCGGCGCGGGCGTGCTCACCGGGCCGCCCGGAACGGCGCGGGATCGACGTGGGGGGCGCGGCCGAGGACGAGGTCGGCGACCAGCTCGCCGGTGGCGGGCGCGAGCAGGATCCCGTTGCGGAAGTGCCCGACGGCCGCGACGACGCCGGGGGCGAGCCGGTCGATCACGGGGGTGGCGCGCGGTGACCAGGGGCGCAGGCCCGCCCAGGCGTCCTCCCGCCGTCCCAGCCCGGGGACCGCCGCGCGCGCCCACCCCTCCAGGCGGTCGAGGTCGGCGTCCACGGTCCCGGCGTCGAACCCGGCGTCCTCGAGGGTCGTCCCGGCCACGACGCGGCCGTCGGCGCGCGGCACCGCGACGCCCTCCCGGGCCCCCTCCATCAGCACCGTGCCGAGGTCGCCGGAGGAGAACAGCAGCATCTGGCCGCGGCGCGGGGCGACGGCGAGGTCGAGCCCGGCCTCGGCGAGGTGCGGCGCCGCCCACGCGCCCGTCGCGATCACGACGACGTCGGCCTCGTCGCGGAGGGCGCCGGGGGACGGCACCGGGCCCCGGTCGACGGGGAGGTCCCCGAGGAGGGCCGGGGCGACCCGCGGCGACCGCACCACCGCGACCTCCGGGAACCGGTGCGCCGGGGCGCCGTCCCCGGCGGACCCGGGCCAGGCGGCCTCCTCCACCGCCAGCCCGCGCGCGCGGCGCCATGCGAGCCACTCCGGCTCGGCGCCCCGGACCACCAGCCCCGTGCGCCGCAGCTCCACCGCCGGGTGGCGCCGCCCGAGGTCGTCCCAGAGGTCCCGGCTGCGGTCGGCGAGCAGGTGGACCGCGTCGGGCAGGCGCTCCGGGTGCGAGGGGGAGAGGATCCCGGCGGCCGCCCACGACGCGGCGGCCCGCCCCGCCCCCGGGTCGCGCACCCGCACCCGCGCGCCCCCATCGGCCAGGTGCCGGGCGCACGCCGCGCCGACGACGCCCGCCCCCAGCACCGTGACCCGGGGGCCGCTCACCGCCCGAGGGCCGCCGCGACCTCGGCGATGCCGGTCAGCTCCACGGGCTCGCGGACGAACGCCGGGATCTCGGTGACGCGGTCCGCCCCGACCGCCCCCCTCAGCCCCTCGCGCGCGTCGAGGTCGCGCAGCCCCAGCACCTGCTCGTCGGCGAGCGCCGCCGCGGCACGGTCCGCGAGGCCCTCCGGGTCGGGGGCGCCCGCGCCGGCGAGGGCCGCCGCGAGGGATCCCGCGGCGGGGGGCCCGCCCGGCGGCAGCCGGTGGACGCGGTTCAGGACGACCCCGGCGAGCGGGAAGCCCTCCTCCCGCAGCCGCGCGGCGAGCGCGACGGCCTGCTCGAGGGGGTCGGGGTCGGGGGCGGCGACCACGACGAACGCCGCGTCGTCGCTCAGGAGCAGCGCGCGCACCGCCTGCGCCCGCTCCGCGAAGCCCTGGTACATCCCCTCGAACCCCGCGAGGAACTCGCCGACGTCGCGGAGCAGCTGGGCGCCCGTGAGCCGCTCCAGGAGCGACAGCACCGTCCCGGATCCCGCGTGGATGATCTTCCAGCCGATGCCGCCGGCGGCCATGCCGGGCCGGATCAGCAGGCGCAGGGCGCGTCCCTCGATGAACCGCGTGATCCGCTGGGGCGCGTCTAGGAAGTCGAGGGCGTTCGTCGCGGGGGGCGTGTCCAGCACGATCCGCTCGAACCGTCCCTCCTCCACGAGCTCGTGGAGGCGCTCGACCGCCATGTACTCCTGGGCGCCGGCGACGGCGCCCGACAGGTGGCGGTAGATGCGGTTGCCGAGGATGCGGTCGCGGGCGGCGTCGTCGGCGGCGTACCGGCCGACGAGGCGGTCGAACGTGGCCTTCGCGTCGAGCTGGAGGGCCCACAGCTCGCCGGCGCCCTCCGGGAGCACCCCGTCGGCGGGGACCCGCTGGGGTTCGTCGGAGAGGCCGGTCATGCCGAGTGCGGTGGCGAGGCGGCGCGCCGGGTCGATGGTCACCACCACGGTGCGGGCGCCCTCGGCGGCGAGGCGCAGGGCGATGCCCGCCGAGACGGTGGTCTTGCCGACGCCGCCGGCGCCGGCGCAGACGACGAGCCGGCGCGTCGAGAGGTCGTCGATCACGACGTCGCCCCCGCGACGCTGCCGGCGAGGGCGTCGGCGAGCACGCCGAGCGCGTCGAGGTCCATCCGCCGCCGCACGAGGCGCGGCAGGTCGATCACCGGGAGGCCGGCCTCCTCAGCGAGGCGCGCCCGGTACCCGGCGTCGGTGCGCTGGTGGTCGAGGTGGGCCAGCGCGGCGCGGGCGGCCTCGCGCACCGGGGCGTCGCCGTCGCCGCCGGCGACGGCCTCGAGGGCCGGGGCGTCGGCGTCGGTGAACCGGGGCGGGTGGACCGCGTTCAGGACGGTCGCGGCCACCGGGAGCCCGTGGCCGCGGAGGATCGTGGCCGCCTCGACCGCCTCGGCCACCGCGAGCTCCTCCGGCAGCGCGACGACCACGATGCCCGTCGCCGCCGGGTGGGAGACGACCTCCTGGATGCGGCTCGCCTGGTCGCGGATCGGTCCGTTCGCCGCGAGGTCGGCGACGTTCCCGGCGGTCTCCAGGAGCGCGATGCCGTGGCCGGTGGCGGGGCAGTCGACCGTGATGGTGTCCCACACGGGCCGTCCGGTCGCCGCGTCGATGGCGATCGCCATGCTCCAGATCTTCCCGACGGTCACCAGCTCCGGCAGGCCCGGCGCGGCGGCCGCGAACGTGTGGAAGGCGCGGCTGCGGGTGAGGATCTCGACGAGCGGGCGGATCTTGAGCTGCCCCGACAGGTACTCCTCGGTGGCGGTCTCCGCGTCGATCGAGACGCCGAACAGGCCGGGCGCGAGCTCGGCGGGCTCGTCGCCCTCGACCCCGGTCGCGCGGAAGAGCCGCGACAGGTGGTGCTGCCCGGACACCTCGACCACCAGGGCGCGTCCGCCGGCCCGCGCGGAGGCGAGGCCCATGGCCGCGGCCACCGTGCTCTTGCCGGCGCCGCCCTTGCCGAGGACGAACCGCAGCCGTCGCTGGGCGAGCGGCGGACCGGGAGCGTCCCCCGTGCGCGCCTCAGGCGGCAGGCGCGCTCCGGTCGAGATGGTCGCGCGAGCCGCCGGTGCGCACCCACCCCTGCGCGGCGGCGCGGCGGTGGCAGAGCGGGCAGACGACCCGCTGGCGGCTCCCCCGCGACGGCTCCACGAAGTGGTGCACGGGCTCGCCGGGCAGCACGACGCGGCCGCAGACGGCGCAGTCCCCGGGGCCTTCGGAGGCCCTACGCCTCATCCGGCGTCCCCAGCAGCGCGAGGCGACGGTCGATGATCGTCAGGGCGTCGTCCAGCCCGGCGCCCTCGGCCACGGCGCGCGCCTCCTCGAAGCGCGTGCGCGCACGGTCCCGGCGCCCGTCGTCGTCCCGGTTCTTCAGGGTGTTGTCACCCGAGAGCAGGAGCTGGTGGATCCGCTTCCGTGCCTCGTCCTGCTCGCTCATCGAACGGCTCCTCGCACCGATCGCCGGGACGCGGGAGCTTACCTCCCGGAGGCCCCCCGCGCCGCGTCCTCGTCGACGAACCGTCCCTCGAAGAGGGGGACGACCCGCCCGCCGATCCGTACCCGTCCGGAGCCGTCCCCGGTCATCTCGACGCGCACGGCGACCTCGCCACCGCGACCCGCCGCCGTGGTCTGGCGGACGACCATCTCGAGCTCCCCCCCGCCGGGGGCACGGGCCGCGGCGATGCACCCGCCGAGGGCCCCCGCCGCGGACCCCGTGACGGGGTCCTCCGGCACGCCGACCAGGGGGGCGAAGTGGCGCACGTCGGCGCGGAGCCGACCCCCGGACCCGTCGAGGGCGTAGAGGCTGACGCCGACCCATCCGTCGCGCTCGCCGAGCCGGCGGAGGGCGTCGTGGTCGGGCCGCGCGTCGCGCACGGCGGTCGCGTCGGGGGCCTCCAGCATCAGCTGCGGCACGCCGGCGCTCCAGATGCGGGCGCGCGCCGCGGACGGCAGGCCCACGGCCCGGGCCGCCTCGTACGGGTCGACCTCCGCGCCCGGCGCGACGGGACCGAGGGCGACGGTCGCGACGCCGCCCCGCACGTGGGTGGCCATGACGCCCACCCCGGTCTCGAGGCGGGCGCGCTCGCCGGTGCGTCCCCCGGCGTGGAGCACCCACGCCGTCCCCACGACGGGGTGTCCGGCCATCGGCAGCTCGCGGACGGGGGTGAAGATGCGGACGCGGTGGTCGGCGCCCGGCCCGGCGGCGATCACGAAGGCCGTCTCGGAGATGCCGAGCTCGGCGGCGAGGGCCTGCATCCGCGCCGCGGTCCAGTCGTCGGCGTCGAGGACCACCGCCAGGGGGTTGCCGCTCAGCGGCCCCGCCGCGAAGACGTCGACCCACGCCAGGGCGCTCACGCCGCCACCGCCGACCCGAGGAAGCGCACGAGCGCGTCGGCGAGGGCGTCGGCGCCCCACGACGTCGGCGCGGGCCGCCCGTCCGGCCCCGCGGGCAGGAGGCGCGGGGTGATCGCCCCGACCCCCTCGAACAGCCACCGGACGGGGCGCGCCTCGTCGCGTTGCAGCCGCGCGGCGAGCGGGGTCAGGTCGACCCGCGGGGCGAGCGGCCGGCTGACGTAGTCGACCCAGGTCTCGTAGCGGTGGGCGAGGGAGAGGACGCCGTCGGGCGTCGCGGTCAGCACCCGCATGCGCCGGGTGCGGGGGTGCACCGCCATCGGATCGAGGGGGCGGGGGGTGCGGAGGATCGCGAGGTCCGCGTCGGGGACCTCGTCGATCACGGCGTCCCCGGCGTCGAGCAGCGCCACGTCGGCGGCGATGCGGTCCCACCGCGGCCGCCAGAGCATCCGGTAGCGGTCGGGGTCGGCGAGCAGGCCCGCGACCCGCGGCAGGATCGCCTGGTGCAGGAGGCCCGCCGGGTCGCTCCCGCCCGCGCGGGCGAGGATGCGGCCGACATCGGGGAACGGCGTCGTGCGGCGCTCGGCCATCGCCATCGCGGCGATCGCCACCCGCGGCGCGGCGGGGTCGGTCCAGGTGCCGAAGTCGCCGGCCTCCGCGGCGGCGACGGCCAGGCGGCGGGCGGGCGCCCCGGCGGGCGGGCGCTCGCGCAGCAGCCAGATCGCGAGCAGCCCGTCCTCGTCGTAGTGGTTCGTGCTGACGAGCCGCACCTCGGGCCCGGCGGCGCCCGCGTCGAGGTAGCGCTCGACGATCAGGGCGCTGGTGTCGGCCCGCAGGGCGTCGGGGGTGCCGCTGCCCGGCCAGTGCGACAACGAGAGCACCGTGCCGTCGAGCCGGGCGCCGTCCACCTGTGCGTGGGGGCGCCCCGCGAGCGCCTCGGGCGGGACGAACTCCGCGTCGTCGGCGACGCGGGGGAGTGTGCGCGGGTCGGGACGCGCGGCGACCGTCATGGCGGGACGGACCATACCCGGGTGCGATACTGCACCCCGTGGACGTCGTCTGGGACAACGCGGTGGGACTGTCCGCCATCCTGCTCGGCCTGCTCGTCGTCGCCGGTCTGGCGGTGCTCGGCATCGCCGGGTTCCGGCTGTGGCGCGTCGTGCGCCGCGCGCAGACCCGCGTGACGGAGGCGGGCGCGGCGCTGACCGCCGAGGCCGACCGCCTGCAGGCCTCGCTCGCGGCGCTGCCGGACCGCCAGGCCGAGATGGGCGCGGCCGTCGCGTCGCTCCAGCGCCGGGCCGCCGCGCTCGGGGTGCTGGCCACCAGCGCCGGCCAGGCGGCCGAGGTGCTGCGGGCGCCGCTCCGCTACATCGGGCGGTGACACCCGCTCCCGACCGCATCGCGGTCGTGGACGTCGGGTCGAACTCGGTCCGGCTCCTGCTCTGCGAGCGGATCGGCCCGGCCGGGCCGGAGGGTGAGCGCATCAGCACCGTGACGGCCCTGCGCCGGGGCGCCGGCGCCGACGGCTCCGTCGCGGCCGAGGCCCTCGCGCGCCTCGACGACTGCCTCGCCGGCTACGGGGAGCGCATCGCGGCGTTCGCGCCCGCCCGGGTGGTGGCGGCGGGCACCAGCGCCGTCCGCGACGCGCCCAACCGGGCGGAGGTCGCGGAGGTCGTGGCGCGCCGCACCGGCGCCGTCCTCGCGGTGATCGACGGCGACCAGGAGGCGCGGTGCTCCTTCGCGGGTGCGCGGCTCGGGGCCCCCGGCGACGAGGAGATCATGGTCGTGGACATCGGGGGCGCCAGCACCGAGCTCGTCCGCGGCGCCGGCGACGGCCCCCGCGCCGGGGTCAGCCTGCAGCTCGGCGCCGTCCGGCAGTCGGAGCTGCACCTGCGCGGCGACCCGCCCGGGGAGGACGGCATCGACGCGCTCCGCGACGAGGCCCGCCTGCTCGTCGCCGCCGCGCTCGAGCGGATCGGGGGGCCGGCCCCCGTCGTCGGGGTGGCCGGCACCATCACCACCCTCGCCGCCATCGAGCTCGGCGGGTACGACCCGGTGGCCGTCCACGGCCACGTCCTCGACCGCGACTCCGTGGAGCGGATCACCGGCCGGCTCTGCGGCATGACGGTCGCGGCGCGCCGGGAGCTGCCCGGCCTCGAGCCGGCGCGCGCCGAGGTGATCCCCGCGGGGGCGCTCATCGCGGCGACGGTCCTGGAGGTGGCGGGGCTCGACCGGATGACCGTCAGCGAGCGGGACATCCTCGACGGACTGGCCCTCGCGGCGGTGAACCCCTCATCCGGGTTGTTCCGATCGTGACGAGGTTCTCCTAGGATCCCGGCGATGGCAATCGCACGGACTGAGGCGGCGTCACCGGCCACGGCCGCGGGCGACGTGATGGGTGGTCGTCGCACGATCCACGCGTCGGGCGCGAACATGCGCCACGTGCGCCACGCCGAGATCCTCGCGCGCTGGCCGCTCATCCCGGAGGGCTGGGCCGCCGCGGTCGAGAGCACCCGGCTCGCCGCCGTGGACCGCACGCCCGGCGCCGCGAGCTTCGGCCGCTGACCGCGCGCGCCCCGGCCCGCGGCCTGGGGTAGCCTGATCACCGGCCGGAGTGGCGGAATCGGTAGACGCGGGGGACTTAAACTCCCCTGCCCTCGGGCGTCCGGGTTCGACCCCCGGCTCCGGCATCGGCACGGCACCGCCGGCCCACGGGCGGGGGCGCCTGATGGGCGTCGCGATCGGGCAGAGCCTGCCGTTCGCGGTCGGCCTCGCCCTCAGCCCCTTCCCCCTGGTCGCGATGGTCCTCATCCTCGGCGCCCCGGGCGGGCGGGCGACGGGGGCGGTCTTCGCCCTCGCCTCGGTCGTCGGCGTCGCCGCGGTGGGCGTCGTGGTTCTCCTGCTCGCGGGCGACGAGGCGGCGACCGGGTCCGGTCGGCCCGCCACGTGGGTGAGCGTGCTGCGGCTCGCCATCGGCCTCGGGCTCGTGGCCCTCGCGGCGTCGAAGTGGCGGGGCCGGCCGGCGCCCGGTGACACACCCGCGCTGCCGGGCTGGATGGGCCGCATCGACGGCCTCCGCCCCGGGGGCGCCGCCGGGATGGGCCTGCTGCTGTCGGCCCTCAACCCGAAGAACCTCGCCCTCGCCGTCGCGGGTTCCGCGGCGATCGCCCAGGCCGAGCTGCCCGCGGGGTCCGCCGCCGTCGCCCTCGCCCTCTTCGTCGTGGTCGCGACCCTCGGGGTGACGGCGCCGCTCGCCATGTCGGTCGTGCTCGGCCACCGCGGAGACCGGGTCCTCGCCGCCGTGAAGGACGGGATGGTCCGCCACAACGACGTGATCCTCGCGGTGCTCGCGCTGGTGATCGGCGCGACGTTGATCGGGGACGCGATCTCCGGGTTCTCGGCCTGACCGCGGGCGGCTCCCCGCCGCCCGCCCGTCGTCAGTGGTGCGTCTCGAGCCACTCCAGCGCGCGTTCGGCCGCCTCGGTCGCGTCGCGGCCGTGGAACGCCTCGCCGGAGCTCGACGGCCGCCCCGGCGCGACGCGCGTCGCCGTCCAGCCGTCCCCGCCGGCGTCGGGCGCGAGCTTCAGCCGGAACCCGGCGCCCCGGAACCGGTCGCGGATGCCCGCGAGGCGCAGGCCCTCGGGGCTCGGGCCGTGCGGGGAGCCCGCGGCGCCCTCCGCCCATGCGCGGACGTCGCTCCAGCGCCACACCTCGGAGGCGCCGAGCCGCCCGAGGGGGGTGGGGAAGCCCGGTGCCGCGGTGGCGCGCCCGAGGGCGCCGCGCGTGAGGTGCAGGCGCCGGGCGATGTGCGCCCGGGTGACGAGGTCGTGGAGCCCGTCGGGGTGATCGCTCATGTCCGCCTCCCGCTGCCGACGTTCCGGGCTCCGAGCACACCACACCCGGGCGGGGGGCGCCACCGGGTGGCGGTCCGGCACGCGCCGGCGACGCGACCATCCGTCCGTCGAGTGGCCAGACCCCCCCGCGGGACGGTCTGCGATCCGGTGGACACGCGCACCATCGGGATCCCACTATCGACCACTCTCCGTGGAGGCCCCCGTGCTCCGCCCCGCCTGCGCCGCCGTCATCAGCGCCCTGGTCCTCGGAGGAATCGCGCTGTCCGCCCCCGGGCACGCCGACGCCCGACCCCGCATCTCCTCGTTCTACGTGAAGGACGAGGGCCGGCAGATCCAGCTCAAGGTGAACTTCTGCGACTACACCGGTGACCTCTCCGACTCGTTCTCGTCCACCTTCCGGATCTGGGACGAGAACGGATCAGGCTCGATCAAGGTCTTCCAGCGGCGCGTGTCCGGACGCATCTACGACTACTGCGGGTACGCCTACATCAAGGTGCCCGACACGTTCGCCAACGGGCTCTACTCGGCGAACGTCGCGGTCACGAACCGGACCAACGGCTCCTTCAGCCGCATTGGAGCTCGGTACTTCACGATCCGCTAGCCCGCCCCCTCCCCTCCCCGGCGCACCGGGGAGGGCTCTGCCTCCCCGCCCGTTAGCATCGGCGCATGACGACCGGCACCGGCGCGGGGGATCCGCGCATCCAGCAGCTCGCCCGCCTCGCCGTCGAGGTGGGGGCCAACGTCCAGCCCGGGCAGGTGGTCTCGGTGGGCGCGCGACCCGGGCAGGAGGACCTCGCCCGCGCGATCGCGTCGGCCGCCTACGAGCGCGGCGCGCGCTTCGTCGACCTCGCCTGGTTCGACCCCCACGTGAAGCTCGCGCGCCTGCGCCACGCCGCCGACGACACGCTCGAGTACGTGCCCCCCTGGTACGGGCAGCGGGCCCTCGGCCTCGGCGAGCTCGCGGCCGCGACGATCGCGCTGGCCGGGCCGACGGCCCCCGGCCTCTTCGACGACGTCGACCCGGTGCGGGCGGGACGCGACCGCCTGCCGTCGGTGCGCGAGGGCATCGCGGTGCTGATGGAGGCGAAGATCAACTGGACCGTCGTCCCCTGCCCCAACCCGGCGTGGGCGGGCGTGGTCTTCCCCGACCTCCCGCCCGACGAGGCGCTGGAGCGGCTGTGGACCCAGATCGCCCACATCTGCCGCCTCGACGAACCCGATCCCGCGGCGGCGTGGCGCGCCCGCGGCGACGAGCTCGCCGCGTCCGCGGCGCGGCTCGACGAGCGGCGCCTCACCGCCCTCCGCTTCCGCGGCCCCGGCACCGACCTCACCGTCGGCCTGCTGCCCGGATCGACGTGGGTCGGCGGGATCGACCACCGCCGCGACGGCCTGGAGCACCTCCCCAACATCCCGACGGAGGAGGTCTTCACGACGCCCGACCCCCTCCGGACGGAGGGCGTCGTCACGTCGACGCGGCCCCTCGACCTCGGCGGCACCGTCGTCGAGGGCCTCCGGGTGCGCTTCGAGGGCGGGCGGGCCGTCGAGATCACCGCCGACGCGGGCGCCGAGACGCTCCGCGCGCGCGTCGCCGTGGACGAGGGCGGCACGCGCCTCGGGGAGGTCGCGCTGGTCGACGGCAGCGGGCGGATCGGCCCCCTCGGGACCGTGTTCTACGACACCCTGCTCGACGAGAACGCCGCGAGCCACATCGCCCTCGGCGCCGGCTACCCGAAGGGCGCCCCCGGCGAGGACCCCGGGCGCATCAACGACAGCCAGATCCACATCGACTTCATGATCGGGGGACCCGACGTGACGGTCACCGGCGTCGCGCACGACGGCACGGAGTCACCCGTGCTGAGCGGCGGTGCCTGGATGTAGGGAGAGGTCCTTCCGGCGGCCGTCCCCGGCGAAGCGCGACAAGCGCCTCTCGCGGCGGCTTCGCCGCTGATCGCGAGGACGGCGCGGACGGCGGCACCGGCTGCCGCCGGGGACGGCCGCCGAGAAAGACCTCAGGCGGCCCGGCGGCCTCGTTCGCGGGCGACGGCGCGCTCGAAGTAGGCGAGCACGTCGGCTGGCACGGGGCCCGACGGCGGGTCGAGGTCCATCTCGGCCAGGCGGCGGGACGGGGCCGGGGCCCGGAGGTCGGCGCGCGACACCTGGAGGGTGTCGTCGTCGGAGGCGTGGGAGAGCGTCTGGGTCGTCATGGCGGGCGTGTTCGCCGCGCGCCGCCGCCCTCCTTCCGACGTCCGGCTAGTGGTCCTCGAGGTGGATGAGGACCTCGGTGTTCGGCAACGCGTCGCGGACCGCGGTCTTCACCCGGCCGCTCATGGCGTGGCCGTTGCGGACGGTGGTGTCGGGGGGGACCACCATGTGCAGGTCGACGTGCCGCTTGCTGCCGGCGCGGCGGCCGCGGAGGGCGTGGAAGCTGATGTCCTCGTCGCGGGAGAAGCCCGCGAGGACCACCTCGATGGCCTGCATCTCCTCCGGCGGGAGGGCCGTGTCGAGCAGCACCTGCGCGGCGCGCCACGCGAGGCGGGCGCCGATCCAGATGACGTAGAGGGAGATGGCGACGCCGACGACCGCGTCCACCCGGGTCCAGCCGGTCGCGGCGACGATGACGAGGCCGACCGCCGCCCCACCCGACGTCCACACGTCGCTGGCGAGGTGGGCGGCGTCCGCCTCGATGGCGGGGGACCCCGTGCGGCGGGCGACGCGCCGCAGCCGCGCCGACACCGCCAGGTTCGCGACGGCCGAGAAGACCATCACCGCGACGGCGAGGTCGACGCCGACGAGACCCGCGGAGCCGTCGACGAGCCGGCGCCCCGCCTCGACGGCGACGACCGCCCCCGCGAGCAGCACCAGCACCCCCTCGATCAACGCCGCGAGGTTCTCCGTCTTCTCGTGGCCGTAGGGGTGGTCGTGGTCGGCGGGACGGGCCGCGGCGCGGACGCCGGCGAAGGCGATCCCCGACGCGACGAGGTCCCCGCCGGAGTTCGCCGCGTCGGAGAGCACGGCGACGGAGCCCGTGAGGAGGCCGACGATCAGCTTCGCGATCATCAGGACGGTGTTGGACGCCACCGACAGGAGCGCGGCGGCGCGGTTCGCTCGGGCGTTCTCGTGCACGACGGGGGACCGTAGTGATTTAGCCTGTTGCTAAGTCAAGTCGGGCCCGGCGCGCGCCTCCGCCGGCTAGTCGCGGCGAGTGCGCCGCCCCAGCCGGGGCTAACGACGTGTCCGCGGGAGGAGAGCCGTGTCGCCACTGTTCCGGAAGGTCCCGCTGGTGCGCGCCGAGGTCGCCCTGCACGGACCCCGCAGGGCGGCGGTGCTCCTGCACCCCGCCGACGGCCGCTGGCCGGGGGCCGAGCGGGCCGACCGGCTCGCCGTCGGCCTCGGGACCGCGGCGCTCGCGTCGCGCGCCGCCCCGCCTCCGCGGTGGGAGGCGTACCGCGCCGCGCTCGTGACCCTCGCCGCCCGCGTCGCGCGGTCCGCGCCCGGACCGCTGCGGGGCGACCTCGTCGACCTGACCGCCCTCGGCCAGTCGGGGCTGCTGCAGGTGGTGCCGTGGGAGGGGGAGGGCCGCCTGCGGGTCGAGACGGAGGTCGTCACGTCGTCGTCCGGGCTCGTCCCCCGCATCGTCGACCGTCCCGACGAGGCCGGCCCGGCACTCGAGATCGCCTCCCTGGCCCTGCTGATCGCGCTCGCCGCCGACGCCGACGAGGACCGCCTGGCGCTTGCCCTCGGCATCGAGGGTCTGATGGCGTGGCACCGGGAGTCGGACCGGCAGGCGCCGCCCCGCGCGGCCCTCGCCTTCGCCCTCGCGCACGCCGAGGACCGGCTGCGCGAAGCCGGCCGCACCCTGCCCCCCGGCCTCTGACGACCTCCGGGTCCGACTTCACGCGATCGCAACGGCGTGGCGCGGGGACCGCGCTACCGTGACCTCGACGCACACGCGCCACCTGAGGAGGACCCATTGGACGATCGCAAGCGCATCGCCCTGATCGCCCACGACAACCGCAAGCTCGATCTCCTGGACTGGGCCCGCTTCAACCGCGGCACCCTCGCGCGCCACGAGCTGTTCGGGACGGGGACGACCGGCGCCCTCGTGGAGGCCGAGATCGGCGTGCCCGTCCACCGCTTCCTGAGCGGACCGCTCGGCGGTGACCAGCAGATCGGCGCCGGCATCGCGGAGGGCCGGGTCGACATCGTCATCTTCTTCTGGGACCCGCTGATGTCCCAGCCGCACGACGTCGACGTGAAGGCGCTGCTGCGGATCGCCGTGGTGCACGACTGCCCGATCGCGTGCAACCGCGCCACCGCGGACTTCCTGCTGTCGTCGCCGCTGCTGGGCGCGCCCTACCGCAGCATGGTCGCGGACGCGGGGATCCCCGCCGCCGTCTGACCGGCGGCGGGGCGCCGCCGGGCTCACCCGGAGTCGGCGGACCTCGCCTTCTCGGCCTGCCCGGCGATGTCGCTCACCACGTCCTCGTTGGCGAGGGTGGTGACGTCGCCGAGCTGGCGGTTCTCGGAGATGTCGCGCAGCAGGCGGCGCATGATCTTGCCGGAGCGCGTCTTCGGGAGGTCGTCGGTCAGCACGATCGACTTCGGCCGCGCGATGCCGCCGATCTTGGTGGCGACGTGCTGGCGGAGCTCGGCGATGAGGGCCTCGTCGCCGACGACGTCCCCCTTGAGGGTGACGAACGCGGCGATGGCCTGGCCGGTGGTCTCGTCGCTGCGGCCGACGACGGCGGCCTCCGCGACCTTCGGGTGGTCGACGAGGGCCGACTCGATCTCGATCGTCGAGAGCCGGTGGCCGGAGACGTTCATGACGTCGTCGATGCGCCCGAGCAGCCAGTAGTCGCCGTCCTTGTCGCGGCGGCAGCCGTCGCCCGCGAGGTACATGCCCTCGTACTGGCTCCAGTAGGTCTCGACGAACCGGTCGTCGTCGCCGTAGAGGGTGCGCAGCATCGCCGGCCACGGCTCGGTCAGCACGAGGTAGCCGCCCTGGCCGAGGGGCACGCTGCGGCCCTCGCCGTCGACGACGTCGGCGGTGATGCCGGGGAGGGGGCGGGACGCGGAGCCCGGCTTCAGGGTGCTGACCCCCGGGAGCGGCGAGATCATGATGTTGCCGGTCTCCGTCTGCCACCAGGTGTCCACGACGGGGCAGGTGCCGCCGCCGATGGTGTCGCGGTACCAGATCCACGCCTCGGGGTTGATCGGCTCGCCGACCGAGCCGAGCAGCCGGAGCGACGACAGGTCGTGCCGCTTCGGGTACTCCACCCCCCACTTCATGAAGGTGCGGATCGCGGTCGGCGCGCAGTAGAGGATCGTGACGGCGTACCGCTCGACGATCTGCCACCAGCGGTCCTTGTCGGGCGTGCCGGGCGCCCCCTCGTAGAGGACGCTGGTCGCCCCGTTCGCGAGCGGCCCGTAGACGATGTAGCTGTGCCCGGTGACCCAGCCGGCGTCGGCGGCGCACCAGTAGACGTCGTCGTCCTTCAGGTCGAACACCCACCGGTGCGTCGCGGCGACGCCCGTCAGGTAGCCGCCGGTCGTGTGGAGGATCCCCTTCGGCTTCCCCGTCGAGCCGGACGTGTAGAGGATGTAGAGCGGGTGCTCGGCGCCGACCATCTCGGGCGCGCACTCGGCGGGCTGGTCGGCGACGAGGTCGTGGTACCAGACGTCGCGGTCCTCGACCCACCCGACCTCGTTCTCCGTGCGCCGCACCACGATGCAGGTGTGGACGTCGGGGGCGCCCTCGAGGGCGGTGTCGACGTTCGCCTTGAGGGCGACGAGCTTGCCGCCGCGCCACGCGCCGTCGCCGGTGATCATGGCGGTGACGCCGCAGTCGACGACGCGGTCGCGCACGGAGTCGGGGGAGAAGCCGCCGAAGATGACGGTGTGGGGTGCGCCGATGCGGGCGCAGGCCAGCATCGCCACGACGATCTCAGGGACCATCCCGAGGTAGATCGCGACGCGGTCGCCCTTACCGACGCCGCGGGCGCGGAGGCCGTTGGCGAGGCGGCAGACCCGCTCGTGGAGGTCGCGGTACGTGATGTCGACCCGCTCGTCCGGCTCGCCCTCCCAGTGGAACGCGACGCGGTCGCCGCGCGTCTCGAGGTGCCGGTCGAGGCAGTTGACGCTGGCGTTCAGGGTCCCGTCGGCGAACCACGTGAAGAACGGCGGGTTGGACCGGTCGACGCCCTGGGTGGGCGGCGTCTCCCAGGTGAGGAGCTCCGTGGTCTGCCGGGTCCAGAAGGCCTCCGGGTCGGCCGCCGCCTCGGCGTACAGCTCCTCGCGTGCGTTCGCCTGCGCCGCGAAGTCGTCGGGCGGCGGGAAGCGCCGGTCCTCGAGCTCGAGGGAGGTGATGTTGGGCGAGTCGCTGCTCATGGGGACGTCTCCTGGAGGACCGTGCGCCGGGTCGGGGACATCGTATCCGTCGGCACGTTCTCGGTCCCCGGTGCGCGGCCGACCGGGACCGCCGGTAGATTCCCGCCATGGACTTGCTCGACGGCGAGAGGATCCTCTGGCGGGGCCGCCCGTCGTGGCGCGCCCACCTCAGCTTCTACATCCTGTGGATCCCGCTGGCGCTGCTCCCGGTGATCGGCGCGGGGCTGCTGCGCGCGACGGACACCGGCACGGGGCTGCCGTACTGGCAGTGGCTGCTGATCTCGCTGGTCCTGCTCGCCGTCGTGGTCGTGTGGGACACGTTGCAGCGGTACGCGACCCTGTACCTGGTGACGACGCAGCGGCTCCGGGTGCGGCGCGGCATCCTCGCCCGCAAGGAGCAGACCGCGCGGTTCGAGCGCGTGCAGAACGTCAACATCTCGCAGAGCTTCCTCGACCGGCTGATGAAGGTCGGGTCGGTGGAGTTCGACACGGCGGGCTCCGACGTCGACGACAGCGGCTTCCACTACACCGGCATCGCCGACCCGCAGCGCCTCGTCCGGATCGTGGCGGAGTACTCCCACCAGGCCCACGGGACGGACGCGACCACCACCGGTCTCTGAGGCGGATCCCCCGAATGGGGGACGTACCCGGCGCCCTGACGCGCCGACAGGGGGGATAGGTCACACCCCGGCACCTCGCCCGCCCCCAGGAGAACGACTTGGCCCCCGCCTCACTCGCCGCCCGTCCCGCTCCGCCCGCCCCACCCCGCCGGCGGAGCCGCGCCAAGCCGAAGCCGCCCCGTCCCCGGATCGTGGTGATGTCGGACCTGCGTGCCCTGGGCGGCCTGCTGTACGAGCAGGCGGTGCTGGACGCGACGGCGAGCCCGCAGGCGAGCCTCGTGGCGTGGGCGAACCGGTTGGCGACGGAGCTGGACGTCGCCGGCGTCGGCTCCCCCGCCGACTACCGCGAGCTGCTGTGGGGCGTCGTCAAGGTGGGGCGGCGCGCGGCAGCGGACCCGACCCGTCCGATGGTGGCGATCCCCCCGGGACCGTAGGCGCCCCGCCGGGGGCCCGCGCGAGCCACGCCGCGACGACCGCGGCGGGCAGCACCACCGCGACGCCCCCGGCGATGTCCAGCACGTAGTGGTTGCCGGTCACGACGACGGCCACCGAGACGAGGACGGGGTACACGAGCCCGAGCGCCCGCGACCACCACCAGGGCGTGAGCCGCCACAGCGCCCACGCGACGACCGGCGCCATCCCGACGTGGAGGCTCGGCATCGCCGCGACGGGGTTGTAGACGAGGCGCACCAGGTCGGAGTCGAGCGCCACCGGCGTCTGGGTGCTGACGGTGTCCTCCAGGCCCGACGCGATGAGGCGCGGCGGCGCGACCGGCTGGAGCGCGTACCAGGCGAGCCCGCCCGCCCACGACAGCAGCGCCATGTTGCGGAGGAACGCGTACGACGCGCGGCGGTGGCGGTAGACGAGGAACAGGGCGAGCGGCAGCACGATCACCTGGCTGAGGACGTAGAAGGCGCTCCACGCCGGCAGGCCGAGGTTGTTCTCGGCGAACGCCCGCTGCCACGCCGGCTCGACCCAGATGCCGAGGTCCCGTTCCCGTTCGATGAGGGCGGCGGCGTTGGCGCGGCCCTCCTCCAGCGTCCCGCCCCAGAGGCCGCGGACGACGAGGTACACCCCGTACGCGGCGGCCATGATCGTGGCCTCGCGGCGCCCGTCGCCGACGGACGCCGCGGCCCGCCGCGCCGTGCGCAGCCCCGACGCGACCCCGCCCCCGGCGCTGGCGGCACCGTCCACCAGCGCGCCGCGGAGCGCGTCGAGATCCCGGCCGCCCTCGGGGCGGCGGGAGAGCCGTTGTCCGGTGGACCTCCGCACGAGCGACGACCGCCATCGCGGAACCATTGATCGACGCCGATCGTAACACCGGGTCCCCGGGCGGTCTCCCCCCGACGGTGGCCCGGCACGGGGGCGTCCGAGGGTCCACGTGGACCACGCGTCGAGGTCCGAATGGACCACGGGGTCGCGGCCACGTGGACCACGCGTCGAGGTCCGATTGGACCTTGGGGTCAGCCCCGGAGATCCCCCCGCAGGAGCCGGGCGGCGCGGATGCCGCTGCGGACGGCGCCCTCCATCGTCGCCGGCCAGCCCGTCGCCGTCCACGCCCCGGCGAGCGCGACGCCCGGCATCGGGGTGCGGGGTCCGGGCCGGCGGGCGGCCTGGCCGGGAGCGGCGGCGAACGTCGCGTGCGGTTCCTTCACGACGGCGCTCGCCACGAGGTCGGCGCCGCGGGCGGCGGGGAGGATGTGCTCGACCTCGGCGCGGAGGTCGGCGGCGAGGCGGGCGCGCGGCACGTCGATCTCGTCGCGCGCCCCCGAGATCGAGACGGCGAGGTGGTGGGTGCCGTCGGGGGCCCGTCCCGGCTCCGGCTCGGCCCCCATCGCGGTGCGGTTGAAGATCCACTGGGCGGGCGAGTCCACGACGGCCGTGAACGGCTCGTCCATCACCGGACGGTCGTACCAGAGGTGGACGTTCACGATCGGCGACGTCCCCAGGCCGGGGTCGTCCGGCAGGGCGCCGGGGGCGACCTCCCGCGCGCGCCCCGGCGGCAACGCCACCACCACCCCGTCCGCCGCGAGGCGCTCACCGTCGCCCAGCGTCACCACCCCCGGCTCGACCGACGCCACCCCGCGCCCGTCGAGGACCCGGCCGCCGCGCGCCTCCAGCCACCGCCGCGCCGCCGGGTCCACGAGGCGGGTGAGCCCGACCCGCGACCAGCCGACCGCCGACCCGCGCGGCGACTCGAGGAACCCCCGCCGCAGCACGAACGCCGCGAGGGCCGCCGACACCCGGTCGCTGCGGTCGTTGCACGTCGGCAGCACGATCAGGTCCCAGAACCGCGCGACCGCCCCCGGGCCCTGCCCGTGCTCCGCGAGCCAGTCGCCGAAGCTGCGCTGGTCGAGGCGCTCCGTCGCCTCCCGCCGTCGCGCCGCCAACGCCGCCAGCGCCGGCAGGGCGGCGGCCCTCTCCCGGGCGCTCAGCAGCGGGTACGCGGCGAAGCTCGCCGCGAGGTGCAGCGGAGCCGGCAGCGGGGCGGCGCGCAGCGCGCCCCGGCGCCCCGCACGGTCGCGGACGGGGGTGTCGAGGCGGCGCTGCAACGTCGTGTGCCCGAGCGTCCCGAGCATCCGCAGCAGCGAGATGTAGGCGGGGCAGCAGCCGAGGAACACGTGCTGGCCGTTGTCGACCTCGCGGCCGCTGTCGGGGTCGCGGAAACTGAACGCCCGGCCGCCGAGGAACGGGCGCCGCTCCACGAGCGTGACGCGCGCCCCGCCGAGCGCCGCCTCGCACGCCGCCGCGACCCCGGCGAGCCCGCCGCCGCACACCACGACGTGGGGGGTGGCCGCGCTCACCAGAGGGCGCCGGCCGTGCGGCGCGCCATCAACGCGAGCTTTCGCGGCGTCGACAGGGCGACGCGGCCGGCGAAGACGTCGTGGTCGCGGGCCTCGATCTCCACGAGGATCGCGCGGTACAGGCCGGACAGCATCGCCACGCACATCCGCGCGCGCCGGTCGAGCAGCGGCAGGAGCCGCTCGCCCTCGTCGATCAACGCGTGGGCCCGCGCCGCCTGGTCGGCCATCAACGCCCGGAACCCGGGGGTGAGCCGCCCCGCGACGAGGTCGTCGTCGGTCACGCCGTGGGCCGCCATCTGGTCCTGGGGGAGGTAGACCCGTCCCCGGGCGGCGTCCTCGGCGACGTCGCGCATGATGTTCACGACCTGCATCCCCAGCCCCAGTTGCTCCGCATACCCGGGCGCCCGGGGGTCGCGGAACCCGAAGACGTGCAGGCTCACCAGGCCGACCGCGCCGGCGACCCGGTCGCAGTACAGCCGCAGCGCCGGCCAGTCCGCGTACCGGGTGACCGTCAGGTCCATCTCGACGCCGTCGATCAGGCCGTCGAAGTGCTCCCGCGGGATCGCGAACCGGCGCATCGCGTCGGCCAGGGCGACGAGCACCGGGTCGTCGGGGGGTGGCGTCCCCGCCGCGCACAGGTCGAGCTCGCGGCGCAGCGCCCCGACGGCGGCCAGGCGCTCCGCGACCGGCTCGTCCCCGTCGACGGCGTCGTCCGCCCGCCGGCTGAACGCGTACGCCGCGTAGATGCCGTCGCGCCGCTCCCGGGGGAGCAGCACGAAGCCGAAGTAGAAGTTGCGCGCCTCCGACCGGGCGACGGCGCCGCAGTGGGCGTAGGCCTCCTCCCGGGTCATCGGCCGCGCGCCGCGTGGCGCAGCGCGCGCGCCGCGATCCGCGCCCGGCCGATCCGGCCGGGTGCCGGTCGCCGGGAGAGCGTGTCGAAGCCCTGGTCGGCGATGGCGTCGCACAGGGCGAGCCCGCCGGCGGTGAACATGCGCAGGTCGAGGGCGACCCGCCGCGGCACGAGGCGGTGCAGCCCGGCGCCCGCCTCGAGGTGCGCCCGCGCCCGCCCGACCTCCTCGGCGATCACCGCTCGCACTCCGGGCGTCGCCGCGGGGAGCCGCAGGTCGTCCACGGTGACGCCGTGCGCCTCCATCGCCTCGCGCGGCAGGTACACCCGGTCGCGGTCGCGCAGGTCCCGCCCGACGTCCTGCCAGAAGTTGACGAGCTGCAGCCCGATGCACGTCTCGTCGGAGAGACCGGTCCTCCACGCGTCGCGGTAGCCGAGCACGCCCAGCACCATCTCACCCACGGGCGTCGCCGAGTGGCGGCAGTAGTCGATCAGCTCCGCGTGGGTGTCCCAGCGGGACCGGCGCTGGTCCATCCGGTTCGCCTCGACCAGGCGGGTGAACACGTCGAGCGGGATCCCCCGCCGGTCCGCGAGCTCCGCCACCGCCGCCGGCAGGGCCGGGGCCTCCCCGCCGTCCGCCGCCCGGCGCAGGTCGGCCTCCCACGCGTCGAGGGCGGCGAGGCGCGCCGCGGGGCCGCCGTCACCCTCGTCGCCGAGGTCGTCGGTGGTGCGGCAGAACGCGTAGACGACCCCCATGTCCGACCGGACGTCGGCGGGGGCGAGCAGGAACGCGACGGGGAAGTTCTCGTCGTGCGCGCGCACGGCCGCCCGGCCCGCGGCGCGGGCGTCGCCGGTGGTGGGGGTCATCGCGCGAGCCGCCCGAGGGCGCTGACCGGGAACACCTGCCGGTACGAGTGGTACCGGATCATGAAGTCGGCGGGGAACCCGGTCCCCGTGAAGTACGGCTCGTCCCACGACCCGTCCGGGTTCTGCGTGTCGGCCAGGTACAGCAGCCCATGGGCGACGGCGGGGTGCCGCGGCGCCGCGGCGTGCAGGCCGATCAGCGCCCACGCGGTCTGCGACGGCGTGGAGTCGCCGCGCCCGATCCACGCGGGGTCGGTGTAGCTCAGCACGCTCTCGCCCCACCCGCCGTCGCGGTTCTGGTGCGCCGCGAGCCAGTCCACCGCCCGCCGGACGCGGGGGTCGCCCATGTCCTCGCCGGCGGCCGCCAGGGCGGGCAGCGCCGCCCCCGTCCCGTAGACGTGGTTGACGCCCCAGCGCCCCCACCACGAGCCGTCGTCGCGCTGGGTCGCCCACAGGTACGCGACGCCGCGCCGCACGGCGGGGTGGTCGGCGGGCACCCCGCACGCGCGGAGCGCCTCGACGACGTGGGCCGTGACGTCCTCGGTCGGCGGGTCGATCACCTCGCCGAAGTCGCAGAGGGGGAGCTGCCGCATGATCGCGTGGTCGTTGTCGACGTCGAAGGCCCCCCACCCGCCGTTCGAGCTCTGCATCGCGAGCAGCCAGTCCACGCCGCGGCGGATCGCGGGGTGCGAGGCGGGGGTCCCGGCGCGGCGGAGGGCGATCAGCACCTCGGCGGTGTCGTCGGTGTCGGGATACCACTCGTTCGCGAACTCGAACGACCATCCCCCGGCCCGTCCGCGTCGCGGGATGGTACGCCAGTCGCCGATGCGGGTGACCTCCTTCGACAGGAGCCAGTCACGGGCCGCCGCCAGGTCCGGGTCGCCGTCCCCGGCCCCGGCGTCCTCCAGCGCCACCGCGGCGAGGGCCGTGTCCCAGACGGGCGACAGGCACGCCTGGATGCGCAGGCGGTCGCCGTCGAGGTGCATCGAGAACGTGTCGTCGAACCCGTCGAGCGCGCGCCGGATGACGGGGTGGTCGAGGGGGTAGCCGAGGCTGTGCAGCGCGAGGATCGAGTAGACCCACGGCGGCTGGATGCCGCCCCACGACCCGTCGGCCTCCTGGCGCTCGCAGATCCACCGGGCGACCCGGGCCTCCGACAGGCGCCGCAGCGCGGGGACCGGCCGCCGGTTGTAGGCGCGTGCGACGCGCATCGTCCACGCCAGGAACGGCGTCCACCGGCCGGGGGTGCGCGGACCCGGCGGCGGCCCCGCCCCCGGCTCCTCCAGGAAGAGCTCGTCCACGCCGGTCGGCTGGGCGTACACGGGACGCCGCGACAGCACCACCATGAGGGCGACGAAGGTGCCCCGCGCCCAGCAGGCGAACCGCCACGGCGACAGGGGCGCGCGGGGGGGCAGCAGCATCATCTCGGGGGGCAGCACCGGGATCGCGTCCCACGGGTACCGGCCGAGCACCGCCAGCCAGAGCTTCGTGAAGAAGCGGGCGCGGTTCACGCCGCCGAGGTCGCGCGCCACGGCCCGCGCCGCCGCCATTCGCGGGTCGTCCGCGGGCACCCCGCACAGCTTCAGCGCGTAGTACGCCTCCACCGTCGTCGAGAGGTCCGCGGGGCCCGAGTACCAGACCCGCCAGCCGCCGTCGTCGCCCTGCGTGGCCAGCAGCTCGTTCGCGAGGCGCCGCCGGGTCGCGTCGTCGGCGAGCCCGAGGGCGTGGAGCATGAACGCGTGCTCCGCCGTGATCGTCGGGTTCGACTCGAGCTCCGCCCACCAGTAGCCCTCGGGGGCGCGCATGCCGCGCAGGTGCGCCGCGCCCCGCTCGAGCGCCTCCCGGGCGCGGGCCCGGACGGAGGGGTCGTGGACGGCCCCGGTGCTCATGCCGCCTCGCGGGCCCGGAACCAGTCGACCGCGTCGGCCAGGGCGAGGCGGGCGGGGGAGCACGGCACCCCCAGCTCGCAGCGGGCCCGGCCGCCGTCCGCGAACATGGAGGTGCGCGCCATCCGCGCCCCGTCGAGCGGGGCGACCGGCTCGCGGCGGAGCACGCCGCCCTCGACGGCCTCGTCGACGGCGGCGACGGCGATGGCGAGCGCGTGGGGGATGCGCACCCGGGGCGCCCGCCGGCCGCTGAGGCCCGCCAGCACGCGCAGGATCTCGCGCAGCGTCATGTCCTCGCCGCCGAGGATGTACCGGCGCCCGCGGGTCCCCCGCTCGAGCGCGAGGCGGTGCCCGGCGGCGACGTCGCGGACGTCCACCACGTTGAGGCCCGTGTCGACGTAGGCGGGGATGCGGCCGGCGAGGAAGTCCACGACGATCCGCCCCGTCGGCGTGGGCGCGTGGTCCCCCGGCCCGACGGGGGCCGTCGGGTTGACGACCACGACGTGCTGACCCTCCTCCGCCGCCGCCAGCGCCAGCCGCTCCGACGCCAGCTTGGAGCGCTTGTAGGCGCCGATGACCTTCGCCTCGTCGAGGGGCGTGTCCTCGTCGCCCGGCCCGCCCCCCGGCGGCGTGCCGATCGTCGCCACCGACGACGTGTGCACCATCGGCACGTCGGCGGCGCGCGCGGCGGCGAGCACGACGCGCGTCCCCTCGACGTTGTCGTGCTCCACCCGGGCGCCGCGGGCGCGGGCCAGCGAGTACTGGGCGGCGACGTGCACCACGGCGTCCACGCCCCGGGCGGCCCGCGCGACCGCCGCCGCGTCGCACATGTCCCCCGCCGCGGCCTCGCACCCGTCGGGCAGGCGTCCCGCGCGCCCCGGGTTGTCGCGCACCAGCGCCCGGACACGCCAGCCGGAGGCCATCAGGTCGGTGGCGACGTGCCCGCCGATGAACCCCGTCGCCCCCGTCACGAGGGCGAGGCGGCTCACCGCACCACCTCGAGGAGGCTCTCCAGGCCGTCGTGCAGCGCCCGGCCGGCGGTGCGCGACGCCGGCCCCAGCCGCAGCAGCGCCGGCACCTCGCGCGGGTGCAGCACGAAGTGGACGAGCCCCGCGCCGGGGGTGAGGCGCCCCGCGGCGTCCATGAGGCGGTCGAAGTCGGGGAGGCGGTGGCGCGACTCGTCGGTGACGGCGCGGAGGGCGAGGAACGGGATGCCGTCCGCCGCCGCGGCCCGGGCGAGCGCCGCGCTCTCGAGGTCGACGGCCGTGCCGTCGAGCCGCGCGCGGTCGGCGGGTGTCCGCGCGAGCCTGACGGCGGTGACGAGGGTGCCGCGGCGCCCCGGCGCGGCGGCGAGCAGGCCGGGGTCGGCGGGGAAGCGGTCGCCCGTCCCCTCGTCGGCGACGACGTCGGCGGCGACCAGGTCGCCCACCCGCAGCGCGGGGTCGAGGGCGCCGCAGAAGCCCGCCGACACGATCGCGCGCAGGCCCGCCGGCAGCCCGCGCGCGGTGCGGGCGGCGGCGGGCGCGCCGATGCCGGAGAGGTGGAGCGTCACGTCGGGGCCGGCGAGCCCCGCCAGTGCGCGTCGCTCGGCGGGGACGGCGCAGACCACGGCGATCACGAGCGGGCCAGCGCCACCAGGTCCCGGGGCTTGGAGAACGCGTCGAGGATCGTGCTCGCCTCGTAGCCGCAGTGCATCAGGCAGTTGGCGCACCGGGGGTCGCGGTCGGTGCCGTACGCCTCCCAGTCGGTCCCCTCGTACAGCTCCTTCAGGCTCCCGACGTGCGCGTCGGCGAGCAGGTAGCAGGGGCTCCGCCAGCCCTCGACCGTGTACGTCGGCATCGCCCACGCCGAGCACCGGTACTCCCGCTTGCCCTGCAGGAACTCGTGGAAGAGGGGGTTGTTGTAGAAGGGGATCCGCATGTGGTCGCACAGCTCGTGGACGCGGGAGTAGAGCTCCTGCGACTCGCGCCGGGCGAGGAACTGCTCGCGGTCGTGGGTGACCGAGTCGTAGTCGAAGCCGGGGGCGGTGATGCAGCCCTCGACGCCCATGTCCCGGAGGAAGCGGAACAGCTCGACGTACTCCTCGGCGTCGACGCCCCGGTAGATGGTCGTGTTGGTGCAGACGCGGTACCCGAGCCCGATGGCCTCCCGCATGTGGGCGGTGGCCTTGTCGAAGACGCCGGCCCGGTCGACGGCGGCGTCGTGCACCTCGCGCATGCCGTCGAGGTGCACGACGAACGCGAAGTGGTCGGTCGGCGGGATGCGCCCGAACGCCCGGTCCATCAGCAGGCCGTTGGTGCACATGTAGACGAAGCGGCCCTGGGCGATGATCCCGTTCACGATCTCGTCGATCTGCTTGTGGATCATGGGCTCGCCGCCGGGGATGTTCACGATCGGCGCGCCCGCCTCCTCGGCGACCCGCAGGCACTCCTCGACGGACATCCGCTTGTGGAAGACGTCCGCGTACTCGCGGATGCGGCCGCACCCGTGGCAGGCGAGGTTGCAGATCTCGAGCGGCTCGAGCATGAGCGTCACCGGAAAGCGGGCCTCGCGCCGGATCAGGCGCTTCTTCACGAGGTACGTCGCCATTCCGAGTTCGAGTGCGCGGGGGCGGTTCGGCACGGTCGGCTCCTGGTTCCGCGGGGTCCGGGCGGACCGTCCGACTCTAACCCAACATCCCCGCGCGGGTCCCCCTCGGGGCCCGCGCGTCGTTCGGGGGGAGGCGCCGGCTAGCCGGAGCTGCCGCCGCCGCTCCAGCTGTCGCCGCCGGCGGCGCGCGGGGCGGGCGCGGGTGACGCCGCGGGGGCGGGCGCGGGCGCCGGGGCCGCGACGGAGGTCGCCCCGCCGCGGGTGCCGTCGTCGCCGCGGGTGCCGTCGCCGTCGCGGCTGTCCGGCCCGCCGTCGTCCCCGCGGTCCGTGCCGTCGCCGTCGCGGGTGCCGTCGCCGGCGCCCTCGTCGTCGTCGATGGCGACCATCTCCGGGGCGTCGTCGGCCCGGCGCAGGTCGACCACCCCGATGCGGCCGTCACCGGCCCCGTCGTCGTCGGAGAGGGCGAACCCCGCCGCGAGCCCTCCGAGGATGATGGCCGCCGCGAGGGCGACCACTGCGAGCCTGCCGATCATCGTCCCTCCCGCGTCGGTGCGTCCGGACCGTCGTGGACGAGGCTAGGCGCGGGTCGTGAGCGCTCCGTGAGGCGGGGATGAGAGTGCTCTCACGGGAGGGGCGTCAGCGGCGGCGCCCACCGGGGCGGAAGAGGCCGAGGCGCGGGCGCGGGAGCGCGTCGACGAGGGGCTCGAGCGTGGCGGCGAGCGCGGCGGCGGTGGGCCGCGCGCCGGGGTCGGGGTCGAGGCACGCCATCACCGCGTCGCCCACGGCGGGCGGCACCCGCCGCGGGTCGGGGAAGGCCGCGGGGGCGTGGTGGAGCTGGGGGAAGCGGTCGTCCGGCGTCCCGGCGGGGAAGGGGGTGCGCGTCGTGAGCGCCTCGTAGAGGGTGACGCCGAGGCCCCACACGTCGGCCGGGGGGCCGACGTCGCGGAACCGGGACGGGTCGCACTGCTCGGGGGCCATGTAGGCGTCGGTGCCGACGGGGCCCGTGATCGCGGCGACCCCGTCGGCGTGCCGGGCGACGCTCAGGTCGATCAGCCGCGGTGGTCCCGCCATGATGATGTTGCGCGGCTTGACGTCGAGGTGCAGCACGCCGCGGCGGGACATGTAGTGGAGCGCGGAGCACATCTGCAGCGCGAGCGGCAGGAGCTGCTCGACCACCACCCCGTACCGGCGGATCAGGGTGGAGAGGCGCGGGCCGTCGAGGAACTCCAGGACAACGTGGGGGCGGGGCCCGTCGAGGTCCGACCCGAAGGCCCGGACGATGACGGGGTGCGACAACCGGCCGAGGACGTCCACCTCCCCCGCCAGCCCGGCCCGCGTCGGCGGGTCGTCGACGAGGCCCGGCCGGAGCACCTTCACGACGACGAGCGCGTGGAGGTCGTCGTCCCACGCGAGGTAGGCCTCGTACCGCCGCCCCCCGCCGAGCAGCCGCACGGCGCGGCGGCCCGGCACGATCTCGTCGCCCTCGGCGAGGCCCCAGGCGTCGGCGTCGCGGGCCAGGCCGGACCCGCTCAGTGCTGGCGGGCGAAGGTGAGGTCGGCGATCCCCACCAGGTCCTCCGCCGGCCCCGGCATCGTCGCGAGCGCCGCGAGCGCGCGGGCGTGGGCCTCCTCGGCGCGCCGCCGGGCGCCCTCGAGCCCGTGCACGCTGACGTAGGTCACCTTGCCGCGCGCGGCGTCCGCCCCGACGGCCTTGCCGAGCTCCTCCTCGGAGCCCTCGACGTCGAGGATGTCGTCGACGATCTGGAACAGCAGCCCCAGCTCGCGGGCGAACAGGCGCAGGGCGGCGTCGACGTCGGGGGCGGGGCGGGCGAGCACGAGGGCGCAGTGCACCGCGCAGGCCATCAGCCGCCCCGTCTTCAGGGCGTGGACCCGCCGCAGCGCCGCCGCCGACGCCGAGCCGGCGTCGCTGAGGTCGAGGTACTGGCCGCCGACCATGCCGCCCACGCCGGTGGCGCGGCTGATCTCCAGCAGGATCCCGACGCGGGTCGCGTCGCCGCCGGGCTGGCGCTCGGCGACGAGCCGGACCGCCTCGGCGAAGAGGGCGTCGCCGGCGAGGATCGCGGTGTCCTCGCCGAACAGCTTGTGGCACGTCGGGCGCCCCCGCCGGAGGTCGTCGTCGTCCATCGCCGGCAGGTCGTCGTGGATCAGGGAGTAGGTGTGCACCAGCTCGATCGCCGCGGCGGCGGGCATCAGCTCCGCGGGGTCGCGCCCGAGGGCCTCGCAGGTGGCGAGCGCCAGGACCGGCCGGATGCGCTTGCCGCCGGCCAGCAGCGAGTGCCGCATCGCCTCGACGAGGCCCTCGGTGCCGGCGGCCTCCTCGCGCTCGAGGGGGTCGGCGGGACTGAAGTCCAGGGCCTCCAGATAGGCCTCGACCTCGTCGCGCAGGTGCTCGGGGTACGGCGTGACGACCTCCTTCGACGGGGCGCAATGCTATTGCCTGGGGGCCCGGCGTAGCATGGTCCCGGTGCGCGCCCTGATCCTCCACGGACCCGGGGATCTGCGCCTCGAGGAGGTCGACGACCCCGTGCCGGGTCCCGACGAGGCGGTGGTCGCGGTGACCGTCGCGCTCACCTGCGCGACCGACGCGAAGATGATGGCCGCCGGCGCCCACCCCGCGCTCGGGCCCCTCCCGGCCCCCCTCGGCCACGAGATGTGCGGGGTCGTGGAGGCGGTGGGGGAGGGCGTGCGCGGACTGCGCGCGGGCGACGCCGTCGTGGTCGCCAACTCGGCCCCGTGCGGCTCCTGCGCCGACTGCCGGGCGGGGCGCCCGAACCTGTGCCCGCACCTCGTGTATCTGACGGGCGCCTTCGCCGAGCGGGTCCGGGTGCCCGCCGCGATCGTCGCCCGCAACGTCCACCCGCTGCCCCCGGGCCTCGCGCCCGAGCTCGCCGCGGCCGCGGAGCCCCTGGCCTGCGCCGTCCACACGGCCGCCTCGTGCGGCCCCGGGTCGGGGCGCGAGGTGCTGGTGCTCGGCGGCGGGGTCCAGGGCGCCCTGCTCGCGGGGCTCCTGTCGGGGCGCGGCGACCGCGTCCACCTGGCCGACCCCCGCCCCGCGCGGCGGGACCGGGCGCGGCGGTTCGGCGTCGACGTCGTGCACGACGCCCCCCGCGACGATGACGCCGCCCTCGCCCTGCGGGCCGCGCTCCCCGGTGGCCGCGGCGCCGACCTCGTGGTCGAGGCCGTCGGCCGGCCGCAGGCCTGGCGGGCGGCGGTGCTGCTCGCCCGGCCGGGCGGCGAGGTGGTGCTGCACGGCGGCGTGCCGGCGGGTGGCGTGGTGGACCTGCCGGCCCACGCGCTGCACTACTCGGAGGTGACGGTGCGCGGGTCGTACCACCACACCCCGGATGCGGTCGCCCGGGCGCTCGACCTGCTGTCACGTGACGTCCTGCCGGTGGCCGGGTTGTTGAACGAACCCGTCACGCTCGCGCAGGTGGCCGAGGTGCTGACGGTCTCACGGGGTGAGAAGCACCCCGTGAGACCGTGACTGTCACATGCGGTTGAGCAGGCTCTTCAGCTTGTCGACCTGCTCCGCCTGGGAGCGCAACGTGGCGAGCTCCCGCTCCTGCTGCTTCACGATCGCCGACAGGTCCTGCAGCGCCTCGGTGGCCTTCGCGAGCGCGGCGTCCACGCTCGAGCTCGACGCGGTCCGCGCCGGGCGTCCGCGCTTGGAGCCGCGCGGTGCGCGCGGCTGCAGCTCGGCCCCGCGCTGGCGGGCGACCCGGTAGTAGTTCGCGGCCACCGTGCCCGCGCGCCGGCCGGTCATCTCGGACAGGCGGGCGAACGCGTTGGTGCGGCTCAGGCCCTCCTCGGCGATCAGCTTCTCGACCTGCTCGAAGATCTCGTTCCCGATGTTGCCGCGGCGGCCCTGGCCGTCGCCGTTGGTGCTCTGATCGCCCTCGTCCACTTCGCTTCTCCCTGATCTCGTAAGTGATGCGTTCGGGAGTATAGGCGCACGCGGCCTATAGCGTGAGATTCACATTAATCGCGAGCATGATTCAAGTGTCACATGCCGGCGCGCGCAGGTTCAGGCGAAGAGCACCATCGTCGCGGTGAAGCCGTGCAGGAAGCTGCGTCCGCCGACCGGCCCGATCTCGCCGTTGCAGAACAACCCGGCGGTCGGGATGGGTGACAACTCGTCCTCGATCGTCGCGGCGTCGTGGTCCGCCTCGGGGAACATGCGCGTCCCGCGCCCGTTGCAGCTGAACAGCAGCGCGCCGCCCGGCCCGGCGGGCCCGAGTGCGTCGCGGGCGCCCCGCAGGGCGAGGCGCAGGTCCTCGTCGGCGGAGCGCGCGTCCCGGACGTGGAACCGCATCGTCTGCCCGACGCGCACCTGCTCGCCGACCACCAGCGCGCCGGTCTCCCGGTCGCCGCCGTGGATGGAGCGCACGAGGAAGTCGCCGCGCTCGTAGTCGGGGGTGTTCTCGTCGATGACGAGGCCGGCGAGCAGCCCCTCGACGGCGAGCTGGCGCTCGTCGGGCTCGAGGGCCTCGACGACCTCCTGCAGCTTCTGCAGCGCCGGCATCCCGGCCAGCTCCTCGACGCTCGACCCGTCAGCGGCCGTGATGACCATCTCCGGCCCGATCGGCATGCAGCCCTGCGAGACGACGGTGCTCATGCGCGCGCCGCGCAACGCGACGGCGACCGCCCCCTCCAGCAGCACGTCCTCGCCCGCGAAGAGGCGGTGCTCGCCCGGCTTCAGGCCGCCGGAGGCGAGGCCCCCCACGACCACCGGGGCGCCCGGCTCCTCGTTGAGCTCGGCGAGGAGGCCGTCGGCCGGGAAGGTGAACGGGTCGGCGAGCATGATGACCGGGCCGATGTTGCCGGCGGGGGCGTCGGCGATGGCGTCGGGCCAGCCGAGCACGCCCATCCCCTCGCCGACCGGGCGGGCGACGAGGCGGAACGGAACGACCTCGGTCCCGGGGAGGACCGCCGCCCACACGGCGAGCGCCGGCCCGTCCTCGATCTCGCGGCCCTGGCCGACGATCGCCTCGCCCATGGCGCCGATCAGGTGGCCGGGGGCGATCTCCGCGTGGATCGCGGCGAGGAGGTCCTCGGCGTGCTCGCAGAGGGTGGGCGACGCGAACACGACGGCGAGGGTGGGCGCGGCGCCGTCGAGTGCCGCCCGCACCGGGGCGCACGCCTCGCGGACGGCGAGCGCGGGGTCGCCGGACCGGGAGAGGCCGACGCCGAAGAGGGATGGCTGGGTCATGTACCGATCATGGCGCACCGCGCAACCACCCGCCGTCAGTCGTCCGGCCCGGCGTCGATCGGCTCGACGGGGTCGAGCAGCGCCCGGGCCTCGAGGGCCCGGTCGGCGGGGACGAGCAGCTCCCGTGGGCCCCCGGCCAGCATGTCGGGCACGTCGACCGTGGCGCGGCGCATCAGCACCGGGATGTCGAGCTGGGCCAGCAACGACGCGAGCATCTCCGCCTCCGGCTGGTGGCGGGCGAAGGCGACCTTCACCCACTCCGGCCGCGGCGGGTCCGCGTCGGACCGGGACCCGCGGCGGAAGAGCCCCATCTCAGAAGGCCGAGCCGGGGACGGGCGCCCCGGTGCGCGGCGGCGGTTCGCGCCGCCCCGCGAGGAACGGCCGGATCAGGACGGCGCCGGCGACGAACCCGCCGATGTGCGCCATGTACGCCACGCCGCCGCCTCCCGATGTGGCCGCGTCGCCGAGGTAGGCGAACTGCAGCACGAAGTAGATGCCGAGCCACAGCCAGGCCGGCAGTTTGAAGGGGAGGAAGAAGAATGGCAGCACGACGGTCCAGATGCGCACCCGTGGATAGAGCACGAGGTAGGCGCCGAGCACCCCCGATATCGCCCCCGACGCACCGATCAGGGGCACCGGGCTCCCGGGGTCGGTGAGCGCCTGCGCCACCCCCGCGAGCGCGCCGCACAGCAGGTAGAACGGCAGGAACCGGAGCCGCCCGAGGCGGTCCTCGACGTTGTTGCCGAAGACCCACAGGAACAGCATGTTGAACACCAGGTGCAGCACGTCGGCGTGCAGGAACTGGCTGGTGACGAGGCCGAGCAGCCGGTCCTGGCGCTGGTTGAGCTGCTGGCAGGCGTCGGCGTCGGGCGCCTCGCCCCCGACGAGGTGGTCGGCGACCAGCCCGTACTCGCAGAAGAGCGCCTGCCGCCCGTCGAGGCTGAGGTCGTCGGGCCGGCTCGCCGTGTAGGCGAAGACGAGGACGCAGGCGACGATCAACCCGATCGTCAGCACCGCCGGGCGCCGGATCGGGTTGACGTCCTTGAACGGGATCACGCCGCGGTGGACCTCACCCCGGGGCGAGCATGTGCGCCAGCAGCGCCGCCTGCGCGTGCATGCGGTTCTCCGCCTGGTCCCACACGGCCGAGCGCGGGCCGTGCAGCACCTCGTACGTGATCTCGTCGCCGGCGTGGGCCGGCAGGCAGTGCAGCGCGACGGCGCCGTCCCCCGCCCGGTCGAGCAGGGCGTCGTCGATGCGGTACGGCGCGAGGTCGCGCCGCCGCCGCTCCTCGGTGCCCTCGTCGCCCATCGAGACCCAGGTGTCGGTGTAGAGGGCGCGGGCCCCGGCGACGGCCTCGTGCGGGTCGTCCACGACGCGGGCCCCGCCGCCACGCTCGGCGCCGGTGGCGTCGGCCCATGCGACGACCTCCCCGGGCGGCCGGTACCCCTCGGGGCACGCCGCGACGACCTCCATGCCGGTGAGCGCCCCGACGATCATCAGCGACACGCAGACGTTGTTGCCGTCGCCCAGGTAGGCGACCCGCAGGCCCGACAGGTCGCCGAAGCGTTCCCGGAGCGTCTGGGCGTCGGCGAGCGCCTGGCAGGGGTGGTGCTCGTAGGTGAGGCCGTTCACGACCGGGACGCCGGCGTGGCGGTCGAGCTCCAGGAGCGTCTCGTGCGGGCCGGTCCGCAGGACGATGGCCTCGGCCATGCGGCCGAGCACCTTGGCGGTGTCCTCGATCGTCTCGCCGCGCCCGAGCTGCATGTCGGCGGGCGAGAGGACCATCGCCGAGCCCCCGAGCCGCTCGATGCCGCTGACGAACGAGACCCGGGTCCGGGTGGACGGGCGCTCGAAGATCAGGGCGATCACCTGGTGGCGCAGCAGCGGCGGCCAGCCGGCGGCGCGCCCGTCCTTGAGGGCGGCGGCGAGGTCGAGCACCGCCGCGACGCCCTCCGGCGAGTGGTGGCGCAGGGTGAGGAGGGAGCGCCCGGCGATGTCCGGGTGCGGCGTGAAGGGGGTGGCGATCACGGTGGCGGAGTGTATCCGGAGCCCGGTCGTGGGCCGGGGTTACGTCCGAGCGCGCCTCTAGTGTCGCGCCCGGATCCCGCGGAAGGCACGCCGATACACCGACTGCTCGACGATCGCGAGGGACTGCCCCACGCCGACGGTGCCGCGCGCAGGCGTCACGCGCTCCTGGTCGTCGCGACCCTCGTCCCGACCGTCCTGATCCTCGCGGGCTCCGTCTCGGCGTGGCCCCTCTACGCCCTGCCGATCGCGTTGTCGCTGCCCCTCGGCGGGCCCCGCGCCATGGCCGCCGCCGGCGCCGTGGCGAGCCTGACCGTCGCGTACGCCTCGGGGCGGCCGGGCGCGGACGGCGCGGCGATGGCACTCGGCGTCGCCGCCTTCCTGGTGACGGGCCTCGCGATCGGCGCGGGCCACCGGGCGCAGGAGCGCGATGCGCGGCGGATCGCGAACCTGTCGCTGATCGACCGGCTCACCGGCGTCCACAACTACGCCTTCTTCGCCGACGCCCTCCCGCGCGAGTGCCGCCGGGCCGAGCGGTACGGGCTCCCCCTGTCGCTGGTGGTGCTCGACCTGGACCGGTTCAAGGCCTTCAACGACCGCCACGGGCACGACGCCGGCAACCGCCTGCTGACCGCGGTCGGCGAGGCGATCCGCGCCAGCTCCCGCGCGTCCGACATCGCGGCGCGCTTCGGCGGCGAGGAGTTCGCGCTGATCGTCCCGGGTCCGGCGGAGGAGGCACTCGAGGCGGCGGAGCGGATCCGCGCCGCGGTCTCCCGGGTCTCGGTGCTGGTCGCCGGCGGCGAGTCGGCGGGCACCACGATCTCGGCGGGGGTCGCCGACTTCCAGAACGGCGACGGCGACGACGGCACGCGGATGCTCGACCAGGCCGACAAGGCGCTCTACCACTCGAAGGCCTCCGGCCGGGACCGCGTCAGCCTCTTCGCCCCCGAGCACCGCTGGGCGGCCGCCTCCTAGGTCTCGCGGGGCGCGGCCCCCGGGTCGTCCCCGGGTTCACGGTCGAGCAGGCGCACCAGCGCGGGCGGGAGGGGGGCGAAGGCCGCGGCGAGCGCCAGCAGGCCGCCCGCGAGGTGCATGACGACGACCTCGGGGTCCCGGGTCAGCACCTGGGTGGCCCCGTCGCCGACGGCCAGCGCCAGCAGGGCCCACACGATGAGGAGGGGCCCGGTGACCGCCAGGAACCGGCGCGCGGAGCACGTGCGCGTCGCCATGGCGATGCCGACGAGGCCGATGACGAGCCAGGCGAGTGCCGTGATCGGGTGCACCAGGAAGACGAACAGCGTCTGGGCGCTGTCGCTGCCGACGTCGTCGAGGCCGGTGTTGAGGACCCCGAGCAGGCCGAGGGTGAACGCGATCCCCGAGATGCCCCGGGCGACCCCGGTGACGGCGCGGGCGCGGGCGGCGGTGGTCGGCGGGGCCGTGGCCATGCGGCGCCAACCTATCCCGCGGGCGCGATCCGCTCCACCAGGTGCGCCGCGAGCAGCCCGAGGGCGGCCCCCGCCACGATGTCGGCCGGCTCGTGCTCGGCGTCGGCGACCCGCGCCAGCAGCCCGGCGGCCGTCGCGACGGCGAGGCCCGACCCGATGCGCGCGTGGTCGCGGCCGGCGGCCGCGGCGATGGCGACCGACGCCGCGGCGTGGCGGCTCGGGAACCCCCCGTCGGCCCGCGCCCCCGGACGCCGGCGGCCGAGGCGGTCGCGCAGGGCCCGGGCCACGAGGCTCGCCCCGGCTCCCGCGGCCAGGGCGCGCAGCCCCGCCGCGCGCGTCGGGCGGCGCAGGACCATGGCGGCGACCACGACCCGGAAGGCCGGGCTCATGCCGGCGGCGAGGGCGCGGGCGGCGGCCGGCGCGCCGGGGGTCGCGGCGCTCGCGCGGCGGACCCCCGCCCCGAGGCGGCGGTCGATTCGGGTGAGTGTCCGCATGCGGGCGACAGGCTAGCCCGCGCGGCGCCGGCGGCGGGTGGGAGGGGTGCGGCGCGTTGCTATCGTCGGCGGCGATGACACGCCGTGCGCTCGCCCTCCTGGCCGTCGTCGCGGCGGCCCTCGTCGTCGCGGGGTGCGGCGGCGGAGGGCTCGGCGGGGACGCGATCCAGACGGTGCAGACGGCGCCCGACCGCGACCCGGCCCCCGAGATCTCCGTGCCGGCCCTCGACGGCGGCGGCACGGTGACGCTCGACGACCGCGACCGGCCGGTGATCCTCAATTTCTGGGCCTCGTGGTGCGAGCCGTGCACCCGCGAGATGCCCGCCCTCGTGGAGTTCGCGACCGTCCACCCGGAGCTCGACGTCGTCGGCATCGCGGTGAACGACCGCCCGGCCGACAGCCGCCGCTTCGCCGAGGAGATCGGCATCCCGTTCGAGCTCGGCGTCGACCGCAGCGGCGACGTCGCCGCCGACTTCAACGTGCAGGGCCTGCCCGTCACGGTCGTGATCGACGCGGAGGGGCGTGTCGCCTCGGTGTTCCCCGGCGAGATCGACCGCGAGCAGCTCGACGCCTTCGCGCAGCAGCTCGGGACCTGATCCGGTGGCGGCGGCGGCCCCCGCGGTCCTCCATACTCCGTCGGTGCCGTCGTCCGCCGAGGCCCGCGTCGCCGACCACTGCCGCCGCCACGGTCTGCTGCCGCCGGGCGCGCCCGTGCTGGCGATGGTCTCCGGCGGCGCCGACTCGACCTGCCTGATGCACCTGCTGACCCGGGTCCACGACGGACCCGTCGGCGTGCTGAGCGTCGACCACGGCCTGCGTGCGGGTTCCGCCGGCGAGGCCGACGCCGCCCTCGAGGCCGCCGCGGCGCTCGGCCTGCGGACCCACCGGGCCGATCTCGCGATGGAGCCGGGGCCCGGTGCGCCGGAGCGGGCCCGGGCGCTGCGCCTCGACGCCGCCGCGCGCGTCGCCGCCGCGGGCGGGTACACGCGGATCGCGACGGGCCACACGGCCTCCGACCAGGCCGAGACGGTCCTCTTCCGGATGGCCCGCGGCGCGGGGCGGACGGGCGCCCTCGGCATGGCGCCCCGCCGCGGCGACCTGGTGCGGCCGCTGCTGCCGCTCGACGCCTCCGAGACGCGCGCCTGGTGCGCCGCCCACGGCCTGCCGGTCGCCGTCGACCCCACCAACGCGGACCCGGCGTATGCCCGCACCCGGGTGCGCGACGGCCTCGTGCCCGCGCTCGCCGCGGTCCACCCCGGCGCCGAGCGCCACGTGGCGGCGTTCGCCGAGGTGCTGCGCGACGAGGCCGAGCTGATCGCCCCCCTGGTCGACGCGGCGTGGGACCGCGCCCGCGACGGCGACGGGCTGCGCGTGGACGCCCTCCTCGCCGAGCCCGCCGCGATGCGCCGCCTGCTGGTCCGCCGCCTCGTCGCCGGGGCGGGGCTGCCCGCCGACGCGGCGGGCACCGGCCCGCTCGCGCGGGTGCTCGGACTCTGCGGGGCGCCCGGCGTGGTCAACCTGCCGGGTGATGGGCGCGCCGCCGTCGCACGGGGCGTGCTGGTGGTCAGCGGCCCCCCTCGCCCGGCGCCGGCCGAGGCCGACCTCGGGATCCCGGGTCGCGTCCGGTTCGGGGACGTCGCCGTCGCCGCCCGCATCGGCGCCGCCGCGCCGCCCGCGGCGGACCGGGTGGCCGTCGCCTGCGGACGCCCCCTGCGGGTGCGGTCGACGCGGCCCGGCGACCGCCTGCCCCTGCGCGACGGGGGTCACGTGGCGGTCGGGCGCCTGCTCGCCGACCGCGGCGTCCCGGCGCGCCGGCGTCCCGAGGTGCCCGTCGTGGCCGACGGCGACCGCGTCGTCTGGGTCGCCGGCCACCGCGCCGCCGACGACCTGCTCGCCCCTCCCGGCGTCCGCGCCGTCGTGCTCGAGCTGGTGGGCGCATGAGCGGCGACTACGGGTCCATCGGCCGCACCCTCGTCTCCGAGGAGGAGCTGCAGGCGCGCATCACCGAGATCGCCGCCGAGGTCTCCGCCGACTACGAGGGCCGCGAGCTGCTCGTCATCGGGGTCCTGAAGGGCGCGATCTTCTTCATCGCCGACCTCGTCCGGCGCATCAGCGTCCCGTGCGAGCTCGACTTCATGGCCGTCTCGTCGTACGGCTCCGCGACCCACTCGTCGGGCGTCGTCCGGATCCTGAAGGACCTGGACATCCCGATCGCCGGGCGCCACGTGCTCCTCGTCGAGGACGTCATCGACTCCGGTCTGACGCTCTCGTACCTGCTGAAGAACCTCGCGTCGCGCAAGCCGGCGTCGCTCGAGATCTGCTCGCTGCTGACCAAGCCGGGCCACAAGCGCCTGAAGATGCCGACCCGCTACATCGGCTTCGACCTGCCCGACGTCTTCGTCATCGGGTACGGCCTCGACCACGCGGAGCGGTACCGCGAGCTGCCCTACATCGCCGAGCTGGAGCTCTGACCCCACCGTCGTGAGCGGGTCCGGGGACCCCGCGGCGGGGGGAGCGGGGGGCGGGGAGGGCGCTGCTATCCTCGGACGCAGGGATCGCGTCCCGCCCGGCGGTCAAGCAGCTCGTCGCGCGTGCCGATCGACGGCTCAACACCCCCGCCTGTCTGGAGCACGGTGAACAAGTTCCTCAAGAGCGCGGCGTTCCCGATTTTGATCGTGATCTTGTTGGTGTTCGTGGCGCAGCGGTTGGTGGTGTCGTCGGAGCCGTCGTCTCCGGCGCCGACCTTCGATCAGTTCGTGACGGACATCGGTGATGGTCGGGTGGAGCGGGCGACGATCAAGGTGGAGTCGAAGGAGGTGGATGTCGTCTTGAAGGATGAGACGAAGTTCACCACCGGTTACCCCGAGGATTATTCGAACACCCTGGTGAACCAGTTGGAGGCGGCGAAGGTCCCGTTCGAGGTGAAGGGGATCCCGTCGTCTCCGTGGTGGTCGAGTCTCATCTGGTTGGCGCCGTTCATTTTGTTCATCGGGTTCTGGATCTATCTGATGAACCGGATGCAGGGTGGTGGGTCGAAGGTGATGTCGTTCGGGAAGTCCCGGGCGAAGCGGATGGCGGTGGACGCCCCGAAGATCACCTTCAAGGATGTGGCGGGGGCGGATGAGGCGGTGGAGGAGCTCCATGAGATCAAGGAGTTCCTCGAGAACCCGAAGAAGTTCCAGGCCTTGGGGGCCCGCATCCCCAAGGGCGTCCTCCTGTTCGGTCCCCCGGGGACGGGGAAGACCCTCCTGGCGCGTGCCGTGGCGGGTGAGGCGGGTGTCCCGTTCTTCTCGATCTCCGGGTCGGATTTCGTGGAGATGTTCGTCGGTGTCGGCGCCAGCCGTGTCCGGGACCTGTTCGAGCAGGCCAAGCAGTCCAGTCCCTGCATCATCTTCATGGATGAGATCGACGCGGTCGGCCGGCACCGTGGCGCGGGGCTCGGTGGTGGCCATGACGAGCGTGAGCAGACCTTGAACCAGCTCCTTGTGGAGATGGATGGTTTCGAGGCGAAGGACAACATCATCTTGATCGCCGCCACCAACCGACCCGACATCCTCGACCCGGCGTTGCTTCGGCCCGGCCGCTTTGACCGGCAGATCGTGGTGGACCGCCCCGACCGGGATGGCCGCGCCCAGATCCTGCGGGTCCACACCAAGGGCAAGCCGATCGCCAAGGCCATCGACTTGATGACCCTTGCGGGTCAGACGCCGGGGTTCACGGGTGCGGATCTCGCGAACCTCGTGAACGAGGCGGCGTTGCTCGCAGCCCGTAAGGGCAAGCGGTTGATCGAGCAGGCCGAGTTGGAGGAGGGGATCATGCGTGTCATCGCGGGTCCCGAGAAGAAGTCCCGCCTCCTCTCCGAAAAGGAGCGGGTGGTGACCGCCTACCACGAGATGGGGCATGCCCTGGTCGGGCATTTCCTCCCGGATGCCGACCCCGTCCACAAGATCTCGGTGGTGTCCCGCGGCCAGGCGTTGGGGTACACGATCTCGATGCCGGTGGAGGACAAGTTCCTCACCACCAGGGCCCAGCTCGAGGATCAGATGGCGATGACCTTGGGGGCCGGGCGGCGGCGGAGTTGGTGTTCAGTGAGATCACGACGGGCGCCGCGAACGACCTCGAGAAGGTGACGAGCACCGCCAAGCAGATGACGATGCGGTTCGGGATGTCCGACAAGTTGGGGCCGCGTGTGTTGGGCCACAACCATGGGGCGCCGTTCCTCGGCCGCGACATGCATTCGGAACCCGACTACTCGGATGACCTCGCCCGGACGATCGATTCGGAGATCCGCAGGATCATCGAGGAGGCCCACCAGCGGGCCCGTGACATCCTCACCGAGCACCGTGAGGACCTCGAGAACCTCAGCCAGATCCTCCTGCGCCGCGAGACGATCGAGCGGACCGAGTTCATCGCGTTGCTGGAGGGCCGTGATGAGGCGGAGGTCTTCGCCGAACGCGACGCGAAGGCCGCCGAGCTCGCCCGCGAATCGGAGTTGGCGAACGCCCCCGACAAGCCCAAGCACAAGCGCCTCCCCTACCCGGGGGCCGGTGAACCCCTCACCGAGGCGTAGACACCACCCCCCCGACCCGGGGGTGGGCTTCGAGTGGTAGTGCCGGCGGCCGCCCCACGGGGCGGCCGCCGCCGTCGACAGGCCGGATCCGGGTCCCGCCGCCTCAGCCGGCGATCACCGGGCGCCGGGCGGGCTCCGCGTCCGCGGCGACCCGTCGCGCGAACGCCGCCACGTCGGCGGCGGCGCGTGCCGGCTCCTCCCAGTGCGGGACGTGTCCCGTCCCCTCGTAGACGACCAGCTCGGCGTCCGGGATCACGTCCGCCAGCGCCTCCTGGTCGGCCCTGCGGGCGTAGGCGTCGCGGTCCCCCCACAGGATCAGCGTCGGCGCCATGACCGGCCCCCGCTCGGTCGGGACCTCCGCCGCGAGGGAGTCCTCCAGGTACGCCCGCCAGACGGCGGCCGGCAGCTTGCGGCTCTCGGAGACGACCATCGCGAAGAACCCCGGGGGAACCGGGCGGGTGAGGGTGCTCGCCTGGAAGTCACGCACGAATCCGGGGTCCACCGGGTCGCCGAGGCCCGCGACGGCCTCGCGCAGGCCGTCGACGCCCTCGATGTCGCGCATCGACCGGAACGCGCCGACCAGGACGAGGCCGAGCGTGCGCTCCGGGGCCCCGATCGCGACGTACTGCGCGGCGTAGCTGCCCCCCGAGTGCCCGAGGACGACGGCGCGGTCGATGCCGAGCGCGTCCAGCAGGGCGACCGCGTCGGATGCGAACACCTCGGGCCCGTAACCGGCCGCCGGCCGGTCCGAGTCGCCGTGGCCGCGCTGGCTGGGCGCGACGACGCGGAGGGACGGGGGCAGGTGCCGCATCAGCGGAGCGAACGAGTGCAGCGAGTCGCTGTAGCCGTGGAGCAACACGAGGGGGACGCCGCGCGGGTCGCCGTGCTCGACGTACTCCAGGCGGACGCCGGTGGACAGGCGGACGGAGCGGATGCGGTGGTTCATGGTGGCCTCCGGGTGGCGGACGGTGGTGACGGCCGTGAGCCTCGGCCGCCGCGCCCCCGCCGGCATCGGTAGGTCTGCCCATATTGCGCGTCCGCGGCGCGGTCGCTCACCCTCAGACGGCGGTGGCGAGGAGGTCGTGTTCGTGGGCGAACAGCGCGACGGCGGCGCGACTGGACACGCCGAGCTTCCCGTAGACGTGCTGGACGTGGTGCTCGGCCGTCCGCCGCGAGATGACGAGGCGCTCCGCGATCGCGGCGTTCGAGCACCCCGCGGCGACCAGCCGCACCACCTCGACCTCGCGCGCGCTCAGGCCCCCCGGACCCGGCCGCCGGCCACGCCGCGGCGGCCGGTCCGCGAGAGCGTCGAGGACGCCGGTCACCGCATCGTGGTCGAGCCGGCCCGCGCGCGCCTCCCCCGCGAGGGCGTCGGCGGCGGCCTCGGCGCCGAGCGCCGGCCGGTGCGGCCTGTCCTGGGTCATCGCCGCGCAGGCGTCCGCCGCGGCGAGGACCCGGGCGGCGACCGGCAGGTCCCGGGCCCCGCAGCCCCGGTGGTACCCCGACCCGTCGAGCCGCTCGTGGTGCATGCCCGCCAGCCGGGCGAGCGGGGCGAGGGCCTCCGACGTCGCGAGGATCCGCTCGGAGTGGTAGGCGTGCATCCGCACCTGCTCCCACTCACCCCCGGTCAACCGGCCGGGCTTCTCCCACACCACGTTCGAGACGGCGAGGCGGCCCAGGTCGTGGAGGTGGGCCGCCACCTCGAGGGACGCGACCGCGGCGGGGTCGAGGCCGATGCGCTCCCCGGCGGCCCGGCTGAGCCGCGCGACCGCCGCCGAGTGCCCGTGGGTGAAGGGCGTCTTCAGGTCCGCGAGGTCCCCGAACGCGGCGGCGATGGCGGGGAGCCGTGCGCGGGGGTACTCGCGGTGGGGCGTCGGCTCCACCTCGAGCATGCGGGTACGCGGATCGCCCGCACGGGACCCGGCGAGCATGCGCGTCCCGTCGGCCACCAGGGCCCCGACGATCCCCGGGTCGAGCACGCCACCGGCCCGGCGCCGCAGCGCCGCCACCGCGGCGTCGGGCCCGCGCAGGTGGTCCAGGCGCGCGGCGTCGGCCGCGACCTGGGCGATGCGGGCCACGACGGCGATGTCGTCCCCGCGCAGCCCCTGCGGCGCCCCGCCGCCGTTCCACCACTCGCCGATCTCGTGGAGGGCCCGCTCGACGCCGGCGCCGAGGCCGAGGCGCCGGGCCGTTGCGCGAGCCACCTCGCAGGACCCGGTGTCGTACATGCGGCCGAACTCCGTCCCGTGCTCGGCCACGTAGCGGGCGACCCGCCCCCGGTCGGCGCTCGGCACGCCCTCCAGCAGCGCGGGCACGAGGCCCGCCGCGATCTCGGCGGGGTCGGCCAGGTGGACCGCCGCCGCCGCGGCGGTCACGCGGCGTTCGTCGCCGAAGACCGCCGCCGTCTCGTGGGAGAGGGCGGGGCACCCGACGTGCCCGAGGAGGGCGGTGTAGAAGGCGTCGGACACCTCGGCCTCGGTGAGCCCGACGCGGCGGGCGAGCGCGGTGGCGAGGAGGCAGCTCCGCATCGCCTCCTCCGGAGGGAGGCCGAAGCCGAGGTCCGTCGCGATGGAGAGGCCGCCGAGCAGGTCGGCGAGACGCAGCCGTTCGCCCACGGGCCGAGTGTCGCACGACCCGCCGCCCCGGCGCTGCCCGCGCGCGTAGCCTTGGCGGGTGGCCGACCCCCTCTCCTGGCTGGACCCCCCGTGCGTCATGGGGATCCTCAACGTCACCCCCGACTCCCTCTGGGGGGGTGACGGCCCGCTGCCCGCGACGGACGCCGTCGCGCGCCTCCGGGCGATGGCGGCCGACGGCGCCGCGATCTGCGACGTCGGCGCGGAGAGCACCCGGCCCGGTGCCGACCCGGTGCCCCCGGAGGAGCAGCTCGCCCGCCTCGCCGGCGTCCTCACCGCCGTCCGCGACGACCCGCCGCCGATCGCGCTCTCCATCGACACGTCCTCCGCCGCCGTCGCGGCCGCCGCCCTCGACGCGGGCGCGGCGCTCGTCAACGACGTCACCGCCGGCCGCGGCGACCCCGCGATGCTGCCCCTCGTCGCCGAGCGCGGCGCCGCGATCTGCCTCGTCCACATGCGGGGCGACCCCCGCACGATGCAGTCCGACCCCCGCTACGGCGACGTCGTCGGCGAGGTGCGCGACCACCTCGCACGCCGCCTGGACGCGGCCGTCGACGCCGGCATCCCCGAGGAGCACGTGATCCTCGACCCCGGCCTCGGGTTCGGGAAGCGCCTCGAGCACAACCTCGCCCTCCTCGCCGGCGTCCCCGCACTCGCGGCGCTCGGGCGCCCCGTGCTGATCGGCGTGTCGCGCAAGAGCATGTTCGCCGCGCTCCTCGGCCGCGAGGTGGGGGAGCGCATGCCCGCCTCCGTCGCCGCCGGGCTGGCCGCCGTCGCCCGCGGCGCCGCGGTGCTGCGGGTGCACGACGTCCGGGAGACCCACGACGCCCTCGCCGTCTGGCGGGCGGTGGAGGAGGCGGGATGAGCGACGACCGGCTGACCGTGTCCCTGACGGGTCTCGAGGCCTTCGGGCGCCACGGCGTCTACCCCGCCGAGACCGACCTGGGGCAGCGCTTCGTGGTCGACGTGACCATGACCCTCGCCGCGTCGACGGCGACCCTGTCCGACGGCCTCGGCGACACCGTCGACTACGCGGCGCTCGCCGACGCCGTCGTCGCGATCGTCGCCGGCCCACCCGTGAAGCTGATCGAGCGCCTCGCCGGGCTGATCGCCGACCGCGCACTCGCCGAGCCGGGCGTCGCCGCCGTCGAGGTGACGGTCCACAAGCCCCACGTCGCGATCCCCCACACCCTCAGCGGCGCCTCCGTCACGCTGCGCCGCGTCGCGACCCCGCCGGCGTGAGCGCGCGCTACTGGCTCGGGCTCGGGGCGAACCTCGGCGACCGCCGCGCCGCCCTCGAGGCGGCCCTCGGCCGGCTCGCCGTCCGGCACACGCTGGAGGCCGTCAGCGGCGCCTGGGAGACCGCGCCGCGCGAGGTCACCGACCAGCCGGCGTTCCTCAACGCCGCCGCCCGCATCGCCTCCGACCTCGCGCCGCCCGCGCTGCTCGACGCGGTGAAGGAGATGGAGCGGGAGCTCGGCCGCGCCCCCGGTGGCATCCGCTTCGGGCCCCGCGCGATCGACTGCGACCTGCTGCTCTGGGACGGCGGGGAGTGGCACGACGCCCGCCTCGACATCCCCCACCCCCGCCTGCACGAACGGCGGTTCGCGCTGCTGCCGGTGCTCGAGATCGACCCGTCCATCGCGCTCCCCGACGGTCGCGCGCTGGCGTCGCTCGCCGCCGCGCTCGACCCCGTCGAGCAGCCTGCCGAGCGGGTTCCCGGCGCCCTCGTGCCCGCCCGGGAGCCCGGAGGGGGCGCGCTATGATCGGCGGCCGTCCGAGCACCGAGGAGCACCTGGCATGTCCCACACCGACGAGCTCGAGGAGTACGACGCCGAGCTCGAGCTGAGGCTCAAGCGGGAGTACGCCGACGTCTTCCCGCTGTTCCGCTTCTGCGTCCTCACGCAGGAGGCGACGTACCTCTGCAACCGCTTCGAGCGGGACTTCATGCCGCAGGCGTCCTACCCCTTCTTCCACATCACGATGGAGGACGTCTGGGTGTGGGACAAGAACCGCCCGACGCGCATCATCCCGCGCGTCGAGATCTACACGACGCAGGACGTCACGGTCGAGATCCTGAAGGGGGACGCGCCCGCGACCCCCGACGAACCCGCCGCCTGAGGGCCCGCGCGATGCTGCTCGCGATCGACGTCGGCAACACCCAGACGCAGGCGGGGGTCTACTCGGGGGAGGAGCTCCTCCACGAGTGGCGCATCTCAACCGAGCGCGGCGCCACCGCCGACGAGCTCGCGGCCGACCACGACCAGATCCTCCGCCTGCGCGGCGGCAGCCTCGGTGAGCTCGACGAGATGATCGTCGCGTCCGTCGTCCCGACGCTCTCCGCCGCCTACGCGTCCCTCGCCGTCAAGTACCTGCACCGCGAGGCAACCATCATCGGCCCGGGCGTCCGCACCGGCATCTCGCTCGCGATCGACAACCCCCGCGAGCTCGGCGCCGACCGCATCGTCAACGCCGTCGCCGCGCACCGCCGCCACGGCGGGCCGTGCATCGTCGTCGACTTCGGGACCGCCACCACGTTCGACGCCGTGTCCGAGTCCGGCGAGTACCTCGGCGGGGCGATCGCCCCCGGCATCGAGACCTCGCTCGACGCGCTCGCGTCCCGCGCCGCCCGCCTCGCGCGTGTCGACCTCGTCGCCCCGCCCCGCGTGATCGGCAAGTCGACCGCCGAGAGCATGCGCTCCGGCATCGTCTTCGGCACCGTCGCGATGGTCGACGGGGTCGTCGCCCGCATGAAGGAGGAGCTCGGGCCGGACACCTTCGTGCTCGCCACCGGGGGCCTCGCGGCCCTGGTCTGCCCGCTCTCCGTCGAGATCGACGAGAACGACCCCCTGCTCACGCTCGAGGGGCTGCGGATGGTCCACGAGCTCAACGCCCGCCGGCCGGCGGAGACGGGGGACCCCCGATGAGGAAGCGCATGAGCGCCGTCCTGGCGGGGCGCGCCGCCGCCCCGCCGCCCGCCCCGGTCGCGCCGCCCGCCGACTGGCCCGTCCGCGAGCCCGTCGAGATCGGCGGGCTGCGGCTCGAGAACCGGCTCGTGCAGGCGCCGCTCGCGGGCATCGCCAACTGGGCGTTCCGCAGCCAGTCCCGCCGCCACGGGGCCGGCTTCACGGTGTCGGAGATGATCGCGAGCTTCGGCATCCGCTACGCCAACCGCAAGACGCTCGGGATGCTGCAGATCGCGCCGGGGGAGCACCCCGTCGGCGTCCAGGTGTTCGGCGCCGACGTCGACGCCATGGTCGAGGCCGCCCGCGCGGTCGAGGCCGCGGGCGCCGACCTCGTCGACATCAACATGGGCTGCCCCGTCCCCAAGATCTGCAAGACGGGCGCCGGCGCCGCCCTGCTCGCCGACCCGGAGGCCGCCGCCCGCATCGTCGAGGCGATGGTCCGCGCCGTCGACGTCCCCGTCACGGTCAAGATGCGCCGCGGCCTCACCCCCGGCACGTCCGTCCCGCTGGAGACCGCGCGCCGCTTCGAGGCGGCCGGCGCCGCCGCGATCTGCCTGCACCCGCGGGCCGCTGCCGAGGAGTACGGCGGGCACGCCGACCACCGCATCACCGCCGAGGTGGTCGAGGCCGTCGGCATCCCCGTCATCGCCAGCGGCGACATCGCCACGCCCGAGGACGCGCGCCGGGTGCTCGACACCACCGGCTGCGCCGCGATCGCCGTCGGGCGCGCCGCCCTCGGCAACCCGTGGGTCTTCGGCGAGATCCTCTCCGGGGTCCCCCGCGCGCGGCCGACGCTCGCCGAGGTCGTGGAGGAGATGGCCCTCTTCGCCGGCGACGCGCGCCTCGCGCTCGGCGACGGCCGGGTCGTCGGCTTCATGCGCAAGTTCTACCCCTGGTACCTCGCGGGGCAGGACGTCGGCCACGGCGTGCTCGGCGAGATGCTCACCGCGCCGACCGTCGAGGGCGCCCTCGACCGCCTGCGGCCGCTCGTGGACGCCTCCGCGGCCGCTTGATTACGCGGGGCGACGCGGTTACCTTTCCGGGCCGCTCACGGGCCGCACCGCTCCTACACGAAGGAGACCCACCCGATGGACCGCGAAGTGATCCTGACGGAAGAGGGCTTTGCCAAGCTCAAGGACGAGATCGAGTACCTCTCGACGACGAAGCGTCGCGAGGTGGCCGAGCGCATCAAGGAGGCCCGCGAGTTCGGTGACATCTCCGAGAACTCGGAGTACGACGACGCGAAGAACGAGCAGGCGCAGCTCTTCTACCGCATCCAGACGCTCGAGCAGAAGCTGCGCAACGCCCGCGTCGTGGACACGGAGCACCTGTCGACCGACACGGTCTCCATCGGGGCGCGCGTCACGCTGAAGGACGTCAAGAGCAAGACGACGCGCGAGTACTCGATCGTCGGCTCGGCCGAGGCCGACCCCAAGAACCAGCGCCTCTCCAACGAGAGCCCCGTCGGGAAGGCCCTCCTCGGCAAGAAGAAGGGCGAGAAGGTCACGATCCCGGCGCCGCGCGGCGCGCTCCAGTACCAGATCGTGGACATCCAGGCGGGCGACCACGGGCACTGACCCACAGGCCCCCGAGGGGGGCCTCGCGGGGCTGATCGGGGAGCGCCGGGCGAAGGCCGAGGCGCTGCGCGCCGCGGGCGTCGACCCCTTCCCGCCGCGGTTCCCGGGCCGCCGCGAGATCGCCGACGTGCGCGCCGAGCACGAGGCGCTCGAGGCCGGGGAGACGGGGGACGTGCCGGTGCGCGTCGCCGGTCGCCTGACCGGGCGCCGCGGGCAGGGCAAGGTCGCGTTCCTCGACATCGAGGACCGCTCCGGGCGCATCCAGCTCTGGGCCGCGCGCGACCGCATCGGCGACGACGCGATGGCGGCGCTCCTCGACCTCGACCTCGGCGACATCGTCGGCGCCGACGGGCCGGTGGCCCGCACCCGGCGCGGCGAGCTGAGCGTGGCGGTCGACGCGACCACGATGCTCGCCAAGTCGCTCCGCCCGCCCCCCGACAAGCACGCCGGCCTGCGCGACCCCGAGACCCGCTTCCGCCAGCGGTACCTCGACCTGATGGCCGACGCCGACGTGCGCGCCTCGTTCATCACCCGCTCGAAGGCGATCGCCACCGTCCGGCGCTACCTCGACGAGCGGGGCTTCCTCGAGGTCGAGACGCCGACGCTGCAGCCGATCTACGGCGGCGCCGCGGCCCGGCCGTTCGTCACCCACCACAACGCCCTCGACCGCGACCTCTACCTGCGGATCGCCACCGAGCTCTACCTCAAGCGCTGCCTCGTCGGCGGCCTCGAGAAGGTCTACGAGCTCGGCAAGGACTTCCGCAACGAGGGCGTCAGCCACAAGCACAACCCCGAGTTCACGATGGTGGAGACCTACGAGGCCTTCGCCGACTACCGCGACGTGATGGACATGCTCGAGGGCATGGTCGCCGCGGTCGCGACCGCCGCGACCGGTGGCACCACCGTCCCCTGGAAGGGCGGGGAGATCGACTTCGCGCCGCCGTGGCGCCGCATCGACTTCCGCGACGGCCTCCGTGAGGCGAGCGGCATCGACGTCCGGGTGCACACCGACGAGGCGTCGCTGCGCACCGCGATGCGGGCCGCCGGCCTGGACGCGCCCGACGACACGCCCTGGGCGAAGCTCGTCGACGCGCTCCTCACCCAGACCCTCGAGCCGACCCTGATCCAGCCGACGATCCTCCACGACTACCCGCTCGAGCTCTCGCCCTTCGCCAAGCGCCACACCGACGACCCCGCCGTCGTCGAGCGGTTCGAGGCGTTCGCCGGGGGCATGGAGATCGCGAACGCCTTCACGGAGCTGAACGACCCCGACGACCAGCGCGAGCGCTTCGCGATGGCCGCCCGGGACCGCGACGCCGGCGACGACGAGGCCCAGCCGATGGACGAGGACTTCCTCGCGGCGCTGGAGCACGGCATGCCGCCCACCGGCGGGCTCGGCATGGGGATCGACCGTCTCGTGATGCTCCTCACCGACCGCCACACGATCCGCGAGGTCGTGCTCTTCCCCGCCATGCGGAGCTGACGCCGGCCCCTCGCGGACCCCGGCGCGCGGGACCCCCGGCCGGTTGGCCGGGGCCTGTTGCGGGTACCACCCGTCGTCTGTGAAAACGCGACGATGGAGACCGCATGACGGACTCAGGCAAGGCCAAGGAGCTCGGCGGCAAGGCCAAGGAGGCGCTCGGCGCCGTCCGTGGCGACGAGGAGCAGAAGGCCGAGGGCCGTCAGGACCAGTCCGAGGGCAAGGCCCGCCAGGCCGGCGAGAAGGTCAAGGACGCCCTCGGGGACCTCAAGGACGCCGTCAAGCGCTCGTAGGGGAGGGACGCCGTGAAGAAGACCTTCTACGCAGGACTCGGAGTGGTCGTCTGGCGCGTCGGCAAGCGGTACGTCCGCCGCCGTGCGCGCGGGATGCGGAACGCCCTGCCGCTCTGATCCGCCGACCCGGCGGGGGACGTGCGCTATAGTCCCCCGCCGTCGTACGGACCGAGAGACCGAGGAGTAGATGGCCAAGCCACGAGGCCGAGCGAGATCGAAGACCAAGGGCCGCAAGGGCGGTGCCCCCGCCCAGCGCAAGCGCCGTCCGCAGCTCGCCGCCGAGGAGATCGACTGGAAGAACTACCCGTCGCTGCGACGGTTCGTCAGCGAGCGCGGGAAGATCCGGTCGCGTCGCATCACCGGGCTGTCGCGCCGCCAGCAGACGCTGGTCGCGAAGTCCGTGAAGCGCGCCCGCACGATGGGCCTGCTGATCTACCCCGACCAGGACCGCAAGGTACGCCACTAGGCGTCCGGGGCCGCGGTCATCATCGGACGATGATCGCGGCCCCCGCATCCTGGTCGACCCTCGTCCGGGGGGTTCCGCGGACGGGGACGACCATCCGCACGGGGGGCGAGGGGACACCGCCCGACCGCGATATTCCGGCTCGACCCCGCGCCCGCCGATGAAGGGGGCGAGAGGGGTCACCGTGCTAGGATCACCCTCTGGCGGCCCGCCGTCGGAACCTCTGTCCCCAAGCCGTGGGCGCACTCGACCGGGTGGCCGTCCGCGGGTCCCGTCCCTCGAAGTCCCGCACTCTTCAACGCCCGTCGTCCACCGCCGGCGCGGTTTTCGCGTCTCCGGGGCCGGGTGAGCAGGAAGGGGAATCCCGATGTTCGAACGGTTCACGGAGCGCGCCCGGCAGGTCGTCGTACTTGCCCAGGAGGAGGCGCGCACCCTCAAGCACAACTACATCGGGACCGAGCACATCCTTCTCGGCCTCCTGCGCGAGGAGGAGGGTCTCGCCGCGCGGGTGCTCGAGGGGCTCGAGATCACGGTCGAGGAGGTCCGCGCGCAGGTCATCCGCATCGTCGGATCCGGCGAGGAGGTCACCTCCGGCCAGATCCCGTTCACGCCGCGCGCCAAGAAGGTGCTCGAGCTGGCGCTGCGCGAGGCGCTGTCGCTCGGCCACAACTACATCGGCACCGAGCACATCCTGCTCGGCCTGGTGCGTGAGAACGAGGGCGTCGCCGCGAGGATCCTCGCCGACTTCGACGCCGACTCGGAGAAGATCCGCAACGAGATCATCCGCATGCTCTCCGGCCCCGGCCGCCGTCAGCAGGGCCAGGCCAGCGGTGGCGGGCAGAGCGGCGACAAGAAGTCGAGCAAGCTGCTCGACCAGTTCGGCCGCAACCTCACGAAGCTCGCGGCGGAGGGCAAGCTCGACCCGGTCGTCGGTCGCCAGACCGAGATCGAGCGGGTCATGCAGATCCTCTCGCGCCGCACCAAGAACAACCCGGTCCTGATCGGTGAGCCCGGCGTGGGCAAGACCGCCGTCATCGAGGGCCTGGCGCAGCGCATCGCGAGCAACGAGGTCCCGGAGCTCCTCCGGAACAAGCAGATCTACACGCTCGACCTCGCGGCCCTCGTCGCCGGCTCCAAGTACCGCGGCGAGTTCGAGGAGCGCCTGAAGAAGGTGATGAAGGAGATCACCCAGCGCGGCGACATCATCCTGTTCATCGACGAGCTGCACAATCTCGTCGGCGCGGGCGCCGCCGAGGGCGCGATCGACGCGGCCTCCATCCTGAAGCCGGCACTCGCACGTGGCGAGCTGCAGACCGTCGGCGCCACGACGCTCGACGAGTACCGCAAGTACCTCGAGCGGGACTCGGCCCTCGAGCGCCGGTTCCAGAAGATCCAGGTCGACGAGCCCTCCCAGGAGGAGACCGAGCAGATCCTGCGCGGCCTCCGCGACCGGTACGAGGCCCACCACCGGGTCACGATCACCGACGAGGCGCTCGCCGCCGCCGCCAACCTGGCGGACCGCTACATCGCCGACCGGTTCCTGCCGGACAAGGCGATCGACCTCATCGACGAGGCGTCGTCGCGGATGCGCATCCGGACGATGACCGCGCCCCCGACCTACCGGGAGCTCGAGGAGGAGATCGACCAGGTCCGCAAGGAGAAGGAAGCGGCCATCGAGGCGCAGGAGTTCGAGAAGGCCGCCAACCTCCGCGACAAGGAGCGGCGCCTCACGAACAAGAAGCGCGAGCTCGAGGAGCAGTGGAAGAGCGACGAGGGCGGCCCGCGGGCCTCCATCGGCGAGGAGGAGATCGCCGACATCGTCTCGATGTGGACCGGCATCCCGGTGTTCAAGCTCACCGAGGCCGAGACGCAGAAGCTGCTGCGGATGGAGGACGAGCTCCACAAGCGCGTCATCGGGCAGGAGCAGGCCATCAAGGCCGTCTCCCGCGCGATCCGCCGCGCCCGCGCCGGCATCAAGGACCCGAAGCGCCCGTCCGGCTCGTTCATCTTCCTCGGCCCCTCGGGCGTCGGGAAGACCGAGCTGGCCCGCACGCTCGCGGAGTTCCTGTTCGGCGACGAGAGCGCGCTGATCCAGGTCGACATGTCCGAGTACATGGAGAAGCACGCGGTGTCGCGGCTGGTGGGCTCGCCCCCCGGCTACATCGGGTACGACGAGGGCGGCCAGCTCACCGAGCAGGTCCGTCGCAAGCCGTACTCGGTGATCCTGCTCGACGAGGTCGAGAAGGCGCACCCCGAGGTCTTCAACATCCTCCTGCAGATCCTGGAGGACGGGCGCCTCACCGACGCCCAGGGCCGCTCGGTCGACTTCCGCAACGCGATCCTGATCATGACGTCGAACATCGGCGCCGCGACCATCTCGCGGAACACGCCGCTGGGCTTCTCGGTCACGGACGAGACCGGCCTGTCCTACGACGACATGAAGTCGCGGATCATGGGCGAGCTCAAGCGCGTCTTCCGGCCCGAGCTGATCAACCGCATCGACGAGATCATCGTCTTCCACAAGCTCACCAAGGAGGAGATCACCCAGATCGTCGATCTGCTCCTCGTCCGGCTCCAGAACCAGATGAAGGAGCACGGGCTGGCCCTCCGCCTCACGGACGACGCGAAGGACCTCCTGGTCGAGCAGGGCTACGACCCGACGATGGGCGCCCGGCCGCTGCGCCGCGCGATCCAGCGCCTGATCGAGGACCCGCTCTCCGACCGCCTGCTCTCCGGTGGCTTCATCGACGGCAGCAGCGTGGTGGTCGACCGGGACGGCGAGGAGATGAAGCTCGTCGTGACCGAGCCCGAGCCCCAGCCCGAGACGGTCGGCGCGGCTGCCGGCGCGGCCTCCGAGGAGTCGCCCGCCGGACCGAGCGAGTCGTAATCCCCGGGCGAGGGTCTGGCGTGGCGCAGACGCGTCCACGGGTCGTCTATTCCTGCGGGGCCTGCGGTGCGCAGGCCCCGCGTTGGGTCGGGCGGTGCGCGACGTGCGGTGAGTGGGGGACCGTGGCCGAGGAGGCCACCCCCGCACCCTCCCCCCGTCGCGGGCCGATCGGTCCCGTGCCCGTCGTCACCCGGCTGGCCGACCTCACCGACGACGCCCCCGCGCGCCGCCGGACGGGGATCGGCGAGCTCGACCGGGTGCTGGGCGGCGGCCTCGTGCCGGGCTCCCTCGTCCTGCTGGGCGGCGAGCCCGGCATCGGCAAGAGCACCCTCGTCCTGCAGGCCCTCGCCGGGGTCGCCCTCGCCGGGCGCGCGATGCTGGTCACCGGCGAGGAGTCGGCGATCCAGGTGCGCGGCCGCGCGGAGCGCCTCACCTGCGAGTGCGGGCAGATCCAGGTGCTCGCCGAGACGCGCCTCGAGGGCGTGCTCGCGGCGATCGAGGCCCACACGCCCGACGTCGTCGCCATCGACTCCGTCCAGACGCTCCACTCGGACGCCGTGGAGGGCGCCCCCGGCGCCCCGAACCAGGTCCGCGCGGTCACCGTCGAGCTGATGCGCGCCGCGAAGGAGCGCGGGGTGACGGTGCTGCTCGTCGGGCAGGTGACGAAGGACGGCGGCCTCGCCGGCCCCCGCACCCTGGAGCACCTCGTCGACTGCGTCCTCTCCTTCGAGGGCGACGACATGCGCGCGCACCGCGTGCTGCGCGCCACCAAGAACCGCTTCGGCTCGACGAACGAGACCGGCATCTTCGAGATGCGCGCCTCGGGGCTCGAGTCGGTCGAGGACCCGACCCGGTTGTACCTCGCCGAGGCCGGCGAGCGCGTCGGGTCGTGCGTGTTCCCCGCCGTCGAGGGCAGCCGCTCGCTGCTCGTCGAGGTGCAGGCGCTGGTGGGCCCCACCGAGATCGTGCCCCCGCGGCGGGTGGCCATCGGCGTCGACCGCACCCGGCTCGCCCAGGTGATCGCCGTGCTATCGCGCCACGCCGGCGTGCGCCTCGGCGACGCGGACGTGTTCGTGAGCGTCGCGGGTGGCGCCCGGGCGCTCGATCCGGCGGCCGACCTCGCCATGGCGCTGGCCATCACCAGCGCCCACCGCGGGGTGCCGCTGGCGCCCGGCTCCGCCGCGTTCGGCGAGCTCGGGCTGACCGGCGCGATCCGGCCCTCCGGGCACGGTGTGCGCCGGCTGGCCGCGATGGCGTCCCACGGCATCGATGTCGCGGTGACGCCGCCGCGCGAGACCGGAGGCGACGCCTCGGCGCCGGCTCCACGAGACGTACACGCGGTCGCGGGGGTCCGGGAGGCCCTCGAGGTCGCTTTCGCCCACTGACGTGGGCATGTCCTGTCGATGACGAGTGAGGGGGAGCGGTTGTACGAGGTCGGAGACAAGGTCGTCTACCCGCACCATGGCGCGGGCAAGATCGTCAAGAAGGAACTGAAGGAGATCCTCGGGCAGCGCCGCGAGTACCTCACGATCCAGATCCTCTACAACGACATGACCGTGATGGTCCCGTGTGAGAACGCGGAGGCCGCGGGTCTGCGGAAGGTCATCGGCGAGGAGATCGTCGACGAGGTGCTGGCCGTGCTGCGCGACGACGGCACCCAGATGCCGAAGAACTGGAACCGTCGCTTCAAGCACAACCGCGACAAGATCAAGACCGGTGACATCTTCGAGCTCGCCGAGGTGGTCAGGAACCTGTCGATCCGTGACCTCGACAAGGGCCTCTCGACCGGTGAGAAGCAGATGTTCGGCCGGGCCAAGAAGATCCTCGCGAGTGAGTTGATGTACGCGCGCGACATGGAGGAGCAGGAGGCCATCGACTTCCTGGAGAACCTCCTCGAGGACATCGGTGAGCGTCGTGACGCCGATGCCGTCGCCGTGAAGAAGGGTGCCGAGGCGCTGGTCGACTAGCGAAACGGCTACCGTTTGACAGGAGGCGGTTCGGGGGCTGACAGGGAAGGGAACGGCGGTATGACTCGCCACGGTCCGGGTGGATGAGGTGACTGCGACGTGCTGATCGTCGTCAGCCGTATCGTCCTCGGCCTGCTCGTGGGCCTCGGCGCCTACCAGGCCGGGGCCGCCCTCCCCCTCGAGGAGTGGTTCGACTCGCCATGGTGGTACGCCGCGCGAGCGGCGATCACCGTGGCGGGCGTGCTCGCGGGCGTGCTGCTCGGCGGCCTGCTCGGGAAGGTGCTGCGCGACCGCCTGCGCGCCATCGACCGGGCGGCCGACCGACGCTCCGCCGCCGAGCTCATGGTCGGCGCGCTCGGCCTCGTCGTCGGCCTCGTCGCGGCCGCCCTCGCGGGCGTCGCCGTGGCGCAGCTCCCGATCATCGGCCCCTACCTGCTGCTGCCGGTGGTGCTGGTCGTCGCGTACGTGTTCAGCCGCGTCGCGGCCCGCCGCCACGTCGACATCCTGCGCCTCGTCGGCATCCGGTCGCGGTCGGCGCCGTCGTCGACCGCGACGCGCCTCATCGACACCAGCGCCATCATCGACGGCCGGCTCGTCGACGTCGTCCGCACGCGGTTCCTGTCGGGGGCGATCGTGGTCCCCGACTTCGTCCTCGACGAGCTCCAGCGGGTCGCCGACTCCGCCGACGCGTTGAAGCGCGCCCGCGGCCGACGCGGCCTCGAGATCGTGGAGGAGCTGAAGGCGACCGCCAACGGCGGCTTCTCGGTGCGCGAGGCGGACTACCCCGGCATCGAGGGCGTCGACGCGAAGCTCGTCCGCATGGCGCAGGACGTCGGCGCGTCGATCGTGACCACCGACTACAACCTGAACAAGGTCGCGCAGATCCAGGGCGTCGAGGTGCTGAACGTCAACGAGCTCGCCAACGCCCTCAAGCCGGCGGTGCTGCCCGGCGAGCCGCTGCTGGTGAAGGTCATCCGCGAGGGCCGCGAGTACGACCAGGGGGTCGCCTACCTCCAGGACGGCACCATGATCGTGGTCGAGGGCGGGCGCTCCGCCGTGGGCCGTGAGGTGACGGTCGAGGTGACCAGCGTCCTGCAGAGCCCCTCCGGCAAGATGATCTTCACGAAGCTGCCGGAGGCGCGCACCTAGACGGGGCGTCCCCTCCCGCCGGGCGCGGTGGGCGTGCGCGGGACTCACACCCGGCCGCGCGCCGCCGATCCTTTAAGCGGGCCGCATGACGCGGCCAGGCTCACAAGGACGCGTACCGCATGGATGTGGTGACCCTCTCGCACGACGGCGCGCGCTGGTCCGGCGACCGGCCCCGGCATCTCGACTCCGCCGCGACGGCGGTGATCGTGTTCGGCGCGCCCGGCCTGCGTGACCGCGACGACGTCTTCGCGGAGCTCGCCGCCGCGTTCCCCACCTCGTGCGTGATCGGCTGCTCGTCGGCGGGGGAGATCCACGGCGACACCCTCCGCGACGGGTCGCTCACCGTCGCCGTCGTGCGGTTCGCCCGCACCGCCCTCCGCGCCGCGGAGGCGCCGGTCGCCGGCCCTGCGGACTCCCGCGCCGCGGGTGCGCTCATCGCCGCCGACCTCGCCGGGCCCGGCCTGCGGGCGGTGTTCGTGCTCTCCGACGGCCTCGCCGTCAACGGCAGCGAGCTCGCGGCGGGGCTCGCCGGGGCGCTGCCCGCCGACGTCCAGGTCACCGGGGGGCTCGCGGCCGACGGCGACCGCTTCGCCAGCACGTGGGTGCTGAGCGGCGGACGCCCCCGCACCGGCATCGTCAGCGCCATCGGCCTCTACGGTCCCCACGTCGGGGTCGGGCACGGCTCGCGCGGCGGGTGGGAGAAGTTCGGCCCGGAGCGCACCGTGACCCGGTCGCACGGCAACGTCCTCTACGAGCTCGACGGGCGCCCCGCCCTCGCCCTCTACAAGGAGTACCTCGGCCGCCGCGCCGACGGCCTGCCCGCCACGGGGCCGCTGTTCCCCCTGGAGGTCCGGCTCGGCGACGGCGCCGCCCTCGTGCGGACGATCCTCGGCGTCGACGAGGACGCCCAGTCGCTGACGTTCGCGGGGGACCTGCCGACGGGGGCGCGCGCCCAGCTGATGCGGGCGAACCTCGACCGGCTCGTCGACGGCTCCGAGCAGGCGGCGTCCGGCGCGGCGGCCGCCCACGCGCCGGGCGCACCGGTGCTCGCCATCGGCATCAGCTGCGTCGGGCGGCGGCTCGTGCTCGGGGAGTTCTGCGAGGACGAGGTCGAGGCCTCCCTCGCGGTGCTGCCCGCCGGCTCGACCCAGGTGGGCTTCTACTCGTACGGCGAGATCGCGCCCGCCGGCGGTGGCACCTGCGACCTCCACAACCAGACCATGACCATCACGACGTTGTCCGAGGCGTGATGCACCGGCTGCTCGTGCGCCAGCTGCGCAAGGCGGGGCTCGTGCCCGGCGCGCCGCCGCCGGACGCCGGGTCGTGGGCCCGCCTGCTCGAGAGCGTCGACCGGTCCTACACGCAGTTCGACGAGGGCCGCTACCTGATGGACCAGTCGATGGACACGCTCTCGCGGGAGATGCGCGAGCTGCACGCCAGCCTCGCGGCCAGCCAGCTCGAGCAGGCCGCGCTGCGCCGCGTCGCCACGGCCGTCGCGGAGCGCCGCGACCTGGAGGAGCTGTTCGACCTCGTCGCCCGCGAGGCGGCGGGGGTCATGCACTGCGAGTCCGCGCGCGTGCTGCGCACCGAGCGCGGCGGCGCCACCGTCGTCGCCGGGTCGTGGATCTCCCCCGAGCTCGCCGGCCCCGCCCCCCACTGCTCGCTGACGGCGCCGATCCGCGTCGACGGCGCCGAATGGGGCGTCCTGACGGTGATGAGCGAGAACCCGGCCGGTCCCGCGGGGGCGGGACCCCTGCTCGGCGACTTCGCCGAGCTCGTCGCCGTCGCGATCTCCAACGCCGAGGACCGGGCCCGGCTCGCCGCCCAGGCGGCGACCGACTCCCTCACGGGCCTCGCCAACCACCGGGCCTTCCAGGAGCGCCTGCTCGCCGAGACGGGCCGGGCCCGCCGCCACGGTGGCGCCCTCGCCCTCATCCTGCTCGACCTCGACGCCTTCAAGGCCGTCAACGACTCCCTCGGCCACCAGGCCGGCGACGAGGTGCTCGTCGCCCTCGCGGACCGGATGCGCGCCCTCGTGCGGGACGGCGAGATGGTCGCCCGCGTCGGCGGTGAGGAGTTCGCGTGGCTCCTGCCCGAGAGCGACGTCGCCGGCGCCGTGCGCGCCGCGGAGCGCCTGCGCCGCGACGTCAGCGCCACGCCGCTCGGCCCCGTCACGCGCCAGACGGTGTCGATCGGCGTCTGCGACCTCGCGACGGCGGGCGGCGACCCGTCCGAGCTCTTCCGCCTCGCCGACGGGGCGCTCTACTGGGCGAAGCGCTCCGGCCGCGACATGACGGTGCCGTACCGCGCCGACGTGGTGACGCAGCTCTCGGCCGGCGACCACGCCTCCCAGCTCGCGCGCGAGAGCTCCCTCGCCGCGATCCGCGCCCTCGCGCGTGCCGTCGACGCGCGCCACCCCAGCACCCGTGCGCACTCCAACCGGGTCGCCGACCTCGCGGTCGCCCTCGCGGAGCGCCTCGGCTGGCCGGCGGCCCGCGTCGAGCAGCTCCGGGAGGCCGCCATCGTGCACGACGTCGGCAAGATCGGCGTGTCCGACGCGGTGCTCCTGAAGCCCGGCGGCCTGACGCCCGCCGAGTACGAACACGTGAAGGAGCACGCCACGCTCGGGGCGCGCATCGTCCCCGGGATCCTCGACGTGGAGCAGACCTCCTGGGTCCGCCACCACCACGAGCGGTGGGACGGCGCCGGCTACCCCACGGGCCTCCGCGCCCACGAGATCCCCGAGGGCGCCCGCATCATCGCGCTGGCCGACGCGTGGGAGGCGATGACCGGCGACCGCGCCCACCGGCCGCGGCTCAGCGTCGCGGACGCCCTCGCCGAGTGCCGCCGCTGCGGCGGGTCCCACTTCGACCCGACGCTCGTCATCCTCCTCGAGGGGCTCGCCGCCGCGGGCCGCCTCGGCGCGTCAGAGCTCGACCCCCAGCTCGCCCTCGTCCCCGAGCCCGAGCAGCCACTCGGCGAGGCCGACGCCCGCGTGGGGATCGCCGGCGGGGACGCCCTCGTGCCGGGCGAACGCGAAGACCGGGCGGTCCGCGGCCTCACGCTCGAGGAGGTCACGCCACCCGCGGCGTGACGCGTCGTCGTAGGCGGGGGCCCGCAGCCGGACGTAGGCGAGCGGCCCCTCGGGGAGCCGCTCGGGCAGGGCCCCCTCCGTCTCCGAGAGGCAGATCGTCCCGCCGTGTCCCGCGACGCGCTCGGCGACGGCGGGGACGTCCCACGACGGGTGCTGGAACTCGAGCGCCACCGGCAGCCACGGCGGCAGGCACGCGAGCAGGTCGGCGAGCGCGCCGTCGTCGCGTTCCTTCTCCGGCGGGATCTGCAGCAGCACCGCCCCGAGGCGCCCGCCGAGCGGGGCGATCGACGCGAGGAAGCGGGCCAGGAAGGCCTCGCCCCCGCCGTGCGGCGGCAGGACGCGGCCGTGGGTGAGGCGCCGGTGGGCCTTCGTGGCGAACCGGAACGACTCCGGCGTCTGCGCCACCCAGTTGGCGACGGCGTCGGCGGTCTGCAGCCGGTAGTGGGTGGCGTTGATCTCGCACGCCGTCAGTCGATGGGCGTAGTGGGCGAGGAACCCGTCCTGGGGGAGTCCCTCCGGGTAGAACGCGGGCCGCCACTCGCGGTACGCCCAGCCCGAGGTTCCGACGTGGAGGCTCATCCACCCCCATGCTGGCCGACGGGGCCGCGGACGTCCAACCAGACGGCGAACAGGGCGTCCACCTGGCGCAGGGGCACCGTGGCGAGCGCCTCCCGCTCGTCCTCGCCGAGTCCGCACAACCATGCGGCGCGCAACCGGATCGCCTCGGCCGCGGGGTGTGTCGGGGTCGGTGTCGTCGTGTCGGTGGCCATCGTCCTGACATCATCTCGGCTCCGGCTCGCGCCTCCATGACGGAATCTCCACGGGGGAGAGGGATTGCCCAGTCCGACGGTCGCCATCCTCGTCGCCGCAGGCGCCGGCGTGCGCATGGGGGCGGGGGTGCCGAAGGCGCTCATGCCGCTCGCCGGCCGCCCGATGCTCGCCTGGAGCGTCGCCGCCCTCGAGCGCAGCGGTCGCATCGACGCGCTCGTCGTCGTGGCCCCGCCCGGCCGGGAGGACGAGGTGGGGGCGGCCGTCTCGACGGCGGTGCCGCTGACCGTGGTCCCGGGTGGTGACAGCCGGGCCGACTCGGTGCGCCTCGGCCTGGCGGCGGCGCCCGCCGCGGCGGGCACGGTGCTGGTGCACGACGCCGCCCGCCCCCTCCTGTCCCCGGAGCTGGTGGGCGCGGTGCTCGACGCCGCGGACGGCGCCGACGGGGCGATCGCCGCGGCCCCCGTGGTCGACACGCTGAAGCGTGCCGGGGAGGGCGGGGTCATCGACGCCACCCTCCCGCGGCAGGGCCTGTGGGGCGCGCAGACGCCCCAGGCGTTCGCCGCAAACGTGCTCCGCGGCGCCGTCGACCGGGCCGCGGCGGAGGGCGCGCTGGGTGCCGCCACCGACTGCGCGTCGATGGTCGAGGCGGCGGGCGGCAGGGTGCGGCTCGTCGAGAGCGGCGGCCCGAACCTGAAGGTCACGACCCCCGCGGATCGCGCCCTGGCGGAGGCCGTCCTGGCCGCCCGTGCCCGCGAGTAGGATCACCGACCGTGCTCACGGACTACCACATGCACCTGCAGCCGGACGGCGTCGGCCCCCGCGCAGCGGCCGCCCCGCGGTGGGACGCCGACGGCGGCCACCTCTCCGCCGGCTGGATCGGGCGCTACGTCGCGCGGGCCCGGTCGCGGGGCGTGGGGGAGATCGCCGTCACCGAGCACGTCTACCGCTTCGCCGCGGCGCGTGACTGGCTCGCGAACGACTTCTGGCGGCAGGAGTCGACCGAGGACGTCGACGCCTACGTCGACGCGGTCACGGCCGCCCGCGCGTCGGGTCTCCCCGTGCTCGTCGGCATCGAGATGGACTGGCTCGCCGACCGCCGCGACGAGATCGGCGCGTTCCTCGACGGACGCCCCTTCGACGTCGTGCTCGGGTCGGTCCACTTCCTCGACGGACACGCCATCGACGACCCCACCGACCCCGACCGCGACCGCCGCCTCCCCGTGGCGGAGCTCTGGTCGCGGTACCTCGAGGAGCTCGTCGCCGCGGCGCGTTCGGGGCTCTACGACGTGATGTCCCATCCCGACCTGCCGAAGGTGTTCGGGCGGCGGATCCCCCCCGACATGGACAACCTGCTCGACGACGCCGTCGCCGCCATCGCCGAGACCGGCGTCGCCGTGGAGTGCTCGTCGGCGGGCCTGCGCAAGCCGGTGGGCGAGCTCTACCCCGAGCCGTCGCTCCTCGCGCGGTTCCGGCGCGCCGGCGTCCCGGTCACCCTGTCGAGCGACGCCCACTCGCCGGAGGACGTCGCCCGCGACTACCCGACGGCGGTGGCGGCCCTGCGCGGCGCCGGCTACGAGACGATCACCCGCTTCGCCGGCCGCGAGCCCTCGCAGGTGGAGCTGCGGTGGGCATGAGGGTCGGCACGGGCGTGGACGCCCACCGCTTCGGGCCGGGCCGCCCCCTGATGCTGGGGACGGTCCACGTCGCCCACGACGAGGGGCTCGTCGGCCACTCCGACGGCGACGCGATCGCCCACGCCGTCTGCGACGCGCTGCTCGCGGCCTCCGGCCAGCCGGACATCGGCGCCGTCTTCCCGCCCGGCGCGCCCGAGTGGGAGGGCGCCTCCGGCGAGAGCCTGCTGCGCGTCGTGCTGGACCGCGTCGCCGCCGCCGGCTTCACCGTCGTGAACGCCCACGCCGTCGCGGTCTGCGAGCGCCCGCGGCTGGCCCCGTACCGCGAGGAGATGGAGCGGGCCATGAGCGCGATCGCCGGGGCGCCGGTCACGGTGCACGCCACGACCACCGACGGCCTCGGGGCGCTCGGACGGGGAGAGGGCGTCGCCTGCACCGCCGTCGCCCTGCTGGAGCAGCGATGACGGTCCGCCTGCACTCGACGCTCACCAAGCGGCGCGAGGAGCTCGTGCCCGGCCCCGACGGGACCGTCCGCATCTACGTCTGCGGGCCGACGGTCTACGGTCGCATCCACATCGGCAACGCCCGGCCCTTCGTCGTCTTCTCGGTGCTGAAGCGCTTCCTCGCCCGCAGCGGCGTGAGGGTGAAGCTCGTGTCGAACCTGACGGACGTCAACGACAAGATCTACGACGCGGCGCGGGCCGAGGGCGTGCCGAGCAGCGAGCTCGCCGCGCGCTACTCCGACGCCTACATCGCCGACACCGACCGCCTCGGGCTGGGGCGCCCCGACGCCGAGCCGCGCGTCACCGAGTCGGTGCCCGCCATCATCGACATGATCGCCACCCTCGTGGACCGCGGGCTGGCGTACGCCGCCGAGGGCGACGTCTACTACCGCGTCGCCCGCTTCCCCGGCTACGGGCGCCTGTCGGGCCGCAACCTCGACGACGTCATCTCCACCGAGCCGGGCGCCGGCAAGGAGTCGCCCCTCGACTTCGCCCTCTGGAAGGGCCGCAAGCCCGACGAGGACACCTGGTGGGACTCGCCGTGGGGCCCGGGGCGGCCCGGCTGGCACATCGAGTGCTCCGCGATGGCCGAGGAGGCGCTCGGACACGGCTTCGAGGTCCACGGCGGCGGGATCGACCTCGTCTTCCCGCACCACGAGAACGAGATCGCCCAGTCCGAGGGCGCCCACGACGGGCCGATGGCGCAGATCTGGATGCACAACGAGATGCTCGAGCTCGGCGACGAGAAGATGAGCAAGAGCCTCGGCAACATCGCCCCGCTCTCCGACGTGCTCGACCGCTGGCCGGCCGAGGTCGTCATCGCGTACTTCCTCACGAGCCACTACCGCTCGCGCCTGCCCTTCTCGGAGGAGCGGATGGCCGAGGCCGAGGGTGCGCTCGCCCGCCTCGCGAACGCGCTGCGCACGCTGGACCGCGCCATCGCGGGCGGCTCCGAGGACAGCCACGACGCCGACCTGTCGCGCACCATCGTCGAGGGGCGCGACCAGTTCTTCCGGGCGTTGGAGGACGACTTCTCCACCCCCGAGGCCTTCGCGGCCCTGTTCGAGATGGTCCGCGGGACGAACCGGGCGGTCGCGGCGGGCACCGCCGGCGCCGCCCAGCTCCGCGAGGCGCGCCGCGAGCTCATCGAGCTGCTCGACGTCCTCGGGATCGCCGGCATCGACCCCGGCCCGGCCGACGCCGTGCCCGACGAGGTCATGGCCCTCGCCCACGAGCGCCAGGAGGCCCGGACGGCGCGCGACTTCGCCCGCGCGGACGCCCTGCGCGACCGCGTCCGCGCGCTCGGCTTCGAGATCACCGACACCGCCGACGGCCCCCGGGTCGAGCCGGCATGAGCGCCCGGGGCCGCGACGACGGCCCCGAGAGGGTCTACGGCCGCAACCCGGTCCGCGAGCTGATCGCCGCGGGCCGGCGCCCGCTGCACGAGGTCGCCGTCCTCGCGACGCTCGCGGACGAGCCGTGGCTCGCCGGCGTGCCGGTGGTCACCCGCACCCGCGACGAGCTCGGGCGCCTCGCCGGGTCGTCGGACCACCAGGGCGTCGTCGCGACGACCGACCCCTACCCGTACGCCGACCCGCTCGACGTGCTGGAGGGCGACGGCCCGGTCGTCTGCCTCGACGGCGCGCAGGACCCCCGCAACCTCGGGGCGATCGCGCGGGTCGCCGAGGGGGTGGGGGCGGCGGGCATCGTCATCCCCCGCCGCGGCAGCCCCGGCGTGACGCCGACGGTGGCGAAGGCGTCGGCGGGCGCGGTCGAGCACCTGGCGATCGCCCGGGTGGGGAGCATGGTCGGGTTCCTGCACGACGCGCGCGGCGGCGAACGGGTCGCGATCGGCGCCGACCCCGAGGGCGGCCGCGACTACCGGACGATCGCGTGGCCCCGGGACGTGCTGCTCGTGATGGGCGCCGAGGGCGAGGGTCTGCGTCCCCGGGTGCGCGAGGAGTGCGACCACCTCGCGACCATCCCGATGGCGGGACGCGTCGCGTCGCTCAACATCTCGGTCGCCTCGGCCATCCTGCTGTATGCAACGTTGCACATGCCGAAATGACGCTATTTGCGGCAATGTCGCATTGACTCGCCTTTGTGCGGACGATAACAATGCGCAACTCGTCACATCCAAACGCTTGAGTTCAGCTTGAAGGTCGAGGGCTGAACCAGGGAGAAAGCCCATGACCATCGCGTTCTCAAGAGCTCAAGCCTCATCACGGGGGCGCGCCGACCGGCCCGACGGGCACAAGCCTCAGCCTTGGATCGAGATTCAGGATCGCGCCCTCATCACACGGGCGCGGGCGGGTGATGCGGCCGCGATGGACCGGCTGATCGAGAAGTACCGCGGCTTCGTCCGCATGAAGGCCAGCGCCTACTTCCTGGCCGGGGGCGAGAACGAGGACCTCGTGCAGGAGGGCCTGATCGGGTTCTTCAAGGCCGTGCGCGACTACCGCACGGACCGCGAGGCGTCGTTCCGTTCGTTCGCGGAGCTGTGCGTCACCCGTCAGATCATCACCGCGATCAAGACGGCCGCGCGCAACAAGCACTCGCCGCTCAACACCTACGTCTCGTTCAGCCACACGCGCGCCGGCGCGAGCGGCGACCAGGAGATGTCCCTCGCCGAGGTCCTCCCGGACGATCCTGTCGGCGACCCGATCTCCCAGGTCATCTCCTCCGAGGAGCTGCGCAGCCTCGTCGGCTGCCTCGGCGAGTCGCTGTCCGGCCTCGAGAGCGGCGTCCTCACGATGTACCTCGAGGGCCGCTCCTACGAGGAGATCGCCGGCCGCCTCGACTGCACCCCGAAGACGGTCGACAACGCGCTGCAGCGCGTGAAGCGCAAGGTGCAGACGCACCTGCGCAGCCGCGAGGTCCTCGACCTGCGCTAGGCGTCCCGCCCCGTCGCGGCCGGCCGGCACACCGCCGCGCCGTCCGCGACGAGCGCGTCGATCTGCGCGTCGGACCGCCCCAGCTCCCGCAGCACCTCACGGGTGTCCGCCCCGAGGTGCCGTCCGGTGAAGCGGATCGCCCCCGGCGTCTCCGAGAGGCGCACGACGGGGGAGGTCATGGTCACGGAGCCGACCTCGTCGTCCTCGACGGTCTCGACGAGGCCCGTCGCGCGGGCGTGGGGGTCGTCGAAGAGGTCGTCGCGTTCGCGCACCGGCGCGGCGGGCACGCCGGCCGCGGCGAGGACGTCGTCCCACTCGGCGGTGGTGCGCTCCCGGAACGCCGGGGCCAGCAGCTCCACCAGCTCCGGCTCGCGGGTGACCCGCGCGGCGCGGTCGTCCCACGGCGGCGCGTCGAGGAGCCCGGGGTGCCCGAGCACGTCGCACAGCAGCCGGGCGAGCCGCTCCGCGTAGGCGGCGACGGCGATCCAGCCGTCGGCGGTGCGGTACGCCCGGTAGAAGGCCCGTGAGAACGTCGGCACGCCGTGGCCGGGGAGCCCCTCGATGCGCACCAGGGAGTGGGCGTTCAACGCGACGGCCGACCCGAGGATGGTCGCCTCGACGCGCTGGCCGCGGCCGGTGCGCCCCCGCTCGATGAGGGCGGCGAGGATGCCGGTCGTGGCGAGGAGGGGGAGGGCGGTGTCGTTGATGGGGATCGGGGAGCCGGCGGGCGCCTCGCCCTCGCGGGCCATGCTCGGCGGCATGAACCCGGCGAGCGCCTCGGCCATCAGGTCGTAACCGCGCCGTCCGCCCCGCGGCCCGTCCGGCCCGAACGCCGAGATCTCGCAGTAGACGAGACCGGGGTTGAGGGCGCGGGCCTCCTCCCACCCGAAGCCGAGCGCCTCCGGGACGCCGGGGCGCATGTTGGTGACGAGCACGTCGGCGCGGGCGATCAGGTCGTGCAGCGCGGCGCGGGCGCCCTCGTGGCGGAGGTCGAGGCAGACGGCCCGCTTGTTCCGGTTCGCCTGCATGTAGTGCCGCCCGCGGCCCGGCTGGCCGGGGATGCGCTCGTGCTCGCGCCACTCGTCCCCCTCGGGGCGCTCCACCTTCACGACCTCGGCGCCGAGGTCCCCGAGGTGCATCGTGGTCAGCGGACCGGCGAGGTTGTGGGAGAGGTCGAGGACCCGCAGGCCCGTGAGCGGAGGGGCGGACACGGGCCGATGCTATCCTCGGCCGGTTCCGCACGGCACGAGAGGAGCCACGCGATGGGCCTGATGGGCCGCTTCACGACGATCGTCAAGGCCAAGGCCAGCAAGGCCCTCGACAAGGCCGAGGACCCGCGGGAGACGCTCGACTACTCCTACGAGAAGCAGCTCGAGCTGCTGCAGAAGGTGCGCCGCGGCGTCGCCGACGTCGCGACCAGCAAGAAGCGCCTGGAGCTGCAGGCGGCGAAGCTGGAGCAGAGCGTCGAGAAGCTCGACGGGCAGGCGCGCCAGGCGCTGGGGGCGAACCGCGAGGACCTCGCCCGCGTCGCCCTGGAGCGCAAGAAGGGCGTCCAGCTGCAGCTGCAGAGCATCGACGAGCAGCGCGCGACCCTGCAGGCCGAGCAGGACAAGCTGGTGCTCGCCGAGCAGCGGCTGACGGCGAAGGTCGAGGCGTTCCGGACCCGCAAGGAGACCATCAAGGCCCAGTACACCGCGGCCGAGGCGCAGACGAAGATCGGCGAGGCCTTCAGCGGCGTGTCGGAGGAGATGGCCGACGTCGGCATGGCGATCGAGCGGGCCGAGTCGAAGACCGAGACGATGCGGGCCCGCGCCGGCGCGATCGACGAGCTGCTGGAGTCCGGCGCCCTGACCGACGTCACCGACGGGCGGGACTCCATCGACCGGGAGCTGGACCAGCTGTCGGTGTCGAGCGGCGTGGACGCCGAGCTGGAGCGCCTCCGCGGCGAGATCGGCGCGGGGTCGTCGCCGGCCCCCGACCAGATCGAGGGCGGGGGGAAGGCGTCGTGATCGTCCGCATCCTCGGCGAGGGCCAGTACAAGCTCGACGACGCGGCGTTCGCCGCGGTGCACGCGATCGACGACCGCGTCCAGGAGGCCGCCGACGCGGGTGACGACGCCGCGTTCGCGGCGGCGTTGACGGAGCTGGTGGACACCGTCATCGCGACCGGCGAGCCGCTGCCGGCCGACGACCTCCACGCGTCCGACGCGATCGTCCCCGGCCACGGCACGACGCTCGCGGACGCGCGCGAGCTGCTCTCCTCCGAGGGTCTGATCCCGAACTAGCGCCGCGGCGCCGGTCCGGCCCGCCGTCGTTCAGGTGGGGGCGACCGGCGCGTCCCAGACGGGGTACCAGCGCTCCAGCTCCGGCTCGAACGGCAGCTCGGAGCCGACGGCGGACTGCAGCCGCAGCTCGAGGGCGTTGTCGCGGCGCTTCGACTCCCGTGGGGCGAAGGGGTAGAAGGTCCCCCGCTTGTAGCCGTAGACGAGGTCGACCTGGCCGGGGGGGCCGTCGAAGCCGAAGACGGCGCAGAGGAGCTGCTCCGAGAAGCCGCGCTCCTCGAGTGACCGGCTGACGACGTGGGTGGTGGTGACGAGGTCCTCGAGGTCGGGGTCGTCGATGACCACCCACGAGAACCCGTAGGGGTCGTCGTGGCGGCTGACGGTGGTGCCGGCGTCGGAGCTCGTCGCGGCGAGGAGCTCCTCCGTCTCGCGGATGAGGGCCTCGAACACCCCCGCCTCGATGTTCTTGAAGCAGACCCCCGCGCGGCCGGTGGTGCGCAGGTCCATCGCCGCCTCGAGGGTCATGGCGGCGGCGCCGATGGCGAAGAGGTTGTCGAGGTCGGCGCGCTTCGGTGCGCGCTGCCCGCGGAGGACGTCGAAGAGGCCCACCTAGAGCGTCGCGCCGGGGTTCGCGTCGAGCTGCGCCTGCATCTCCATGAGGCGGGCGATCCGCTTCTCCGCCGGCGGGTGGGTGGAGATGATGCTCGACAGCGACAGGCCCTTCGCGACGGCGGGGATGATGAAGAACGCGTTCATCCCCTCGGCGGCGCGGAGGTCCTCGGTGGGGATCCGCGACATCGTCCCGCTGATCCGGCCGAGCGCCGACGCGAGCTGGGCGGGCGCCCCCGTCATGATCGCGGCGCCGCGGTCGGCGGCGAACTCCCGGTACCGCGACAGGGCGCGGAGCAGCAGGAACGACGCGACGTAGACGACGATCGACACGAGGATGACGACGAGGAACACGGCGGCGCTGTTGTCCTTGCGGTCGCGTCCGCCGCCCATCATCCCGCTGTAGACGCCGAACCGGACGAGCAGGCCAGCGACGGTCGCGAGGAAGCCCGCGACCGTCATGACGATGACGTCCTTGTTGGCGACATGGGAGAGCTCGTGGGCGATGACGCCCTCCAGCTCTCGCGGCTCGAGGCGGTCCATGAGGCCGGTGGTGACGCAGACGGTGGACGTCTTGCGGCTGTGCCCGGCGGCGAACGCGTTGGGGATCTCGGACCGTGCGATCGCGACGCGGGGCTTCGGGAGGTCGGCGAGCTGGCAGAGGCGCTCGACCATGGCGTGCAGTTCCGGCGCCTCGTGCGGTTCGGTGACGTGGGCGCCCATGGAGGCGAGGGCGATCTTGTCGCCGAAGAGGATCTGCACCAGCGCGAAGCCGGCGGCGATGACGAGGACGACCACGGCCCCGACGCCGGCGGCGATGAGCGCGCCGATGAAGAAGACGTAGACGAGCCCGAGCCCGAAGAGGGTGAGGCCCATGCGCAGGGTGAGGCCGGAGTCGCGCCCGTACCAGCGTCGTGTGGCCACCGTCGTCGTCCCCCGTCGTCGTCCGTGCCCCTCCGTCCGATGATAGACCGCTCCGACGGCGTACCCTCCGGGGTGCGTGACGAGCTACCCGATACGACGCGTGTGGTGGGCGGTGCCGTTCCTGTTGCCGCTGTCACCGGACCGCCCGTTCGCCGAGGTCGGCGGAGGGGAGGTGCGGGTGCGGATGGGGCTCCACGGGCGCGCGGACGTCCCCGTCGCCCGGATCGACCGCGTCGGCACGTTCGACTGGCCGTTCTGGGGCGGTGTCGGCGCGAGGATCACGAAGGGGATGGTCGCCTTCGTCGGCGCGCCCGGGTCGATGGTGGTGCTGGAGCTGGCGGAGCCGATGAAGGTCCGCGCGCCGCTGTCGTGGACGACCGCCCGGATCGGGGTCGGGGTCGAGGACCCCGATGCGTTCATGGCGGAGGTCGCCGCCGCCCGTCGCTGACGCGACGCCCCCGCCCGCCGCCCGCTATGCGTCGGGCTGGATCGCCACGATCTCGTTGCCGTCGGGGTCGAAGAACTGGAGCATCCGGGCGCCGCCCATGTCCTCGATCCGGCCGCGCTGGACGTCGTTCTCCCCGAGGTGCCGGTCGACGGCCTCGACGTCGTCGGTGCGCAGGATGACCGTCGCGCCCCCCTGGTGCGGCCGCGTCGCGAGCTCCCCCGACAGGGCGATGACGGTGTCGCCGGCCTGCAGCTCGGTCCAGTCGTTGCCCTCCCGCCGGAGCACCTCGAGGCCGAGGATGCCCGAGTAGAAGGCGACCGCCTTGTCCATCGAGCACACCTGGTAGAAGACGACGTCGACGCCGGAGAAGAGGCTCATGCGGCAAGTCTAGTCAGCCGCCGCGGACGGATCCCCGGGGACGTCGTGACGGCCCTTCCCGCGTTGCCTTTACGTCGGTCCCCCCGGCTCCCCGGTTCCGTCGATGATCCAATTGGACCATCGCTCCTCGTCCAAGTGGACCTCGATGCTCCGGCCAAGTGGACCTCGACCCGCCGGCCAAGTGGACCTCGATGCTCCGGCCAAGTGGACCTCGACCCCGCGACCAAGTGGACCTCGGCTCTTCGGCCACCTGGACTTCGGCTCCTCGGTCCAAGTGGACCTCGACCCGCCGGCCAAGTGGACGTCGGCTCCTCGGTCCAAGTGGACCTCGGCGCTCCGGCCAAGTGGACGTCGGCTTCTCGGTCCAAGTGGACCTCGGCGCTCTGGCCAAGTGGACGTCGGCTTCTCGGTCCAAGTGGACCTCGATGCCCGGTCCAAGTGAACCTCGGCTCTTCGGCCAAGCGGACCTCGACCTCCCGGCCGAGTGGCCGCCGGGCGGGCCGAGACGGCTCCTCGGTCCAAATGGACCTCGGGGCGACGGCCAATTGCGCCATGGACGGCGCGGGGGCGCCGGGGACCGTCGCCCGATCACCCCGGGGCGACGTCGTCAGAGCGGTCGAAGCGCCACGGGGGACGGGGGCCGCGCGGGCTCCTCGTCCGCGCCGGCGGGGTGTTCACGCCGGCGGGGCGCCTCCGTCGATCGGGGGGAGCGGGTGACCCGCTCCGTCGATCACGCGGGGCGGGTTCCCCGCGTCGTCCCTCCTCCACCGACGGGCTCGGAGCGGGACGCTCCTCCTGGTCCGTCCGCCGCATCCCTGCGACGTGCGCACCGAGCCCGTCGGCACAGCAGTCCGTCAGTCGAGGTCCGGACCTCGACGCCCCTCACAGTGCCGCGACGCGGATCCCACGACGCGAGCGACGCGCCTCCTCGTTCTGGCGGAGCGCGGAGCACACCGACAGCGCGACGCGGTAGCCGGCGTCGGACTCGGCGCCGGTCATCACCATCGTGCAGGCGGCGCGGCCCGAGAGGGAGCGCACCAGGCGCCGGGGGCGCTCGGAGATGATCATCATCGGCCGGTCGTCGGCGTGCAGGCCGTCGGCGAGCTGGCGCCAGTCGGCGTCGTCGCCGCGGAGGTCGAGCATCACGATGTCGCCCGAGGCGGGCGGGGTCTCGTCCATCGAGGCCTCGCTGCCGAGCACGACGTAGCCGAGCCGGGTGAGGGTCTCCTCGAGGGCGGAGCGGCCGGCCCCGTCGGAGCCGAGGACCAGGATCTGGGTCTGGTGGTGCATCTGTTCGTACCCCATATCGCGAGAGTTTCTGCGCGGTCCCCGCATCGGGCGGGGGGCGCGGGACGCGGATCGACCCTGTCGAGGACGCACCTCGACCGGGTCGGGGGCCGAACTAGCCGGGCCGGCGGACCGCCATGCCGTGGCCGCTGCGGGGACCGAGGAGGCCGAGCAGGTACACGCGCTCGGACAGCTGCGGACGCGGCGCGTAGGCCGCGAGCAGGAGGGTGCCCAGCAGGATGAGGAAGACGATGCTCGACGCGGGCGGGGCGCCCGAGCCGGGGAGGACGTAGCCGGCAAGCACCTCGAGCAGGCTCGCACCGGAGGGCACGCTGCCCTCGGGGGCGACCAGCCGCGTAACGAAGGCGGTGGGCTCGACGGTGGGCGAGTCGTCGAACGACGACGCGTCGACCGTCGGGAGGCCGTTGCCGGCGGGGCCCGCGGCGTTCGGGTCGAGCGCGGGGGCCATCGGGTACGTCACGAACGGGTCCGTCGGGGGAGCGACCGCGACGGGCGCGGGCGGCTCGGCGGCGGAGGCGGCCGGGGCCGCGACGGGGGCGTCGGGCGGCGACGCGTCGACCGAGGTCGGCGCGAGGACGCTCGGCGGCGTCGAGGGCGGCGCGAGCGGCGCGACGACGACCGGGGCGACGCGGATGGCGTCGCCGAGGCGCGGCGCGTCGGGGGTGACGGGGAGCGGCGCGACACCCGGCGGGGGGGCCGGGGTGGCCACCTCGGGCGTCGGGACGACCTCGCCGGCGGGAGCGGGCGGGGTGACGGCGTCACCGGGCTGCTCGCTCGGCGGCGGGGCGGGGGCCTCGGTCGATCCGCCGTCCGTCGCGGGCGACTCATCGACCGGCGTCCCCGGCTGCTCCTCGACGGGCGCCTGGTCCACCGGCGACGGGTCGTCGGCGGGGGCCGGCTCCGTGGAGTCGTCCGACGGCGCGGGCGTCTGCTCCGTGGAGCTCGGGGTGCTCGCGGCGGTCGGCTCGGCCACCGCGGCCTGGCCGAACGCCAGGGACGGGAGGGCGAGGGCGGCCACCAGGGCGATCACGGCGAGGACCATCCATCGCGCCGACCGGAGCCCAGTGGTGTTACGGCCCGTCATCATCGAAGGAGGTACGCGTCCCGCCATGTCGGAGTCCCACCGGCGGCGGAGGCCGCCGGCGGGGGCAGACTACACCGGTGCCCGGACCTGCGGAAAGGGCGCGGGGTGAGGATCCCCCGTTCGGGGGAAGGGCGACCGGGAGGGGCGTTTCGATGAGGGTTCCGCAGCGGTGGACGACGGTGGTGGCGACCCTGGCGCTCGTGGCGGCGGCCGCTGCCGGGTGCGGGGGCGACGCCGACGACGCGGGGACGACCGCGACGGGCCCCGCGGACGCGACGTCCACGGCGGCCGCGACCGCCCCGGCGACGGTGACGGTGACCCTCTGGTTCGCCGACGCCGACGGGCGCCTGCGCACCGAGCGGCGGGCGGTGCCCGCCGGGGACGACCGGCTCCGCGCCGCCCTCGATGCCCTCGCCGCGGGACCCACCGACCCGGCGCTGCTGCCCGCCCTGCCGGCCGGCACCCGCGTGCTCGGCGCGTCGTCCGACGGCGCCCTCGCGACGGTCGACCTGAGCGGCGCGTTCACGTCCGGCTACCCGCCGGGGGGCGCCGCCGCCGAGCTCGCGATCGTGGGACCCCTGGTGCGCACCGCGGCCGCCGCCTCCGGCGCGCCGCGCGTCCTGGTGCGGGTGGAGGGCGGCACCCCCGTGCCGACGGGGTCGCAGTTCGACTTCTCCGTCCCCTTCTCCCCGGGGGATCTCCCGGCTCCGTAGCGCCGGGGGATGACGGCGGACCCCGGCGTTAGAGTCGATCGCCGGTGCTCCCCGCCACCCAACTCCACCTCCCGCTCCCCGCACCCCAACCCGGCGCCGAGGGTGGCGACTCGATGCCCGACCGCCTCTGCGCGCTCCTCGCGCGGAGGGGCCGGCCGCTGGAGGTGGGCCACGTCGCCTCCCAGCTCCTGCGCCTGCGGCGGTGCCCCGAGTTCCTGCAGCGCAAGCTCGTCGCCGAGATCGTCGAGGGCGACGCCCGCCTGGCGTGGCTCGGGCGCGACCTCGTCGGCCTCGCACCACCCGACTGGTCGGACACCGAGCTCTCCGAGGCGACGTTCTGCGTCGTCGACCTCGAGACGACCGGCGGGTCGCCGGGGCGGTCGAAGGTCACCGAGATCGGGGCGGTCCGCGTCCGCGCCCTGCGGATCGAGGAGCGCTTCAGCAGCCTCGTCGACCCGGGCCGGCCGATCCCGCCCGTCGTGACCGACCTGACGGGGATCGACGACCGCATGGTCCGCGGCCACCCCGACATCGCGCGGGCGCTCCCCGGCTTCGTGGAGTTCGCCGGCCAGGACGTCCTCGTCGCCCACAACGCCCCGTTCGACCTGCGGTTCCTCAACTACGAGCGGCGGCGGCTCACGGGCCGCTACTTCACGCAGCCCTGGCTCGACACCCTCATCCTCGCCCGCCGCCTCCTCGCGGGACGCGCGGGGCGCCACGACCTCGCGACCCTCGCCGAGTGGGCGCAGACGACCGTCCGCCCCAACCACCGCGCCCTGCCCGACGCGGAGGCGACCGCCGAGGTGCTAGTGGTGCTCATCGGGATGCTCGCCGAGCGCGGCGTCGTCACCCTCGAGCGCGCCGTCGCGTACGCCGGCCTCGGCGGCATGCGCCACTCCCACAAGCTCGCCCTCGCGGAGGACCTGCCCTCCACGCCCGGCGTGTACCTCATGCGCGACCGCAACGGCGACGTCCTCTACGTCGGCAAGGCGGGGAACCTCCGGCGGCGGGTGCGGGCGTACTTCGGGCCCGGGGGCAAGCACGGCCGGCTCATCGGCCGGGCGCTGGAGCGCCTCGAGGTGATCGACCACGAGACCTGCGGGTCGGAGTTCGCGGCTCTGCTGCGCGAGAACCGGCTGATCAAGGACCTGCAGCCGCCGTGCAACCGGCGTGGCACCGGCGGCGCCGGCCGGTACCTGCGCCTCGTCGGGGGCCCGGAGCCCCGGCTGCACCTCGCCGCCGCGGTCCGCGACGACGGGGCCGGCTACTTCGGCCCGTTCCGCTCCCAGCGGATGGCCCGCGAGGCCGTCGCCTGCCTCGAGGTCCTCTACCCGTTGCGCGACGCCGACCCCGGCCTCCGGGAGATGTCGGTGCGCGACCTCGGCGCCGTGCTCGCGGGGGACCCCGTCGCGCTCGGGGGCCTCGGCTGCCGCCTCGGCGCGGCCGTGGCGTCCGGGGCCGTGTACGTCGAGCGGGGGGAGGGGCCCGACGGGCCGCGCGCCGTGCTCGCGCTGCTCGCCGCCCTCGCGCGCGCGCGACGCGCGACGACGCGGTCGGGCGTCATCGTGGAGCCCTCCGGCCCCGACGGGGCCGCCGAGGTCTTCTTCGTCGCGGGCGGCGTGATCCGCCATCGGGCCGTCGTCGACGCCGCGGCGTGGACCACGCCGGTGCGCGACGGCCTCGCCCGGCTGCGGCGCCACGCCCGCCCACCCGCCCCCCTCCTCGCCGCCGACGCCCTCGACGAGGCGTCCCTCGTCGAGGAGCGCCTGCGCGACGGCGCCGACGCGCTCACCCTGCGGCCGGGGTGGCGGACCGCCCGGGCGCTCGAGCACGTCGGCCGCGCCGTCGACCGGATCGCGGCGACCGCGCGACCCGCCGACGAGGCGATGACGGCGTGACGGCCGGCTGATGGCCCTGCGGGCCGCGGCCGCGCTCTCGCTGAGCGGCCGCTTCGGCCCGCTCGGCTCCCAGGCGGGCGCCGGGCTCGACGCCTGGGCCCGCGACCGGGGCGTCCGCCTGCGCATCGAGGACGACGGCAGCGACCCCGCGCGGAGCGCACGCCTCTGCGCCGGCCTCGCCGGGTCGGCGGACCTGCTGTTCGGCCCCTACGGCAGCGGCGCCGGGCGGGCCGTCGCCGAGGCGATGGACGGTCGGCCCGAGGTCGTCTGGAACCACGGGGCGGCGGCCGTCCCGCGGAGGGCGGCGCGCCTCGTCGACGTTCTCGGGCCGGCGCGCTCCTACTGGCGCGGTCTGCCCGCGGTCCTCGGCCCCGCGCCCCGCGTCGCCATCGTCCGCGCGCCCGGGGGCTTCGGCGCGGAGGTCGCCGAGGGCGCCGCCGCGGCGTTCGCCGCCGCCGGCGTCGCCCCGGTCGCCGACGTCGCCCTCGACCCCGGGGACCCGGGCGCCGCCGTCCGCGCCGCCGCCGGGGCGGGGGCCGCGTGGGTCGTCGGGGGCGGCCGGCTCGAGGACGACCTCGCGCTCGGCCGCGCCCTCGCCGGGTCGGGGATCGCCGCGGCCCTCGTCGCCTGCGGGGTCGCCGAGGCGGGCAGGGCGCTCGGGGACGCCGTCGTCGGCTGGCTCGGACCCGTCCAGTGGGACGGCACGCCCGGGCCCGTCGCCCTGCCGCCGGGCTGCGACTACCCGGCGGCGCAGGCCCTCGCCGCCGGCCTCGTCGCGGAGGAGGCCGTCGCCCGTGCCGGCTCGACCGCCCCCGACGCCCTGTGGGACGCGGCCCGCGCGTTGCGCACCCACACGCTGATCGGTCCGTTCGCCGTCGACGACGCCGGGCGCCAGACGGCGCACGCCCCGGTCATCGTCCGGTGGGAGCGGGGCCCCGGCGGCCCGCACCGCGTCGTGGTCCCGCGGGCCGACACCGGGGAGCCGTGAGACACTGACACCGTGATCCGGCCGGGTGGCGCACACGCGGAGGCGGTCGTGCGCCTCGTCGAGTGGTTCGGGCGCGAGGGCGCGGACCTGCCGTGGCGCCGCACGCGGGACCGGTGGCTGGTGCTCGTCGCCGAGGCACAGCTGCAGGCGACGCCCGTCGCGCGGGTGCTGCCCTACTACGCGCGGTTCACCGCCCGCTGGCCGACCCCCGCCGACATGGCCCGCGCGGAGCTCGGCGACGTCCTCGCCGAATGGCAGGGGCTCGGGTACCCGCGGCGGGCCCGCAACCTCCACGCCGCCGCCCGCGTCGTCGCCGTGGACGGGTGGCCCGACCGGCTCACCGACCTCCCCGGCGTCGGGCCCTACACCGCCGCCGCGATCCGCTGCTTCGCCGACGGCGAGGACGTGCTGCCGGTCGACACCAACGCGGCGCGGGTCGTCGCCCGCCGCTTCCCCGGCGGCTGGCCGGGCGCGCCCGGCCGCGGGTGGGAGGCGGGCCAGGCGATCATGGACCTCGGGCGCATCTGGTGCACCGCCCGGGCGCCCCGCTGCGGATCGGGCTGCCCCCTGCGCGACGGCTGCCCCGCCGCGGACGGCGGCACGGCCGTCGCCCTCACCCCCGCCCGGCGGCCCCAGGGGCGCTACGAGGGGTCGATGCGCCAGCGCCGCGGCGCGTTGCTGCGGGAGCTGGCCGACCGTGGTGAGGTCGACGCGGCCCGCGACCCCGAGGCCGCCGCGAGCCTCGTGGCCGAGGGCCTCGCCGGCGCCCGCGGCCCGGTGCTGGTGCGCGCCCGATGAGGGGCCAGCAGGTGGTCGTCGCCGCGGTCATCGAACGGGGCGGGCGGATCCTCGTCAGTCAGCGCGGACCCGGGGTCGGGCAGCCCGGCCGGTGGGAGTTCCCCGGCGGCAAGCGCGAGCGCGGCGAGGGGGACGAGCAGGCGCTCCGCCGCGAGCTGCGCGAGGAGCTCGGCGTCGAGCTCGAGGTCGGCCCCCGCGTCTGGACCGCCCGCGCGGGCCCGCTCGAGCTGCGCTTTTTCCGTTGTCCCTGGGCCGGCGGTCAGCGGCCCCGGCCGCACGGCAGCGTCCAGTTCCGGTGGGTCCGCCGCGAGGACCTCCCCGCCCTGTCGTTCCCGCCCGCCGACGCCGGCCTCGTGCGGGCGCTCGCCGAGGGCGGCATCTGACGTCGCCCGCGGCCGGGGCGTTTGTGCGGCCCGGTAGACTTCGGGCGGACCCGGGAGGTGGGGATGGCAAAGGCAAAGCGGCAGCGGCGGAACAGCATCCGGACGATGTCGGCGGACCAGTCAGCGCTCGAGGCCCTCGAGTCGCTCGAGCGCGCCGAGCGTTCCGCGACGGAGACCGACGAGGACGGCGGCACCAGGGAGCCGGCCCCGGCGGCGACGCGCGAGCCCGAGGGCGACTGACCGCCAGGGGGGCGCCCGCGCCCCCGCTCAGGTCGCGCGGGTGAAGGCCTCTCCGCTGACCAGGAACCGGACACGGCCGCCGAGCTCGGCGCCGTTGTTCGCGACCCGCTCGAGGTGGCGGCCCACGAGCACCGCCGCGGCCGACCAGACCCGCGTCTCCGGCTCGTCGGGCGCGGCCGCGGTGCTCGCGACCACCTCCCCGAGCATCTGACGCACGACGGCGGCCTCCACGGCCGCCTGCTCACCGAGCTCCGCGTCGCCCCGGGCGATGGCCTGCACCGCCCGCGCGAGCGTGTCGACCGACCGGGCGCTCATCCGCGAGATCAGCGCCTGCACCTCGGGGACGGCGCCCTCCGGGCGCACCGACGTCGCGGCCTCCGCGATCGCCACGGCGAGGTCGCCGACCCGCTCGAGCGCGATCACGGCGATCAGCCCGACGTGCAGCAGCCGCTGGTCGCCCGCGACGGGCGCCTCCAGCAGCTGCAGGCTGAAGACCTTCTGGTCGAGCTCGGCGCACCGCGCGTCGACCTGGTCGTCGGTGGCGATGACGTCGGCCGCGGCGGCGACGTCGACGTCCTCCCAGGCGGCCACCCCGCGCTCGACCTGCGACAGCACCAGGCTCGCCATCTCGACGAGCCCGGTGCGGAAGTGCTCCATCTCTGCCTGGAAGTGGAGTCGCGTCGACATCGTGGTGATCCTCTCATGCCCGCAGGGCCACGATGTGAACGCGCTGTCACCGCAACGGCAGGTACCGCCCCGAGAACGCGATGAGCGCGTCGGTCGTCGCGATCAGGCGGCTGCCGGCGACGGCGCGGGTCGCGCGGACCCCCCCGTCGGGCGCCTGCAGCCGCCGCAGCGCGGCGCGGGTCGACGCCGGCGGGGTGCGCCCGAGGGCCCGGAGCGCCCGGATCGCGCCCGCCGTCGAGTTGGCGTCGGCGGGTCGTCCGCCGCCGGCGGTGGCGTACCCGCCGTCGGGCGCCCGCTGCGCCGTCATCCAGGCGGCCGCGGCCCGCAGGCCGGGGTCGGACGCCGGCAGGCCCGCGGCCCGCAGGCCCTCGATCACCGCCGCGGTGGCGTCGACCGAGTCCCTCCGCCGCGCGAGGGAGAAGTCCCACCCGCCGGCGCCGCGGGCGGCGAGGGTCGCCCGGACGGCGTCGCGGGGCACCGGTACCGACGCCGCCGACAGCGCCAGCATCGACAGCGCCTGGTCGTACGCCGTTGCGCCGTAGCGACCCGATGCGTAGCGGGTCGTGACCCGGCGGACGTAGTCGACGCCGCCGAGGCGGCGGGGATCGCCGCCGGCGGCGACGGAGGCCATCACCACCTTGGCGGCGCCGCCCGCGGTGCGGGCGTACGACGGCGCCACCCGGCCGAGGGCGCGCAGGCGCGGCCGCAGCGCGGCCGGCGTGCGTCCCTGGGCCCGGAGGGCGACGATCACGTCGGCCTGCTGACCGCCGGGGGCGCCCGTCGCGTTCGCCGCGAGCCAGCTCGCCGCCCGCGCGGCCGCGCGGTCGTCGGCGGTGGCCGCCCCCGCGTGGGGGGCGGCCACGGCGACCGCGGCGACGGCGAGGACGACCGGTCCGGCGCGCCTCACCGGCGGGCCGGGGCGACCCGGAAGGCCCCGGTGTTGATGCGCGACAGGCCGCGTGCCTCGCGGTTGCCGGCGCCGTCCGTCGCGCGGCTCCAGACGCGCCAGCTCCCCGGCGCCAGCCCCCTGCCCGTGGGGAGGAGCCAGTTGCCGCCGACGCTGCGGGCCGTCACGTAGACGGGACGCGCGCAGGCCCGCGGGGCCG